>CAZOHI010000011.1:0-79996 GCA_964579695.1 uncultured Caulobacter sp. | reverse complement strand
CCAGCAAGATCAAGCCCGCAGCCATGGAAGGCTACGGGCTCAAGATCGTCGGCCGCGTCTCGCTGTCGGACTAAGCCCAACTCCTCCCCCATGAAATGGGGGAGGGGGACCACGAAGTGGTGGAGGGGGCGAGACCGGGCTCGGCGACAGCAGATAGAGACCCGGCGCCCTCATGCTTGGCTCAATGCCGGCCGCCGCCCCCTCCACCGCTACGCGGTCCCCCTCCCCCGTGAACGGGGGAGGAGTTTCTAAGCCACCCGGGCCAGGTTCGGCTTGGCCTTCTTCTGCGGCTCCTCGCGCCAGCTGTCGCGGTAGCCGGAGAGCTTTTCCTCCAGGTAATCCAGGAAGATACGCGCACGCGGCGCCAGGTGGCGACGGCTCTGGTAGATGGCGTAGATCGACTGCTTGTGGGTGTCGTGCTCGTAGGGGAACAGCTTGACCAGCCGTCCCTCGTCGAGGTCGCGCGCCACGTGGTACTCGAACATCCTCACGACGCCCGTCCCCGCCCGCGCCAGGGCCAGCAGCATCTCGGCGTCGGTGGCGGAGCTGGCCGCGTGCGACAGCACCCGCGTGACCTTCTCCTCGTTCGGGTCCCACACCGGCCAGTTGTTGCACGGCGCCTCCATCGCGAAGTTCAGGCAGCGGTGCTTGAGCAGGTCGGCGGGCTTCTGCGGCGTTCCGTGCTGGGCCAGGTACTCGGGCGCGGCGCAGATCACCCAGCGGGACTGGGCGATGCGCCGGGCGACCAGCGAGCAGTCCTGCATGTCGTAGGGGTAGAGCGCCACGTCCATGGTCGAATCCAGGCTGCGCAGGGGCCCGGTGCCGGTGTGGAACTCCACCCGCATGTTCGGATAGCGCTCGTGGAACTCCGGCATGAAAGGCGCGATCTGGTGGCAGGCGAAGCTGAGTGTCGTGTAGACCCGCAGCACGCCCGAGCCTTCCCGCGCGGCGTTCGAGACGCTGGACTCGGCCTCGTCCATCGCCTCCAGCACGCTCAGCACGCGTTCGTAGTAGGCTTGGCCCTCGGGGGTGAGGGTCATGCTCCGGGAGTTGCGCTTGAAGAGCAGCACGCCGAGGCGGTCCTCAAGGCGGGCGATGAGCTTGCTGACGCCCGAGGGGGTGAGGTTCAGCGCCCGGGCGGCGGACGAAAACGCGCCGTCCTCCACGACCCTGGCGAAGACCTGCATCTCGCTGAAGCGGTCCATTGTTTCACTCCTGTCTCGCCATGCCGGGGGGAGCCCCTCTGGCGGGGGCCTTGTCATGGTTGAGGTTTGATCGACCCGAGACCAAATATTTGTCGCCGCTCAAAGCGGGTCGGTCAAGTGTTACGGATATGACCTTAGGTAACGCCGGTCTCCGCTTCGGTCCTTGAGAATCGATCTCACGTATTCGCTGGCGCGGTCTTAAGGTTGAGCGGCGCCAACCCTTCAATCGCCGTCGCCGCAACTCCGCCCCTTAAGGGGCGGGCCTGCGCAGGGCGTGGGCCCACAGGGCCTCGGCGGCCGGGGGCTGGGCGCCCGTGCGGCGGGCCAGGCGGATCTCGATCCCGAGTTCGCGGCCTCCCGCCAGCGGCAGGGCGACCATGCGGTCCTCGGGGTCCAGCGGCAGCCGTTGCCCCCGCCACAGGTGGATCACGGTCCAGAACCGGCGGCGCGCGGCGAACCGCAGCAGGCTGGCCGGATGGTCGTCGTGGGCCTCGTGCAGTTCGGCTCCCGCCTGGGCGAACGCCCCGAACCAGGCGGCGTAGTAGCCGTTGCCGATGTAGCCGGGGTAGCTGGCGAAGGGCTTGCCCGCCACCGCCTCGATGGGAACCTCGGCGGCCTTCGCCCACGGGTCTTCCTCGGGAACGGCGACGAACACCTCGGACCGGGCGAAGGGGATGGTCTCCAGCCCGGCCTCGTCGAAAGGCGAGGTGGCGAAGACGAGGTCCAGCTCCCCCGCCCGCAGCCGGGGCAGCAGCAGGGGCGTGCGGTCGCTGTCGACCTCCAGCTTCACCGACGGCCGCTCGGCGTTGAAGTCCTCGATGAACTGCAACCGCTCGGGCAGCTCCAGCGTGTAGCGGGGCGAGCCCAGCCGCAGCCGCGTGCGGCCCTCGCGCCGCAACTCCCAGACGAGGTCGTCGAACTCCCGCAGCACCGTCCCCAGCGCCTGGGCCTTGCGCAGCAGCATGTCGCCCTCGCGGGTCAGCTCGACCCGGCGATGGGCGCGGACGAACAGGCGAAAGCCGAGCTGCTCCTCCAGCCGCCGGATCAGCAGCGACAGGCGCGGCTGCGAGACCCCCAGCCGCTCGGCGGCGCGGGTGAAGGACAGGGTCTCCCCGGCCGCCATGAAGGCCCTGAGCAGGTCGAGGTCGAGGTTCATAATCGCAGTTTCACATACCCATCTGGATATGTGAACTCCCGACATGGATCACGATCCCCCGCCGCCCGCGACCTAGTCTGGGGGTCTTCCAGGGAGGAAGACGATGGAGTTTGGCTGGACGGAAGCGCACGAGCGCTACCGCTCGCGTGTGCGGGAGTTCCTGGAACGGGAGCTGCCCGACGACTGGTGGGAGACCTACGCCCACGGCCTGGGCTCGCCCGAGCAGATCGATTTCGCCCGGACCTTCTGCCCGAAGCTGGCGGCCGCGGACCTGCTGCTGCCGCAGTGGCCCAAGGAATACGGCGGCCAGGACGGCGAGCCGTGGGAGCAGTTCATCCTCGCCGAGGAGCTGTGGACCTGGGGCGAGCCGCGCGGCCCGCAGTACATGAACGTCAACTGGATCGGCCCGGCCCTCATGCGCTTCGGCACGCCGGAGCAGAAGGAGGAGCACCTCAAGCGCATCGCCACGGGCGAGGTGATCTGGTGCCAGGGCTTCTCCGAGCCGCAGGCGGGCACGGACCTCGCCGCGCTCCAGACCAAGGCCGAACGCGTTGGCGACAGGTACGTCATCAACGGCATGAAGATCTGGACCTCGTACTCGTACAAGGCCGACTGGTGCTTCCTGCTCGCCCGCACGGGGCCGGAGCGCAAGGCGATCTCGATCTTCCTGGTGCCGATGGATTCGCCGGGCGTCAGCGTCATCCCGTTCCCCGGCCTGCCGGAATACGGCCACCTGAACGAGGTGTTCTTCCAGGACGTCGAGGTCCCCGTCGCCAACCGGGTCGGGGAGGAGAGCCAGGCGTGGGAGATCATCGTCACGGCGCTCAGCTTCGAGCGGGTCGGCCTGCCGCGCTACCACTGGGGCCGCAAGGTGCTCGACACCGCCGTCCACCAGCTCCAGACCGAGGGCCGCTTCGACGACCCGCTGGTCCGCTCGCACGCCGGGCGGATCGTGCAGAAGCTGGAGGCGGCGCGGGTGCTGACCTATCTCGTGGTCGACCAGCGCATCAAGAACACGGCCGCCAGCGTCGATCCCAACGTCCAGCGGATCACGGCGGCGGAAGCCTGCCTCGACCTGATGAACTTCCTGATGGAGTACCTGCCCGACAGCCTGGCGGGCGGGGAGCGATACCTGGAGCTGTTCTACCGGCACCAGATACCGGCCACGATCGCGGCCGGGACCTTCGAACTGCAACTCGACCTGATCGCCCAGCGCGGTCTGGGCCTGCCCCGGAGGTGAGACGATGGACCTCGACCTGACCGAAGACCAGTCGCTGCTGGTGGGCAGTCTGCAATCGCTCCTCGACCGCCACCAGGAGCTGCCCGCCGAGCATCGCCGAGAGCGCAGCTACTACTCCCACGAGCTGGACGGGCAATTGGCGGCCAACGGCTTCCTCGACGCCGCCCGCACGCCCGGCATGGGCGCGCTGGAGGCGGCGCTGGTGGTCATCGAGGCCTCCCGCGCGCCGGTGACGGTGGAAGTGGGCGCCTCGGCCCTGGTCGCGCCGCACCTGTCGGAAGGAGTGATCCCGCGCCCGATCTGCCTGATCTCCGGCGACCTGATGAAGGCCCAGCGGTTCCTGCCCGTGGCCAAGGCCGCGATCCTCGACACCGGCGACGACGTGCTGGTGATCCCGGTCGACCCGGACAACGTGGAGGTGGTGGAGACCATCTACGCCTATCCCTACGGCCGCTTCAAAACCCGGCCGGACCTGTCGAAGGCCATTAGCCTCGGCCCCCGCGCCGTGGAGCCGCTGCGCCAGTGGTGGCGGGTGTCCATCGCCGCCGAGTGCGCGGGGCTGATGCGCAGCGCGGTCGATTTCACCGTCGACTACGTCAAGCAGCGGCGGATGTTCGGCACGACGCTGGGGACCTACCAGGCCGTCCAGCACCGGCTGGCCCAATGCCATCGCGTGGCGCGCGGCGTGCAGTACCTGGCCCTCAAGGCGGCCTGGAGCGGCGAGCCCTTCGACGCCCACCAGGCGGCGGGCTACGCCCAGCAGCACATCCAGATGCTGACCTTCGACCTGCATCAGTTCAACGGCGGCATGGGCGTGACCAACGAGCACAAGCTGCACTTCTGGACCTATCGCTTCCGCGCGCTCCAGGCGGAGATGGGCGGGGTGAACGGCGCCGCGCTCGACACCGCCGACCTGCTGTGGGGCCCGGTCGGCCAGCCGAAGTTCGTGGAGACGGCGGTGACCAGGGCCGCCGCCCGCCATGCGGTCCCGGCCTGACGTGGGCCGCTGGCTCAACCGGCCCGAGGGCTCCAACTGGGGCGAGTTCGGCGACGACGACGAGATCGGCCGCCTGAACCTGATCACCCCGGCCAAGGTGCTGGAGGCGGCAGCCGAGGTCCGCGAGGGCCTCAGCTTCTGCCTCAGCCTGCCGCTCGACCTGCCCGGAGGGAAGGTCGGCAACCGCCTGCCGCCGAAGCTGTTCGGCACGGGCGATCCCGACAGGCCGAACATGAACCGGCCGATGGACGAGCGCATCTGCGGCGTCACCGACGTGCTGTGCGACGACGCGGTGATCCTCTACCTGCAATACTCGACCCAGTGGGACGGCCTGTGCCACGTCGGCCAGCGGTTCGACGCCGACGGCGATGGGGAGGCCGAGTTCGTCTACTACAACGGCTGGCGCGCCGAGCGGGACATCCGCGGCCACGACCACGGCGGCGCCCATCGCCTGGGTGTGGACAGGATGGCGGCCAAGGGCGTCCAGACGCGCGGCGTGATGGTCGACTTCCACCGCCACTTCGGCCCCGCCCGGCGCGCCGTCAGCTACGATGACCTGATGCAGGTGCTGGGCGCCGACAGGGTGGAGGTGCGGCCCGGCGACGTGCTGTGCATCCACAGCGGTTTCGCCCAGGCCATCGTCGACATGGCCGGGACGCCCGACTACAAGCGGCTGAAGGAACTCGGCGCCGAACTCGACGGCCAGGACGAACGGCTGCTGGATTGGGTGCGGAACTCGGGTGTCGCCGCCATCGCCGCCGACACCGCCGCCGTCGAGACCTATCGCCGTCCGCAGGGCGACGCGGGCGGGCGGGCGCTGCTGCCGCTGCATGAGCTTTGCCTGTTCAAGCTGGGCGTCCCGCTCGGCGAATATTGGTGGATGACGCCGCTGGCCAATGCGCTGGCCGAGCGCGGCCGCACGGCCTTCATGCTCACTGCCCCGCCCCTGCGCCTGCCGCATGCCGTCGGCTCTCCGGTCACGCCCATCGCCACCCTATGACCGCACGGCCGGACGAGGTGCGGATAGGAGAGGGCGCGCCCTTCCGGCCGACCCTGCCCGAGCTGATCAAGGCCGCCGCCGCCGCGCACGAGGACCGCGAGTTCGTCGTCCTCGGCGATGAGCGCCTGAGTTTCCGGGACGCCGAGCGCCGGTCGGCGATGCTGGCGCGGGGATTGCTGTCGCTGGGGATCGGCAAGGGCTCGCGGGTGGGGCTCCTGATGCCCAACTCGCCGGACTGGGTGGTCTGCTGGTTCGCCGCCGCGCGGGCCGGGGCGCTGACCACGGGCCTCAGCACCTTCTTCCAGGCGCCGGAGCTGTCGTGGGGCCTGCGTCACAACGACATCGGCGTCCTGCTGGTTTCGGCCAGCTACCTGCGCAACGACTACATCGAGCGCCTGGAACGGGCGCTGCCAGGGCTGGCCGGGCATCGGGCGCCCGACCTGCTGCTGCCCGAGCACCCCTACCTGCGCCGCATTATAGTGTGGGGCGACTGCGACCGGCCCTGGGCGGTGAAACCGGAGGCGCTCATCCCCCGCGTGGACGAAGCCTTCCTGGCGCAGGTCGAGGCCAGCATCGTCCCGTCCGACAGCCTCATCACCATCTGCACCTCCGGCTCGACCGCCGAGCCGAAGGCGGTGGTGCACACGCACGGCGTCGCGGTCCGCGCCGTCCGCCAGTTCCTGCCCTATTACGATTTCCAGCCGGACGACCGCACCTACAGCGGCCATCCCTTCTTCTGGATCGGCGGGCTGAACGTGAACCTGCTCCCGGCCCTCCATGTCGGCGACTGCCAGGTCTGCTCGCCGTCTCCGAAGCCCGAGGCGCTGGCCGAGCTGACGGAGCGCGAGCGCCTGACCCGCCTTTCCGTCTGGCCCGCCCAGGCGGCGGGGATCATCGACGCGGCCGCCCGTGACGGCCGCGATCTGTCTTCCGTTCGCGTCGGCCTGGTCGAGGGGCTGGACGCGGACGGGAAGGTCATCCCGAAGGACCGTCGTTACGGCGGCGTCTTCGGGATGACCGAGACCTTCGGCATGCACAGCCTGGAAATCCTCAACCGCCCCGTGCCGCCGGACAAGGCAGGCAGCAACGGCCGCCCGTTGCCAGGCGTCGAGCGCCGCATCGTCGATCGTGAGACGGGCGAGGCCCTGGGGCCGGGGCAGGTCGGCGAGCTTTACCTTCGCGGCCACACCCTCATGCAGGGCTACTACAAGCGAGAGCGCGAGGACGTCTTCACCCGCGACGGCTTCTTCGCCACCGGCGATCTGTGCGCAACGGACGAGGACGGCTGGCTGTTCTTCGAGGGGCGGGTGTCGGAGATGATCAAGACGACCGGCGCCAACGTCTCGCCGCGCGAGGTGGAACTGGCCTTCCTGCGCCAGGGCGGCCTGCGCGAGGCCCACGTCTTCGGCCTGCCCGACCCGCTGAGGGGGGAGGTGGTTGCGGTGGTGCTCGTGCCGTTCGATGGCGAAGCCCTCGACGTGGCGGCCAGGGTGGCGCGGCTCCGGGAGGAAATATCGCCCTACAAGGCGCCGAAGGCCGCGACGGCCATGGCCTACGACGACGTGCCGCGCACCCTGTCAGGCAAGGTCGACAAGCAGCGGCTGAAGGGTATGGTCTTCTAGCTGAACCTGGGCTTTCGCTTGTCGCGGAAGGCGGCCCAGCCCTCCTTGCAGTCTGGGTGGTGGTCTGAGATGGCGGTGCGGGTGGCGATGTCCATGCCCGCCTGCTCGAAGGTCAGGTCGGCGGCGGCGTCGATGGCGTGCTTGAGCAGGCGCAGGGCGACCTGCGGGCCTTCGGAGAACTCCGTCGCCATCTCCAGCGCCTTGGCCATCAGCTGGTCCGGCTCGACCACCTCGTGGACGAGGCCGAGGTCCAGCGCCTCCTGGCCCTTGACGATGCGGCTGCGCAGCAGGAAGTCCTTGGCCTTGGCCACGCCCAGCAGGCGGACGATCATGTGGTGCCCCCCCTCATCGGGCAGGTAGCCCATGCGCATGGTGGCGCTGCCCAGCTTGGCGTCGGGGACGGTGAGGCGGAAGTCGCAGGCCAGGGCCAGGGAGAAGCCCGACTGGATGGCGTGGCCGTTGATGGCGGCGATGGTGATCTTGTCGAGGCCGCGGATCGTGCGGTTCAGGCCCTGCGAAATCGTTCGAAGCGAACTGTAGGTGCCCAGGCTGTCGGAACGGGTCTTCTTGACCGGATGGGACTTCGATTCCGCCCAGTGCCTGTCGTCGAAGGCCCCGCCCACGTCGTCCCCCGACCCGAACGCCTTGCCCTCGCCGGTGAAGACCACAACGCGGGCTTCCTCATTGTACTGGATGCGGGTCAGCACCTCGATCAGGTCGCGCTTCATCGCCACGTTGAAGGTGTTCATCCGCTCGGGGCGGTTGAAGGTGATCACCGCTATCGCCGGCTCGTGGATGCGGACTGAAAAACCCGCGAAATCACCCGCAAGCATCGCTTCCTCCTGACGTATTTCTCTGCTCCAACCATAGTCGGCGCGATCGGGTCCGGGGGGCGCCCCCGCGCTTAAAACACATATGTGATCTGGATTTCGGACGGTGACGATGCCTGCGAACGACAAGCCCCTGGCCCTCTTGATGTTCAACGCCGTCGCCGGCCTGCGGCGGGCGCTGGAGGCCCACTGCCGGGTCGTCGTCTGGCGCGAGGTCGAGGACCGCGAAGCCTTCCTGTCGGGCGAAGGCCGCGAGGTGAAGGTGCTGATCACCGCCGGCGGCGTGCCGACGAAGAACGCGCTTCTGGAGCGCCTGCCGGACCTGGCCATGATCGGCTACTTCAGCGCGGGCTACGAGGGGATCGACCTGGGCTACGCGCGCGGGCGGGGGATCGCGCTCACCTACACGCCCAGCACCAATCACGAGGACGTGGCCGACCTGGCCATCGGCCTGGCCATCGGGGCGGTGCGCCGCCTGCAGGAGGGCGACCGGCTGATCCGCTCCGGCGGCTGGACGCGGCCGCTGCCCTTGCCTATGGCGCCGTCGATGCGCACGCTGCGGTTCGGCATCGTCGGGCTGGGCTCCATCGGCAAGGCGGTGGCCGAGCGGCTGGAGCCGTTCGGCGGCGGGATCGCCTGGTGGGGGCCGCGTCCCAAGCCCGGGGCCCCCTGGCCGAAAGCCGACACCCTGCTGGACCTCGCCCGTGACAGCGACGTGCTGATCCTGGCGCTGAAGGGCGACGACACGACGCGGGGCCTCGTCGGGGCGGAGGTGATCGAGGCGCTGGGGCCTCGCGGCTACCTCGTCAACGTCTCGCGCGGATTCGTTGTGGACGAGGCGGCGCTGGCGGACGCCCTGCGCGAAGGGCGGCTGGCGGGCGCGGGCCTCGACGTCTTCGAGCGTGAGCCGACCGACGCGGAGCGCTGGCGGGACCTGCCGACGGCGGCCCTGTCGCCCCACCTCGGCGGCTGGGCGCGGGAGAGCATCGAGGGGAGCGAGCGGCTGGTTGTCGAGAACGTCCGCCGCCACCTGGCCGGGGAGCCGCTGCTGACGCCGATCCCCTAGGACAGGAAGCCGGCCTCGGCGAAATCGACCATGCGGCGCAGCAGCGCCTCCGCGTCGTCCTCGCGCGTCAGGCCGTCGGACAGGACGTTGAGGCGGTCGAACTCGGCGAAGCGGTTCTGGTGGATCATCCCCAGCACGAAGTGGATGCGCCAGTAGACATCCTCCTGCGCCAGGTCCGGCCGGGCGACGATCAGGGCGTCGGCGAAGCGGCGCAGGTGGCTGACGTCGGTGCGCAGCACGTGGCGCATCTCCTCCGTCCCCTCGCTGCGGGCGCGGATCAGGAACTGCAGCGAGATGCGGCGCTCGCTGGCGGGCGCCAGCCAGCGCAGGACCGGGGTGAAGAGGGCGGCCAGGATCTCGCGCACCGGCGGCTTGCCCGCGTGGCGGTCGTTGGCCTCGTGCAGCATCCGGGCGCGCTCGCGGTTCAGCTCCGCCGTGCGCCGCCGGAATATCTCGAACAGCAGGGCGTCCTTGGACCCGAAGTGGTAGTTCACGGAGGCGAGGTTGACGCCCGCGTCGGCGGTGATGTCGCGCACCGACACGTTCTGGAAGCCGTGCAGCGCGAACAGCCGCTCGGCCGAGACGAACACCATGTTCTTGGTGGCGGCTTCAGCTTCCGGCGCCTCGGCCGCGTCGCTGTCGGTACTCACCATTCACTCCCCCTCACCTAGGGGGAACCTTACGGGCGCCCGCCTTCTAAGCAAGCTTTTTGGAACAGGCGTTTAGCCCCGGACCAGCTCGCGCATCGCCTTGTCGAGTCCCTCGATGGTCAGCGGGTACATCCGGTCGGCCATCAGCGTCTTCATCACCTCGATGGACTGGGTGTAGTTCCAGTGCCGCTCGGCGGTGGGGTTCAGCCACACGGCGCTCTCGTAGACCTGCGTCACCCGGTCCATCCACACCGCGCCCGGCTCCTCGTTCCAGTGCTCCACCGAGCCGCCCGGATAGGTGATCTCGTAGGGGCTCATGGTCGCGTCGCCGACGAAGATGACCTTGTAGTCGCTGGGGTACTTGTGCAGCACGTCCCAGGTCGAGAGCTTCTCGGTGTGGCGGCGGCGGTTGTCCTTCCACACGCCCTCGTACAGGCAGTTGTGGAAGTAGAAGAACTCCAGGTTCTTGAACTCGGTGCGGGCGGCGCTGAACAGCTCCTCGCAGAGCTTGATGTGGCTGTCCATCGAGCCGCCGATGTCGAAGAAGATCAGCACCTTGATCTTGTTGCGCCGCTCCGGGCGCATGACGATGTCGAGGTAGCCCTTCTCCGACGTGCCCTTGATGGTGCCGTCGAGGTCCAGCTCGTCCGGCGCGCCCTCGCGCGCGAACTTGCGCAGGCGGCGCAGGGCGACCTTGATGTTGCGGGTGCCCAGCTCGACCGTGTCGTCGAGGTTCTTGTACTCGCGCTTGTCCCAGACCTTCACGGCCCGGCCGTGGCGGCCCTTGTCCTGGCCGATCCGCACGCCCTCGGGATTGTAGCCGTTGGCGCCGAAGGGGCTGGTGCCCCCCGTGCCGATCATCTTGTTGCCGCCCTCGTGGCGCTTCTTCTGCTCCTGAAGGCGCTCCTGCAGCGTCTTCATCAGTTCCTCGAAGCCGCCCATGGCCTCGATCTGGGCCTTCTCCTCCTCGGTCAGGAACTTCTCGGTCAGGGCCTTCAGCCACTCGGCCGGGATCTCGGCGGTGATCCCCTCGCCGACGGTCTCCAGTCCCTTGAAGACGTGGCCGAACACGCGGTCGAACTTGTCGAGGTTCTTCTCGTCCTTCACCAGCGTGGCGCGCGACAGGAAGTAGAAGTCCTCGACCGAGCGGTCGATGACCTGCTTGTCCAGCGCCTCCATGAGGACGAGGTACTCCTTCAAGGTCACAGGCACGCGGGCCTGGCGAAGCTCGGAGAAGAAGCGCATGAACATGGGACGGTCTCGAACGGGCGTTTGACAGCCCGAAGATGAGGGCTAGGGGCCCTTCTGTCCAGCCGAGGCGACCACGGGCTTGCCGCCCAGCTTCGGGTCGACCATCACCATCAGCCGGGTCAGCCACAGCATCTCGGTCAGGCTCTCGGCGGGCGCCTGGGCGTCGACGGGGCCGGAGGCGCGCATGGTTATGATCCAGTCGCCGACCTTGGAGACCGAGACGCGGCTGAACACCCAGGAGTCGTTGCTGCGGGCCAGGTACCAGGACGTCTTGCTGGGGGGCGCCTGCTCGGCGATCTTGTCGAGCACTTCCTGGTTGGGGTCCTTCTTGACCTTCACGGCCAGGGCGTCGGGCCAGCGGGCCTTGATGGTGTCCACCGCGTCGTCGAACGACGAGTCCAGCGTCTCGCCCGCCCGCGCGCGGGTGATGAAGTAGGACATGTGGAACAGCATCGCCGGGCCGTCGCAGGTGATGTCCTCGCCGCGCGGGCGCTCGCCCAGGGTCACCACCAGCTCGTTGCGGCCGCCCGGGTTGAACAGGCACTGGAAGTTGCTGCCCTTGTGGCGGATCAGGATCGCGCCGTCCTTGGTCTCGTTGCTGAACAGGTCGACGGCGCCCGACGCGGCGATCAACGCGTCGGCCTCGGCCTTCACGGCGGCGGCGCGTTCGGCCTTCTCGGCCTGTTCGGCTTTCGACAGCTTGCCCGGCCCGGCGGCGAGCAGCAGGGCGGCGAGGCACGCCGCCACGGTGGACAAAAGCATTTCACTCCCCCAGCTCGTCCAGCCCCCGCTGGCCCGGCGCTTTCACCCGCGCGCCGATCTGGACAGTATGAACTCCCGATCCCTCACCCGGCCAACGGGAAATTCATACTCGCCACATTTTTTGAAACCATGACGGGCGTAAAGCCGCTGTGCGCCGTGGTTTTGCGACCAGACGCCGATCCAGAGCCGCCGGTCCTCGCCCAGCCAGCCCAGCGCCTCGGCCAGCAGCCGCGAGCCCGTTCCTCCGCCCTGGCCCTCCTTCAGAAGGTAGAGGCGCTTCAACTCCCCGCATGTGGCCGTGACCTCGGGGTGGGGCAGAGCGCACGGTCCCGCCTGCGCATGGCCGACCGCTGCGCCGTCCGCCTCGGCCAGCCAGTGCGCCAGCGCCGGGTCGGCGAGGTCGGCCCGCACCTTCTCCAGTCCGTAGGCTTCGGCCAGGAAGGCCGCCAGGTCCTCGGGCGGATAGAGACGCCCGAAGGTCTCGCTGAACGTCGCCGCCGCCAGGGCCGACAGCACCTCGGCGTCTTCGGGCGTGGCTCGGCGGATCAGGGTGCTCATGGCGAACGGCGGAAAACGCGCTAGGATCGGTATGTGACCGTCGCCCTCTACACGCATTCGGACATGTTCGACCACCGGCCGGGCGAGGGGCATCCCGAGCGGCCGGAGCGGTTGCGGTCGGTCGTGGACGCGCTGGACGACGCCACCGACCTCGACCTCATGCCGTGCGAGGCGCCGCTGGTCGAGATCGCCGACCTGGAGCGGGTGCATCCCAGGGCCTACATCGAGGCCGTCATGGCCGCCTCGCCCCACGGCGGCGTGGCGCGCCTCGACGCAGACACCGTCATGTCGACCGGCAGCCTGACCGCCGCGCGGCGGGCGGCGGGGGCGGTGGTCACGGCGGTGCGGGCCGTGGCGGCGGGGCAGGGGACGCGGGCCTTCTGCGCCGTGCGGCCTCCCGGACACCATGCGGAGCCGCAGACCCCGATGGGCTTCTGCTTCTTCTCCAACGTCGCGGTGGCGGCCCGCGCCGCGCAGGCGGCGGGCCTGGCGAAGGTGGCGGTGGTCGACTTCGACGTCCACCACGGCAACGGCACCCAGGCGGCGTTCGAGCGCGACCCGACCCTGTTCCTGGCCTCCATCCACCAGCGGCCCCTCTATCCCGGCACCGGCGACCCGTCGGAGAAGGGCGTCGGCAACATCGCCAACGGCGTCATCGGCCCCCACGCCCCGCGCGAGAAGTGGCGGGCGGTGTTCGAGGGGCTGCTCGACAAGGTGGACGCCTTCGCCCCCGACCTGATCCTGGTCTCGGCGGGCTTCGACGCCCACGCCCGCGATCCCCTCGCCAGCCAGTCGCTGGAGGCCGAGGACTTCGCCTGGGCGACCCGCGCCATCGCCTCGGTGGCCAACGCCCGCTCGCGCGGCCGTATTGTCTCGTCGCTGGAGGGCGGCTACGACCTGGAGGCCCTGGGCCAGTCGGCTCTGGCCCATGTGCGGGCGTTGCAGGAGGGTTGACTTGAAGCCCGGCAAGATCGTCCTCGCCCGGCACGGCGAGCCCGCCCTCTCGCGCCGGATACGCTTCGACGCCGAAGGCTATCGCAAATGGTGGGCCCAGTACGAGGAAGCCGGCCTGCGCGAGGGCCAGACCCCGCCGCCCGAACTGGCGGCGATGGCGGAGGCGGCCGGCGTCATCATCGCCTCGACCCGCCGCCGTTCGGTGGAGACGGCCAGCGCCGTGGCGGGCGGCCGCGCCTTCGCCCAGGACCCGCTCTTCATAGAGGCGCCCCTCCCGCCGCCCCGCTGGCCCGTGTGGCTGAAGCTGTCGCCGCGCCTGTGGGGTTTCTTCGCCCGGTTCTGGTGGTGGTTCTTCGACCACCACGAGGGACAGGAGACCCGCGCCCAGGCCCAGGCCCGCGCCGACGAGGCCGCGCGCATGGTCTCGGAGCTGGCCGACGGGGGGCAGGACGTGCTGGTCGTCGCCCACGGCTTCTTCAACGCCATGGTCGCCCGGGCGCTCAAGGCGCGCGGCTGGCGCTGCATCGAGGACCAGGGCTTCCGCTACTGGCGCGCGAAGATTTTCCGGCGTGGGTAGCTTCCCCCGAGGGGGGAAGACCAACTAGGGTGCCGCCGATGAGCGACACCGACCTTTCCGCCCTGACCTTCGAGCAGGCCCTGGCCGAGCTGGAGAAGATCGTCTCCGAGCTGGAGTCGGGCCAGGCCCCGCTGGAGCGGTCCATCGAGATCTACGAGCGCGGCGCGGCGCTGAAGGCCCACTGCGAGCAGCGGCTGGAGGCCGCGCGCCTGCGGGTGGAGAAGATCGTGGTCGGGGCGGGCGGCGCGGCGGGCGTCGAGCCGGCCGAGTTCACCTGATGGCGCTGACCGGGCTCGCGCGCCGGGTCGTAGAGGCGGCCGACATCGTCACCGTGGCGCTGGACCAGCTCCTGCCCCGCGCCGACGGCCCCGAGCAGCGGCTGACCGAGGCCATGCGCTACGCCGCCCTCGGGCCGGGCAAGCGGCTGCGGCCCTTCTTCGCCATCGAGACGGGCAAGATGTTCGAGCTGGACGAGCGGCCGGTCCTGCGGGCCGCCTGCGCGCTGGAGTGCATCCACGCCTACAGCCTGATCCACGACGACCTGCCCAGCATGGACGACGACGACACCCGGCGGGGCCGTCCCACCGTCCACAAGGCGTATGACGAGGCCACCGCCATCCTGGCGGGGGACGCGCTCCAGGCGGCCGCCTTCGAGATCATGGCCCACGGCGACACCCACCCCGACCCCGGCGTGCGGGTCGAGCTGGTCCGGCGCCTGGCCATCGCCTCGGGCGCGCAGGGGATGTGCGGCGGCCAGATGATCGACCTGCTGGGCGTGCGCGACGACCTGGGGGCCGTGGCGCGGATGCAGCGGCTGAAGACCGGGGCCCTGATCGCCTATTCCTTCGAGATCGCGCTGGTCATCGCCCACGCGCAGGACGCCGAGCGCAACGCCCTGATGGCCTTCGCCCAGGACCTGGGGCTGGCCTACCAGATCGTCGACGACCTGCTGGACGTGGAGGGCGACGCCGACCTGCTGGGCAAGGCCGCCGGGGGCAAGGACGCGGCCAAGGGCAAGGCCAACTACGTCACCCTGCTGGGGGTCGACGCCGCGCGCGAGCGGGTCCGGCACCTGGCCGACCAGACCCGCGCCCACCTGGACCTTTTCGGCGAACGTGCGACTTACCTGAGGGACAGCGTCGATTTCGTGCTAGATCGCCGCGCGTAGAACACGGTTCCTGCCTCGATGCCCGCCACGCCCCTGCTCGACAAGATCGCCACGCCCGCCGATATGCGCGGGCTTTCCCTGGCCGAGCTGAAGCAGCTCGCCCAGGACGTTCGGGCCGAGACCATCGACGCCGTCTCCGTGACCGGCGGCCACCTGGGCGCGGGGCTGGGCGTGGTCGAGCTGACGGTGGCCCTGCACCATGTGTTCGAGACGCCGCGCGACATCCTGATCTGGGACGTCGGCCACCAGGCCTATCCGCACAAGATCCTCACCGGCCGCCGCGACCGGATGCGCACCCTGCGCCAGGGCGGCGGGCTGTCGGGCTTCACCAAGCGGGCCGAGAGCGAATACGACCCCTTCGGCGCCGCCCACGCGGCCACCTCCATCTCGGCGGCCCTGGGCTTCTGCGCCGCGCGCGACGCGAAAGGCGAGGACAACAAGGTCATCGCCGTGATCGGCGACGGCTCGATCAGCGCGGGCATGGCCTACGAGGCGCTGAACAACGCCGCCGAGACGACCGACCAGCTCATCGTCATCCTCAACGACAACGACATGTCCATCGCGCCCCCGGTGGGCGGCATGAGCGCCTACATGGCCCGGCTGGTGTCCGGGGGCGGCTACCAGTCCCTGCGCAAGCTGGGCAAGACGATGGCCGGGGCCCTGCCGCGCCCGCTCCAGGAGGCCGCCCGCAAGGCCGAGGAATACGCCCGTGGCATGGTCACCGGCGGCACCTTCTTCGAGGAACTGGGCTTCCACTACGTCGGCCCCATCGACGGCCACGACCTCGACGCCCTCGTGCCGGTGCTGGAGAACGTCAAGGCGATCACCGGCAAGCCGGTGCTGGTCCACGTCGTCACCCAGAAGGGCAAGGGCTACGCCCCGGCCGAGAACGCCGACGACAAGTACCATGGCGTCGTGAAGTTCGACGTGATGACGGGCGTGCAGGCCAAGGCCGCCGCCGGTCCCCCCAGCTACACCAAGGTCTTCGCGCAGGCGCTGATCAAGGAGGCCGGGCGCGACCCCAAGATCGTCGCCGTCACCGCAGCCATGCCGGGCGGCACGGGGCTCGACCTGTTCGCCAAGGCTTTCCCCGACCGCACCTTCGACGTCGGCATCGCCGAGCAGCACGCCGTGACCTTCGCGGCGGGCATGGCGGCCGACGGGATGAAGCCGTTCGCGGCCATCTACTCGACCTTCCTCCAGCGCGGCTACGACCAGGTGGTCCACGACGTGGCCATCCAGGGGCTGCCGGTGCGCTTCGCCATGGACCGGGCCGGGCTGGTCGGCGCCGACGGGCCGACGCATGCGGGCGCCTTCGACATCGGCTTCATGGGCGCGCTGCCCGGCATGGTGCTGATGGCCGCCGCCGACGAGGTGGAGCTGGCCCGCATGGTCGCCACCGCCGCCCTGATCGACGACCGGCCCAGCGCCTTCCGCTATCCGCGCGGCGAGGGGCTGGGGCTGGAGATGCCGGACGTCGCCGAAGTGCTGGAGATCGGCAGGGGCCGCATCGTCCGCGAGGGGACGGGCGTGGCCATCCTCTCCTTCGGCACGCGCCTGACCGAGAGCCTGAAGGCCGCCGACAAGCTGGCGGCGCGCGGCATCTCGGCCACGGTCGCCGACGCCCGCTTCGCCAAGCCCCTCGACGTCGACCTCGTCCTGCGGCTGGCCCGCGAGCACGAGGCGCTGGTGACGGTCGAGGAGGGGGCGATGGGCGGCTTCGGCGCCTTCGTCCTCCAGGCGCTGGCGGCGCACGGGGCGCTGGACCGGGGGCTGAAGGTGCGCACCCTGTGCCTGCCCGACGTCTTCCAGGACCAGGACAAGCCGGACCTGATGTACGCCCAGGCCGGGCTGGACGCCGAGGGCGTCGCCGCGGGCGCGCTCGCCGCGCTGGGCGTCGACAACATCTCGGCCGCAGGCCGGCGGGCATAACCCCTGCGGGGGGTGCCGGGTTCACGGAACGCCGTTACAGTCTTCCCCAGTCAGTAATGGGGAATCCTGCATGCGTGTCCTGTCTTGCGCCGTCGCGGCGCTGGTGCTTCTCGCCGGCCAGGCGCAGGCCAAGCCCTTCCAACCCGAAGAGATCGCCGGACGCTGGAAGGCGCCGGGCGGAAGCTGCGACGACTGGGTCTTCCACGCGCTCGAGCTGACCTACACCTCCAAGGGCGAATCGGCGCTGTTCGGCATCGTCAGGACCGGCTCCGACATGGTGCGCGGCAACATCCCCCTGGACGGCCCCGACAAGGGCAAGCTGATCTGGGAAGACACCATGAAGCCGGCCGTCAAGGTCGCGCCCTCCGGCGGCAAGGTGAAGCTGTCGGCGCTCGACAAGGCGAGCGGCGTGCAGGCCAGGGCCCTGGAGCCATGCCCCGGCACGGCCCCCGCCTTCCACCACTACCGGGCCATGATGGGCGAGCTGTACGGCCCTTGGTACGAGGTGACGAAGGATGGCGGTGCGGCGGGGAACCTCGTCGGCAAGGAGAGCTGCGTGGCCAAGGGCTCCGATCCCGACCGGCGCGGGGCGCTGTCGTTCAAGTGGGGCGAGCCGTTCAAGGAGGGGGCGATCCGCCGGATGGTGTTCAGCCGCGGCGGCGTCCTCGGGGGCACGGAATGGGCGCCCCTCGACGCCCAGCCCGAGCCCATCCCCGGGGCGAACAAGAGCTATCTCAAGCTGAACATCGGCGACGGCGGCACGGCGCGCTACATCGAGTTCGCCTATCCCCAGGGCGGCGTCGTGCGGATGCAGTCGATCAACCCGGAGACGAAGAGGGCGCGCTACTACCAGCCCTGCCGCTGATCACGCCAGGCAGGCGCTGAAGAACCGCTGCACGTCGGCCCGCTCGACGGGGGCGGCGGCCAGGGCGATGCGACGGCGGCCTTCCATCATGGCGAGGTCGCCGGTGCGCGCGAAGGCGGCGAGCGAAGGGGTGGCGGCGCTGGCCTCGCCCTCGACGATGTGGCCGCCGAACAGGTTCGGCGCGCTATGGCCCCTGATGCGCTCGCGGGCGCCGCGCGCGGCCAGGTCGATGTGGTCGCGGGCCTGGCCGCTCATGGCCGACAGCAGCACACGGCCCGAGCCCGGCTCGCAGGTCATCATCAGCAGCACGTTGTCGGAATGGGGCTGGCCATAGGCGAGCTTCACGCCCTCGTCCGGGTTCTGCTGGAAGCTCCAGGCGAAGCCCGGCGCGGTGTCGCCCCTGTGGGCGCAGCCGCCCAGGGACATGCAGGCTGCGGCGACGACGGCCAGGGTGATCGGTCGGGACATTCTGCGCCCTCCTTCGCCAGGAGAACGCGGCGCGGACCGGAAGGGTTCAGCTCAGCTAGAAGGGGGAGAACCGCTCGACCACCGACTGGGCCGCCGGGGTCTTCTGCACGCGGCTGATGTCCCCGCGGCCGCCGTAGCTGATGCGGGCCTCGGCGATCTGGGTGTGGCGGATGGTGTTGGCGGCGCTGATGTCCTCGGGCCGCACGATCCCGGCGACGGTGAGCTGGCGCAGCTCGTTGTTGGTCCGCACCTCCTGCGTGCCCTGGATCACCATGTTGCCGTTGGGCAGGACCTGGGTGACGACGGCGGCGATGGTCAGGCTGATCTTTTCCGACCGCACCACGGCGCCCTGGCCGGAATTGGTCGAGCCGCTTTCCGTCTGGAGGGCGTTGGCGGGGTTGAAGCTGTTGGGGAAGATCTTGCCTAGGCTAGATTCCAGCCCCCACAGGGCCGGGACCGCCGCGTCCATCGACGACGAGCGGCTGGACGAGGAGGAGTTCGAGGTCTGCGCCCGGTCGTCGATGTCGATGTTGACGGTCAGGATGTCGCCCATGCCGCTGGCCCGCTGGTCGATGAAGAAGGCCCGCGCCCCCGACCGCCACAGGGAGTTGGCCGAGGCGGGCTGGGTCGAGTATCGCGCCGGGGCGACGGCCATGATCTCCTGGCTCTGCGGCACGAGGGCGGCGGGGTAGCCGACAGGCGCGAGCTGCGGCCCGTGGACGGCTTCGCTCACCGTCGCGCAGGCGGCAAGCGGAACGAGGGCGAGGGCGATCAGGACGTGGCGCATGGGGCGCATCCTCTTATCGGAGAGCGTACTGGGCTTGGCGGGCGGCGCGGGCGTCCGGGCCGGAAACGGCGGCGCCGGGGCCGGTGGCGAGCGCCTCGATGACCTTCCTCGAGGCCGGGTTCTGAAGGGTGAAGACCTCGCCGGTCGCCGCGCTCTTCAGCGCCTTGGCCTGGAGGGTCAGGACGATGCCGCCGTCGGACCAGGTGACGGCGACCATCTCGCCCGCCTTGATGATCTGGGGCGCGGAGACGTCGCGCATGGCCACGGCCGAACCTTCGCGCAGGGGGCGCCTGGCGGCCATGCCGATCACCGCGTCGGCGTCGTGGGGCGCGTCGGCGGGCGCGGCGGCGGCCTTGGCCCATACGAGGTCCTGCGGCTGCACCATCTCGCCGGCGGCGAGGCTGCGGGCATAGGTCAGCACCTCGACGTTGCCCTTTGCCGCGGGAGAGGCGGCGGCGCTCCGCACCACGATCCGGCGAAGGCCCTGCGCGTTGGCCCAGTCGAGCCCCGCGCGCCGGGCGGCGGTCTGCACGGCGGCGGCGTCCAGCACCACGGACGGCCCGCTCCGCGTCGCCACGGGCACGGAGGCCGCCGCGCCCGCGCCGTCGAACAGGTCGCCCAGGGTGACGCGCCCGTCGGCGTCGGCGATGTCGGCCTTCAGGGTCACCGCCGTCCCTGCAAGGGCCGGGCTGGCGATCAGGCAGGCGGCGGCGAGGAGCAGCGCGCGCATCAGCCTAGCTCTTGACCTGCGAGGCCGCCGCCAGCATCTGGTCGGCGGTGCTGATGACCTTGGAGTTCATCTCATAGGCCCGCTGGGCGACGATCAGCGCGGTGATCTCGCTGACCGCATCGACGTTCGAGGCTTCGGTGTAGCCGTGCAGCAGCGAGCCGAAGCCGGTGTCGCCGGGCGTTCCGACGGTGGCCGGGCCGGAGGCGCCGCTTTCCATGTAGAGGTTGTCGCCGACGGCCTCGAGGCCCGCCTCGTTGACGAAGGTCGCGAGTTCGAGCTGGCCGACCAGCTCCGGCGTCGGGGTTCCGGGCTTGGTCACCTGCACCTGGCCGCTCTTGGAGATGGAGATGTCCACCGCGTCCTGCGGGATGGTGATCGTCGGCTGGACGACATAGCCGTCCTCTGTGACGAGCTGCCCCTGGTCGTTGACCGCGAAGTTGCCCGCGCGGGTATAGGCCGTCTCGCCGGTCGGGGTCTGTATCTGGAAGAAGCCGCGGCCCTCGATGGCCAGGTCGTAGCGGCCGTCGGTGCGGGTCATCGCGCCTTGCGTGGTGATCCGGTAGACCGAGCCCGCCTTGACGCCCGCGCCGATCTGCACGCCGGTCGGCACCACCGTCCCCTCCTCGGAGGACTGGGCGCCCGCCCGCTCCAGCGTCTGGTAGAGCAGGTCCTGGAACTCCGCCCGCTGGCGCTTGAACGCCACCGTGTTCATGTTGGCGATGTTGTTCGAGATGACCTCGACGTTGAGCTGCTGGGCGGCCATGCCCGTGGCGGCTGTGCGAAGCGCCTGCATCTTGCGGCTCCTTAACTGACGCGGCCCATCCGCTCGATCGAGCGGCGGGACAGTTCGGTCTGCTGTTCCATGATCTTGGCCAGGCTCGCATAGGCGCGGCTGACCTCGATCAGGCGGGTGACTTCCAGGATCGGATTGACGTTGGCGCTCTCCAGCATCCCCTGGTGGACCACGGCGCCGGGCGCGGGCTGGGGCTGGAGGTTCGAGGTGTTGGAATAGAGGTTGTCGCCGCCCTTCGACAGGCCGCCCAGGTCGTCGAAGCGCACCACGTCGACCTTGCCGATGCGCTCGGCGCCCTGGCTGACCGTGCCGTCGCGGGCGATGGTCACCGGGCCCTTCTGCGGGTCGATGACGATCTCGCCGCCTTCGCCGAGCACCGGGTGGCCGTCCTGGGTGGTCAGGGCGCCCTCGGCGCTCATGGCGAAGCGGCCGTCGCGGCTGTAGCGTTCGCCGTCCGGCGTCTGGACGCGGAAGAAGCCCTGGCCCTCGATGGCCAGGTCGAAGGCGCCGCCGGTCTCGGAGAGCTTGCCCTGGCCGAAGTCTCGGGCGACTCCGTCGTCCAGCACGAACTTCACGCCCTTTGGGCCGTCCAGGGTGCCCGCCTTGTTCTCGGTCTCGGTGCGGACCATCAGGGACTCGACCTTGAAGCCCGCCGTGTCGACGTTCGCCATGTTGTTGGCGACCACGTCCAGCTCTCGCCGCAGGGTCATCTGGCGCGACAGGGCGACGTACATCGCGTTGTCCATTTACGGCCTCCCTTGCGGCGTTCCGGCGCGGGTTTGCGCCGCTCCGTTCGCTGCAAGCCTCGGGCCAGTCTGAAAGATCAATGTTTTCAATGAAAAAGAAAGTTAACGCCGACCACCCGGCGATATTTTCCGGGCAGGATTTGCAGCCGCCGAAGGTGCGGAAAAAACCGCTTCTTAACCAACGCAACCCAATGAGGAGGGGGACAAGAGTCTAAGGAGCGGGCGGGTGGCCAAGGACAAGGTCAAGGAAGCCGAAGACGCGCCGCAGGCCGAGGAGGGCGCGGAAGGCGAAGCCGCGCCCGGAAAGAAGAAGCTTCCGCTCAAGCTGCTCGTCATCGGCGGGGTCGCCGCCGTGCTGGTGCTGGGCGGCGGCGGGGCGGCCGCCATGATGCTGATGAAGCCCAAGGCGGGCGACGCGGCCCATGCCGAGAAGAAGGCCGAAAAGCCGAAGAAAAAGAAGAAGGAAGAGAAGGGCAAGGGCGGGGCCGGCGACAAGGGCGCGGCCGTGGTCCGCGACGGTCCCGACGGGGTGGTGTTCTACACCATGCCCGACATCGTCGTGAACATGCAGACCGCCGACGGCCGCCCGACCTTCCTGAAGCTGAAGCTGACCCTGGAACTGCCGGACGAGGGCGCCATCGAGACGCTCGACCCGAACATGCCCAGGCTCCAGGACATGTTCCAGACCTTCCTGCGCGAGCTGCGCCCCGAGGACCTGTCGGGCAGCCAGGGCAGCTACCAGCTCCGCATGGAGATCCTGCGCCGGGTCAACCTCGTCGTCGCGCCGTCGAAGGTGAACGCGGTGCTCATCGAGGAAATGCTGATCAACTAGCATGGCCGACGAAACCGAAGACCAGGCCGCGATGGCCCAATGGGCCGCCGAGAACGGCCCCGCCGCTCCCGCGGGCGACGGCGCGCCCGATCCCGCCTGGGCCGCGCCGGACGGCGAGGGGCTGATCGGCTCCGAGCGCATCCTGAACCAGGACGAGATCGACAGCCTGCTGGGCTTCGACCTCAACGACGACGACGCGGCCGAGCGGACCGGCATCCGGGCGATCATCAATTCGGCGCTGGTGTCCTACGAGCGCCTGCCGATGCTGGAGATCGTCTTCGACCGCCTCGTGCGGCTGATGACGACCAGCTTGCGCAACTTCACGTCCGACAACGTCGAGGTCAGCCTCGACAACATCTCGTCGATCCGCTTCGGCGACTACCTGAACTCGATCCCGCTGCCCGCCATCCTGTCGGTGTTCCGGGCCGAGGAGCTGGACAACTACGGCCTGCTGACGGTCGACTCGAACCTCATCTACTCCATCGTCGACGTGCTGCTCGGCGGGCGCCGGGGCACGGCGGCCATGCGCATCGAGGGGCGTCCCTACACCACCATCGAGCGGGTGCTGGTGCAGCGGATGGTCGAGGTGGTGCTGGCGGACGCGAAAGCCGCCTTCGAGCCGCTGACGCCGGTGAACTTCGTCCTCGACCGGCTGGAGACCAACCCCCGCTTCGCCGCCATCGCGCGCCCGGCCAACGCCGCCATCCTGGTCAAGCTGCGCATCGACATGGAAGACCGGGGCGGGCGCATCGAGCTGCTGCTGCCCTATGCGACGCTGGAGCCCATCCGCAAGATGCTGCTCCAGCAGTTCATGGGCGAGAAGTTCGGCCGCGACAACATCTGGGAAAGCCACCTCGCCACCGAACTGTGGACCACCCAGATGGAGGTCCGCGCCGTGCTGGACGAGCAGCAGGTCTCCCTCCAGCGCGTGCTGGACCTGAAGGTCGGCGACACCATCATGCTCAACGCCACGGGCGAGAGCCTGGTCGAGCTGCGCGCGGGCCAGATCCCCCTGACGCGCGGCCGCATGGGCCGCCGCAACCACCACATCGCCATCCGGGCGGAGGCGCCCCTGTCGCCCGCCGCCAAGCAAGCCGTGCAGAGGCTGAAATGACCATCGCCGCCTTCGCCATGAACGCTCTCCTCGCCCTGCTGCTGCTCGCGGCCCTGGCCTTCGGCTGGCGGCTGGAGCGGCGCCTGAAGGCGCTGAGGGACAGCCACGAGGGCTTCGCCAAGGCCGTCGCCGAACTGGACGCCGCCGCCCAGCGCGCCGAGCAGGGGCTGGCCGATCTGCGCGCCGCCGCCGACGAAGCCGCCGGGACCCTGACGGACCGCATCGAGAAGGCCAGGGCCCTGGCCGGTCGGCTGGAGGGCGCGGTGGGCGACGAGGCGCCGACGCCGAACCGCCTTCAGGACGCCCCCGTCCGCCAGCCGCCGCGTGAAACCCCCAAGTCTCGCGCCCGCGTGGACGACGAACTGTTCGAGCCGGATGCGCCCTCGCTGCGCAGCATCCCCGGAGGCCGGCGATGAAGAAGCTTCCCCGCATCCTGCCTGTCGTCGGCGTCGCCGTCGCCGGGGTGCTGGCGGTCAACCTGCTCTCCGGCGCGCGCTCGCTGCCGGAGCTTTTCGCGTCCGCCGCCGCCTTCGCCGAGGAGGTCCCCGGCAAGGCGGGCGAAGCGGCCGAGGCCGCGCCTGCGCCCGCCACCATCAAGCCGCCCGCCGCCGTCTGCGCGCCGACCGCCGCTGAACTGGCCAAGGAGGCGGGCCTGTCGCCCGCCGAGCTTCGCGTCCTGCAAAGCCTGGGCGCCCGCCGGGGCGAACTGGACGAGCGCGAGGGCTCCATCGAGCTTCAGATGCAGCTCCTGGCCGCCGCCGAGGCCAAGCTGGACGCCAAGATGAAGGCCCTGAACGGCCTGAAGGGCGACATCACCACCCTGCTGGGCCAGGTCGACGACCAGACCGAGGCCGAGGTGAACCGTCTCGTCGCCGTCTTCTCGGCCATGAAGGCCAAGGACGCCGCCGCCCGCCTCGTGGTGCTGGACGACAGCGTGCGCCTGCCGATCGCCGCCAAGATGAAGGAGCGGACGCTGGCCATGATCCTGGCCCAGATGCCGCCCGCCGAGGCCAAGAAGCTGACCGAGAGCCTGGCCCGCCGCTTCGCCGAGTCCCGCGCCATCGCCGAGGGCAAGGCCGCCGTCGCGCCCGAGCCAACGAAGGTCGCCGAGGCCAAGCCCGCCGCGCCGCCCGCCAAGGCGCCGGCCGCCAAGCCCGCCGCGAAAGCCGGCTAGGCATGAGCCTGCGCAAGGCCCTCCGGTCGAGCGTCGCGGCGGTCTGCATCGCCACGACCGCTGCGCCGATGGCCTACGCCGCTCCCACGGCGGCGGCGAGGGCCCCGCTCGACGTGCGCGTGGCGCAGGCGAGGGACTTCTCGCGCATCGAATTCCACTGGGCGGGCGGGGCGCGCTTCACCCACAGGCGCGAGGGGCAGACGCTGACCCTTCGCTTCAGCCGCAACGCCAAGCCCGACATCTCCCAGCTCCGCGTCACGCCGCCCCGGTGGCTGAAGACCGCCCAGGCCAGGGAGGTCGGCGGCAGGCTGGAGGTCGCGCTGACCCTGGCCGACGACGCCGACGCCAGGGCCGGGCAGGCGGACGGCGCCATCTTCGTCAACCTGTTCGAGAAGAAGCCGGAGCCGGAGGCGCCCGAGGCGCCGGAACCCGCAGCCGAGCCTGCGCCCGAAGTCGCCGCCGCTCCGCCGCGCCTCGACGCCGTTCCGGCGGGCGGCGTCGTGCGGATGAAGGCCGAGGTGGTCGGGCCGCAGGTCAGGCTGCGCTTCGACTGGAAGAACCCGCTGGGCGCCGCCGTCTTCCGGCGTGGCGAGGCGGTGTGGATCGTCTTCGACGCGCCCGCCGTCATCGACGTGAAGGGTACGCCGCGCGGCGTCTCGCAGTTCTCGAAGGTCAATGCGTACAAGGGCGCCAACTACGCCGCCCTGCGCATCGTCTCGCCGCGTGACACGCCGATCACGGCGGTGGGCGAGGGCGCGAGCTGGACCATCGCCTTCGGCCCCGGCCCCAAGATCGAGAAGGGCGTCGTCGCCGTCGAGCGCGACGACGAGGCCGCCTTCGCCCGGCTCACCGCCACCCTGGCGGGGGCGACCACGGCCATCTGGCTGGACGACCCCGCCGTCGGCGACCGCATCGCCGTGGTCCCCGCCCTCGCGCCCTCCAAGTCGCTGGCCAAGCGGCGCGACTATGTCGAGATGGCCCTGCTGCCGACCGTCCACGGCCTGGCCATCGAGAGCTACGCCGCCGACCTCCGGGTGGCCGCCGAGGGCGACCTCGTGCGGATCGGGCGGCCGCAAGGGCTCGTCCTGTCGCCGTCGTCGGCCACGCGCAAGCAGATCGCCGCCTCCGAGGGCGCGCCGCAACCTGCGAGCATGCCGGGCCTCGTCGATCCCACCTGGGGCCGGACGGGGGAGGCGGGCTTCATCGCCCGCTACGACGCGCTTGTCCGCGCCGCCGCCGAGGAGGGCGCGAAGGAGGGCTCCAACGCCCCCGTCGCCGCCCGGATGGCGCTGGCCCGCTTCCTGGTCGGCAACGAGCTGTCCTACGAGGCCATCGGCGTGCTGAACAACGCCGCCCGCTCCCGCCAGACCCTGATGGGCGACGCCGAGTTCCGGGCGCTGCGGGGCGTGGCCAAGGTCATGGCCGGGCGGCTGAAGGAGGCCGAGACCGACCTCGCCACGCCCGTCCTTTCCGACGCCCCCGCCGCCCAGGTCTGGCGCGGCTACATCGCGGCGCAGGCAGGCAACTACGCCGAGGCCCGCCAGAAGTTCGCCGCCGGGCTGATCGCCCAGAACCAGTTCTCGCCGGTCTGGCGCGCCCGCCACGCCCGCGCCGACGCCGAGGCCGCCCTGGCGCTGGGCGACTTCGCCTCCGCCTCCGCCCGCCTGAACGAGGCCCTGGCCGAGAAGCTGCCGCCCGAGGAGGCCCTGTCCCTGCGGCTGGTCCAGGCCCGCCTGTTCGAGGCGCAGGGCCAGAAGGAGCGGGCGCTGGCCGTCTACAACGCCGTCACCCGCGCGCCGCTGGAGCAGCTCGCCGCGCCCGCCCTGCTGCGCGCCACCCAGATCCGCCTCGACAAGGGCGAGCTGACCCCCGGGCAGGCGGCGGGGGTGTTCGACGGATTGCGCTACCGCTGGCGGGGGGATGCGACCGAGCTGGAGACCATCCGGCTGCTGGGCCAGCTCTATCTCGGCCAGGGGCGGTATCGCGAGGCGTTGGAGACGCTGCGCTCGGCGGGCCAGCGGCTGCCGGACCTGCCGCAGGCGGTGCAGCTCCAAGCCGACCTCGCCGCCGCCTTCCGGGGGCTGTTCCTCGACGGGCTGGCCGACGGGCTGGAGCCGATCCAGGCGCTGGCCCTGTTCTACGACTTCAAGGACCTGACCCCCATCGGAGCCGATGGCGACCTGATGGTCCGCCGCCTCGTGCGCCGCCTGGTGGACGTCGACCTGCTGGCCCCCGCCGCCGAGCTTCTGAAGTACCAGGTCGAGAACCGGCTGGACGGCGTGCCGCGCGCCCAGGTCGCCACCGACCTCGCCCTCATCTACCTGATGGACCGCAAGCCCGAGAGCGCGATGCAGGCCATCAACGCCTCGCGCACGACGCTGCTGCCGGGGGTGCTGAACACCGAGCGGCGGATCATCACGGCCCGCGCCCTGATGGGCCTCGGCCGTCTCGACGCGGCGGGCGAGATCATCGAGCCCGACAAGTCGCCCGAGGCCCAGGACGTCCGCGCCGAGATCGCCTGGAAGCAGCACGACTGGCCGCTGGCGGCGGCGATGTTCGAACGGTCGCTGGGCGAACGCTGGAAGCAGGCCCTGCCGCTGCGGGTGGAGGAAGAGGGCAAGCTGCTGCGCGCGGGCGTGGCCTACAGCCTGGCGGGCGACGACGAGGCCCTGACCCGCCTGCGCGACCGCTACCAGGACTTCTTCGAACGCTCGCGGAACCCGGAAGCCCTGCGCGTGGCGTTCGCGGGCATGGACGGCGGGAGCCTGACCGCCAACGACTTCAGCCGCGCGGTGGCCGACAACGAAGGCTTCGCCGGCTGGGTGGCCAAGATGAAGCAACGCTTCCGCGACAAGCCCGCCCCGACAGCGACGACGCAGGCGGCGGCCGAAACGGCGGGAGCGGGCTAGGCCCTTCCCCCGCTTGCGGGGGAAGGGGGCCGACGCCGTAGGCGAGGCTCGTTGGGGGTGCGAAGAGTGACGGGGCGCCAGAGGCGGTGGCTACTCACCATACGCACCCCCATCGACCTTCGTCGCTACGCGCCTCAGGCCACTTCCCCACAAGGTGGGGGAAGGTCCAGTTCTCACTGGAAACTCTCGACCAAACTCCCCGCCACCAGCCGCCAGCCGTCGACCAGCACGAAGAATATGAGCTTGAACGGCAGGCTGACCACCACGGGCGGCAGCATCATCATGCCCATGCTCATCAGGACGCTCGCCACCACGAGGTCGATGACCAGGAACGGCACGAACAGCAAAAAGCCGATCTCGAACGCCCGCTTCAGCTCGCTGATCATGAAGGCCGGAGTGACGACCCGCAGAGGGGTCTCGGCCAGGGTCGCGGGGCGCTCGATCTTCGACAGGCGCACGAACAGGGCGAGGTCGTCGCGGTCCACCTGCGCCAGCATGAAGGTCTTCACCGGCCCGGACGCGCCCTCGAAAGCCTGCGGCAGCTCCATCTGCTGGTCGAGCAGGGGCTTGACCCCCTCGTCGTAGGACTGCTGGAAGGTCGGGGCCATGACGATGGCCGTCAGGAACAGGGCCAGGCTGACGATCACCGCGTTCGGCGGGCTCTGCTGCAGGCCCAGCGCCGTGCGCAGCAGCGACAGGACCACCACGATCCGCACGAAGCTGGTGGTCATGATGACGATGGACGGGGCCAGCGACAGCACGGTCAAGAGGCCGACGAGTTGCACCACCCGCTCGGTCAGGCCCGCGCCCGTGCCGAGGTCGATGTTCAGCGCCTGGGCGGCCGCGACGGCGGGCCACACGAGGCTGCCCGCCGTGACCAGCAGGGCGATGAGGGCGGCGCGCCTGGCGTCCTCGGCCCGGATCATGCGGCGCCTTTCGCGGGCTTGCGGGTCCGGGCGGCGGGCTCCAGCAGGCGGCCCTCGCCCAGCAGGATCAGCCGCTCCTCGTCGTCCAGCCGCACCAGCACCAGCCGCCGGGTCGGATCGAGGGGCAGGCTCTCGACCAGCGTCATGCGGCGCTCGCTGCGGGTCGGCTGGAAGCGGGTCAGGAAGTCGGGGCCGAAACGGCGCAGGGCGACCGCGAACAGGCCCACCAGGCCCAGCGTCACCGCGAGGGCGAAGACAGCGCGGAAGACGTCGAGGAAGTCCATGGGACCCACCTCTGCGCCCGATCCCTTAATGGCCGATTAACCCTGTTTCTTCACCCTTTGGGGTGATGAACATCGCCGACATCCCGCTGTTCTCCATGCTCCGGTCGCGCCTCGGCTACATGTCCGAGCGCCAGCGGGTCGTCGCCCAGAATATCGCCAACGCCGACACCCCCGGCTTCTCGCCCAAGGACCTGAAAAGCTTCAGCTTCCGCATGGGCGAGCAGACGAAGGGCGTGACGATGGTGCAGCCGTCGCAGACCTCGGCGGGCCACCTGCCGGGCAGGCCGACGGCGGCGCCCAGCGCCTTCAAGGCGGTCGAGGCGGCCGATTCGGAGACCACTCTCGACGGCAACTCGGTGGTGCTGGAGGACCAGATGCTGAAGATGACGGAATCGCGCATGCAGTACGACGCCGCCATCGGCTTTTACCAGAAGTCCCTCGGCCTGCTGCGCATGGCCGCGCGGCCGCCGGGCCGATAGGGGAGGGACTGGATGCCCGAGATCAAGTCCCAGTCCGGCGCGGCGATGGCGGTGGCCGCCTCCGCCCTGCGCGCCCAGCAGGCCCGGATGCGGGTCATCGCCGAGAACCTGGCCAACGCCAACTCGACCAGCCGGACGGAGGGGGGCGACCCCTACCGCCGCCAGGTGCCGATCTTCCAGCCCAAGGCGGTGGACGGCGGCGAGGGCGTGCGGATGACCCGCGTCGAGCCCGACCGCAGCGACTTCAAGACCGAGTACGACCCCGGCCATCCGGGCGCCGACGCCAAGGGCTACGTCAAGCTGCCCAACGTCGACCCGCTGATCGAGGCGCTCGACATGCGCGAGGCCCAGCGGGCCTATGAGGCCAACCTGACCGTGATCGAGACGGCGCGCGCCATGGAGATGCGCACCCTCGACCTGCTGAAGAAGTGAGGGCCTGAGCCATGATGACCCCCCTCGCCGCCGCCAAGGCCTATGCCGCCACGCAAGGCGGCGCCGCATCTTCCGGCGTCGCGCCCGCCGCTTCGGGGAACGACTTCGGCGAGATGCTGAAGTCGGTGATGAGCGACGCGCTCCAGTCCTCCAAGGCCGCCGAGTCCCAGATCGCCGCCCACACGGCGGGCAAGGCCGAACTGATCGACGTGGTGACGGCCATCTCCTCGGCGGAAGCCAGCCTGGAGACGGTGATGGCCGTCCGCGACCAGGTGATCTCCGCCTACCAGGAGATCATGCGGATGCCGATCTAGGAGCCTTTCCCCTCTCCACCTCACGGCGGCGGCCGATGGCCCCGGCGCCATGCACGTAGAAAGGCCCCGGAGCGGGAGAGCTCCGGGGCCTCTCAGGGAGCGCGGTTGGGGGGAGGGCCGCGCCCCTTAGTTCATCGCGCCGGCGATCACCATGGCGATCAGGCCGGTGGCCACGGCGGCCAGCACCACGTCGTTACCGTCGCGGACGTAGTGGTAGCCGCGGGGCGGAGGCGCCAGGCGATAGCGCTGGTAGTCGTTCACCACATAGCGGCTGCCGCGGTATTGCGACGGCATGTACTGGCCGCGGGCCCAGCGGCGGTGCTGGCGCACCTCGCGGCGGTCCTGGCGGGCATCGCGACGGTCGTAGCGGTCATAGCGGTCATAGCGCTGGTCGTAGCCGGCGCGGTTGTTGTGGTAGCCGCCGTAGGGCTGGGCGGCGGCGGTGGTGGCGGCGCCGAGGGCGGTGACGGCGGCCAGGGCGGCGATCAGGGTCTTTTTCACGGGGTCTCTCCTTTGAGGACGTTGGAGAGGGTTATGACGCCCCACGGCTGAGCCTCACCTGAACGGCGCAGGTCATCTGCCGTTCATCCGTATCGGACTCGGACTATATGGAACGCGTGGAGAACGAAGACCCCGAGAACCGGCTGAAGGGCGCGGACCTGATCCGCGACGAGGTGCGCCGCCTGCCGGACGCGCCCGGCGTCTACCGCATGATGGGCGAGGACGGCGAGGTCCTCTACGTCGGCAAGGCGCGCTCCCTGAAGAAGCGGGTGACGCAGTACGCCCAAGGCCGCTTCCACACCAACCGCATCGGCCACATGGTCGCCGCCACGCGGTCGATGGAGTTCGTCACCACCCGCACGGAGACCGACGCCCTGCTGCTCGAGATCAACCTGATCAAGCAGCTCAAGCCCCGCTTCAACGTCCTGCTGCGCGACGACAAGTCCTTCCCGGAGATCGTCATCCGCCGCGACCACGCCGCGCCCCAGCTTCGCAAGCATCGGGGGGCGCACACGATCAAGGGCGACTATTTCGGGCCGTTCGCGTCCGCCTGGGCCGTGAACCGCACGCTGAACACGCTGCAGAAGGCGTTCCTGCTGCGCTCATGCTCCGACAGCGTCTACGAGAGCCGCACGCGGCCGTGCATGCTGCACCAGATTCGCCGCTGCTCGGCGCCCTGCACGGGGCTGATATCGACGGACGACTACGTGGCCCTGGTCGAGGAGGCCGAAGCCTTCCTGCGCGGCAAGAGCCGGGCGGTGATGGGCCGCATGGCCGCCGAGATGCAGGCCGCCTCCGACGACCTGGAATTCGAGCGCGCCGCCCGGCTTCGCGACCGCATCCGCGCCCTGTCGTCCGTGGCGCAGGAGACGCAGATCAACCCCGAGACGGTGGACGAGGCCGACGTCTTCGCCCTCCACGCCGAGGGCGGGCAGGCGTGCGTGCAGGTGTTCTTCTTCCGGGCGGGCCAGAACTGGGGCAACCGCGCCTACTTCCCGCGCGTCTCGACCCTGGCCGAGGGCGACGAGGAAGCCGGGATCATGAGCGCCTTCCTCGGCCAGTTCTACGAGGACAAGCCGATTCCGAAGCTCATCCTCGTCAACGTCCTGCCCGGCGAGTGCGAGCTGCTGGCCGAGGCGTTCCGCGTCAAGGGCGGCCGCAAGGTCGAGATCTGCGTGCCCCAGCGGGGGGAGAAGCGCGACCTCGTAGGGCACGCCCTGACCAACGCCCGCGAGGCGCTGGGCCGCAAGATGGCCGAAAGCTCGGCGCAGTCGAAGCTGCTGGCGGGGGTGTGCGAGGCGTTCGGGCTGGAGGCGTCGCCGGAGCGGATCGAGGTCTACGACAACAGCCACATCATGGGCACGAACGCGGTCGGCGGCATGATCGTGGCCGGGCCGGACGGCTTCCAGAAGAGCCAGTACCGCAAGTTCAACATCAAGGGCTCGGAACTGACCCCCGGCGACGACTACGGCATGATGAAGGAGGTGCTGCGCCGCCGCTTCTCGCGCCTGGTGAAGGAGGAGGAGGCCGGCGAGCCCGCCATCCGCCCCGACCTCGTGCTGATCGACGGCGGCGCGGGCCAGCTCGCGGCGGCGCTGGAGGTGATGGCCGACCTCGGCGTCGACGACATCCCCGTCGTGGGAGTGGCCAAGGGGCCGGACCGGGACGCCGGGCTGGAGCGGTTCTTCATTCCGGGCAAGCCGCCCTTCATGCTCGAGCCGAAGTCGCCGGTCCTCTACTACCTCCAGCGCCTGCGCGACGAGGCCCACCGCTTCGCCATCGGCAGCCACCGCACGCGGCGCACGATGGAGATGAAGAAGAACCCGCTGGACGAGATCGACGGCGTCGGTCCGGGGCGGAAGAGGGCGCTGCTGCACGCCTTCGGCTCTGCGCGCGGGGTCAGCCGGGCGAGCGTGGCGGACCTGGCCAAGGTCGAGGGCGTGAACTTCGCGCTGGCGCAACGTATCCACGACTACTTCCGCAAGGGGTAGGGTGCGTGGTTCGAGACGCGGACCTGAGGGTCCGCTCCTCACCATGACGTGCTCTGAGTTCGTCATGGTGAGGAGCGAGGCCCCAGCCGAGCGTCTCGAACCACGCAATGGCGCCAAGCGTCACTTTGTGCGTTAGGTTCGAATCATGAAGCACCTGCCGAACATCCTCACCGCCGGCCGCCTCGTCCTGGCCCTGTTCATGTTCATCGCCCTGGCCGCCGCCGCCGGGGGCGTGCCGTTCCTGTCGGACATGCTGACCCCCGACGACCAGTTCGCCCTGCAACGCTGGGCCTTCTGGGCCTTCGTCGTGGCGGCGGTGACGGACTTCTTCGACGGCTGGCTGGCCCGCAGGCTGAACGCCACCACCGTCTGGGGCGCCATCCTCGACCCCATCGGCGACAAGGTGCTGGTCTGCGGTGCGATCCTGGGCCTGATGTCCCTGGGCCCGCAGCCGCAGGTGGCCTTGCCCGCCGCCCTGATCCTGTTCCGCGAGTTCACCGTCAGCGCCCTGCGCGAGGTGTCGGCGGGCAAGGGCGTGTCGCTGCCCGTCACCCTGCTGGCCAAGTGGAAGACGACGCTTCAGCTCGTGGCGCTGGGGGCGGAGATGCTGGTCGCCTCGTGGGCCGCCTTCGACCTGCCGGCCGACCCGGCGATCCAGGGGCCGTTCACGACCCTCGCGCACACCCTGCTGTGGGCGGCGGCGGTGATCACCATCATCACCGGGGCGCAGTACTGGGAAGCGGCGCGCAAGGCGCTGGTTCGATAGGCCGTGCGTCCTTCGAGACGGCCGCTACGCGACCTCCTCAGGATGACGAAGTTCTGAGTTCGTCATGGTGAGGAGCGAGGCTCCAGCCGAGCGTCTCGAACCACGCGCCGCCCCTCAGCTCATCGGGTTCGCCGGCGGCGTGGGCGCATCGCCGGGCAGCGGGATGAACTCGTCGTGGTCGAGGTCGGGCAGCTTCATCCGCCCGGCGCGCCAGTCGGCCTTGGCCTGCTCCAGCCGCTCCTTGGACGAGGAGACGAAGTTCCACTCGATGAACCGCTGGCCGACCGGCTCGCCGCCCAGCAGCATGACGGTGGCGTCCGTCACGGCCCGGAACCTCACCGCGCCGCCGGGCGCGAAGACGACCATGCGGTGTTCGCCGAACACCTCGCCGTCCACCTCGACCTCGCCCCTGGCGATGTAGGCGGCGCGTTCGGGGTATTCGGCGGGCAGGGCGGCGGTCGTGCCCGCCGCCATCTGCCAGTGGACGTAGAACAGCGGCGAGAACACCGGCACGGCGGCCCTGGCCCCGAACGCCGTCCCCGCCACCAGCCGCGCCTTCAGCCCGCCTTCCTCCCAGGTCGGCAGCTCAGTGGCACCCTCGTGATGCGAGAAGGCGGGGTCGGTCTCCTCCCGGTCCGCCGGCAGGGCGAGCCAGGTCTGGATGCCGTCCATGACCCCGCCGTCCCGGCGCAGGGTCTCGAAGCGTTCCGAATGGGTGATGCCGCGACCGGCGGTCATCCAGTTCACCTCGCCGGGGCGGATGGCGATCTCCGACCCTACGCTGTCGCGGTGGGTCATCTCGCCCTCGAACAGGTAGCTGAGGGTGGACAGGCCGATATGCGGATGCGGCCGCACGTCGACCGAGCGCGGGAAACCGGGCTGGAAGCGGGCCGGTCCCATGTGGTCGAAGAAGATGAACGGCCCGACCATCCGGCGCGGGGCGTAGGGCAGCACCCGCCCGACCTCGAACCCGCCCAGGTCCTTGCGGCGCGCTTCGATGACATGCTCGATCATGACTGCACCAGCGGGCTCACGTACGGGCTGACCAGCCCCAGGGGGACAGCGGTGGAGTTCTTCACCCCACGGATGACGATCCTGCTCTCGATGTTCGAGACCAGCCCCAGCGAAAGCATCTTGTCGCGCAGGAAGTCGTCGAAGGCGTGCATGTCGCGGGTGACGATCCGCAGCTCGTAGTCCGCCGAGCCGGTGACCGTGGCGCACTGGACCACCTCCGGCCAGCGGACGACGGCGGCCTCGAACTGCTCCAGGTTCTCCTTGGTCGGCAGGGAGAGCTTGACGGTGCAATAGACCTCGAAGCCCAGCCCCAGGCGCTCGCGGTCGAGGATGGTGACACGGCGGGTGATGACGCCGCTATCCTCCAGCCGCTTTATGCGCCGCCAGCACGGGCTGGAAGAAAGTCCCACCCGCTCGGCGATCTCCGCAACCGAAAGCCCGGCGTCGTGTTGGATAAGGTCGAGGATCTTGGCGTCCACCGCGTCGAGTTGCTCGGACAATTTTCGTTCCTATATCTGGGCATGATGCGCAACAAAAATGCCGAAATCAACGCGAATTGGGGCATGACTTGGGCAAGCAATTTCCCCAATCCTATATGATTTTCTACGTAAGAACGAAAGACGGGTAGGAAAGATTTTCCAATGCGGCACGCCGATGTGACGCTGGACGACAAATATCTTCTCCGGAAAGGCCGGGCCTACATCACCGGCGTGCAGGCCCTGATCCGGGTGGCCCTCGACCGGCGCAGGCTGGACGAAGCGGCCGGGCTGGACACGGCGGGCTTCGTCTCCGGCTATCGCGGCTCGCCCCTCGGCGGCCTCGACCAGCAGGCCCACCGGGCGGAAAAGCTGCTGTCCGAACACCAGATTGTCTTCAAGGAGGGCCTGAACGAGGACCTCGCCGCCACCGCCGTCTGGGGCAGCCAGCAGGCGAACCTCTTCCCCGGCGCCCGCTACGACGGCGTCTTCGGCATGTGGTACGGCAAGGCGCCGGGCGTGGACCGCACGGGCGACGCCTTCAAGCACGCCAACTTCGCCGGGACCTGGGGCAAGGGCGGCGTGCTGGCCGTGGCGGGCGACGACCACGGCTGCAAGTCCTCGACCCTGCCGTCGCAGTCGGAGTTCGCCTTCCAGGACTTCGAGATGCCGGTCCTGTCCCCCGCCGACGTGCAGGAGGTGCTGGACTACGGCCTGCTCGGCATCTCCCTGTCGCGGTTCTCGGGGCTGTGGTGCGGCATGATCGCCCTGGCCGACACCATGGACAGCGGCATGACCATCGACGTGTCGCTGGACCGTCATCGCCACGTCGTCCCCGCCTTCGCCATGCCTCCCGGCGGCCTCGGCATCCGCACGAAGGACCAGCCGATGGACAAGGAGCGGCGCCTGCGGCTCCACAAGCTGCCCGCCGCCCTGGCCTTCGCCCGGGCCAACCGCATCGACCGCGTGGTCCTGGCCTCGCCCCGCCAGCGGCTGGGGATCGTCTGCCAGGGCCAGGCCTACAAGGACGTTCTGGAAGCCCTCCAGGCCATGGACCTGTCGCCCGCCCAGGCGGCGTCGCTCGGCGTCGGCGTCTACAAGGTCGGCATGCCCTGGCCGCTGGAACCCCTCGGCCTGCGCGCCTTCGCCGCAGGGCTGGAGACGCTGATGGTCGTCGAGCACAAGCGCCCGCTGATCGAGACCCAGGCGCGGGCCGCCCTCTACGACCTGCCCGCCCACGCCCGGCCGAGGGTCATCGGCAAGACCGACGAGCGGGGGCAGCCGCTGCTGTCCGAACTCGGCTCTCTGTCGGTGGCCGAGATCGCGCTAGCCATCTACGACCGCCTGCCGGACGGGCCGCACCGGGAGAGGGCGCGGGCCTATCTCGACCGGGTGTCGGCGGCCGGCGTCGCGGCGGTGAGCCTGGCCGCGGGCCAGCTCCGCAAGCCCTTCTTCTGCTCGGGCTGCCCGCACAACACCTCGACCCGCCTGCCGGAAGGCTCGCGGGCCCTGGCCGGGATCGGCTGCCACTACATGGCCAGCTTCGCCGACCCCGACACCGACATGACCAGCCACATGGGCGGCGAGGGCCTGTCGTGGGTCGGGACCGCGCCGTTCACCGACCAGCCGCACATCTTCGTCAACCTGGGCGACGGCACCTACAGCCACTCCGGCTCGCTGGCCATCCGGGCCTCGGTCGCGGCGAAGTCGAACATCACCTACAAGCTGCTCTACAACGACGCCGTCGCCATGACCGGCGGACAGGCCACCGAGAGCGGCTTCACCCCCGCCCAGATCACCCGCCAGCTCGCCGCCGAAGGCGTCGCCCGCATCGTCATCGTGGCCGAGGAGGTGAAGCCCTACGAGGGCCTCGCTCCCGGCGTCGAGGTCCGCCCCAGGGCCGAGCTGATGGCCGTCCAGCGCGAACTGCGCGAGGTCCCCGGCGTGAGCGTGCTGCTCTACGACCAGACCTGCGCCAACGAGAAGCGCCGCCGCAGGAAGCGTGGGACGATGCCCAGGGCTCCGCTGCGCGTCTTCATCAACCCGCTGGTCTGCGAGGGCTGCGGCGACTGTTCGACGAGCTCCAACTGCGTGTCGGTCGAGCCGCTGAACACCGAGTTCGGCAGGAAGCGCAGGATCAACCAGTCGACCTGCAACCAGGACTATTCCTGCCTGGACGGCTTCTGCCCCTCGTTCGTGACGCTGATGGGGGCCGAAAACGCCCATCGCGCCGCCATGCCCGCCCTGACGGCCGACTCCACCCCCCTGCCGGAGTTCGAGCCCTTCGAGGGCGTGCGCCGCATCGTCTTCACCGGCATCGGCGGGACGGGGGTGACGACGGTGGCCTCGATCCTGGCCATGGCCGCCCACATCGACGGGCGCGCCGCCTCGGTGGTCGACATGACGGGCCTGGCCCAGAAGGGCGGGGCGGTCTTCTCCCACGTCAAGATCGGCGAGGCCGAGACGACGGTGGTCGGCGGCCGCGTGCCCGCCGCCAGCGCCGACGTGCTGATCGCCTGCGACCTGCTGGTGGCGGCGGGGGCGGAAGGGCTCGCCCTCTACGCCAAGGGCCTGACGCGGGCCTTCGGCAACGCCGACTTCGCGCCCACCGCCGACTTCGTGACCAACCGCGACGTGCGCTTCGACGCCGGTTCCATGGAGCGCCGGATCATGGCCGCCGTGAAGTCGTTCGAGGACTGCCCCGCCCAGCATCTGGCCGAGACCCGGCTCGGCGACGCCATCTACGCCAACATGACCATGCTGGGCTTCGCCTGGCAGCGGGGCGTGGTGCCGGTCTCCAGCCGCGCCCTCTACCGCGCCGTCCGGCTGAACGGCGTGGACGCCGAGGCCAACCTCCAGGCGTTCGAGATCGGGCGGAAGGCCGCCGTCGATCCCGCCTTCAAGGGCCGCTCCGACGCCGACGTCCCGACGCCGGAGACCCTGCCGCTGGAAGACCTGATCGCCCGCCGCGCCGCCGAACTCGTCGCCTATCAGGACGAAGCCTACGCCCGGCGCTATCTGACCCTGGTCGAGAAGGCCGCCGCCAAGGGCCATGAGCCCCTGACCCGCGCCGTGGCGGCGAACCTCTTCCGCCTGATGGCCTACAAGGACGAGTACGAGGTCGCCCGCCTCTACAGCGACGGCCGCTTCGCCGCCGAGTTGGCCGAGACCTTCACCGGCGGCAAGGCCAAGGTCTGGCTCTCCCCGCCGATCCTGTCGCCCAAGGGCCGTGACGGCCGCCCCGGCAAGATCGCCTTCGGCGGCTGGATGCTGAAGCTGGGCTTCCCGCTGCTGGCGAAGCTGAAACGCCTGCGCGGCGGCCCCCTCGACCCCTTCGGCCACAGCGACGAGCGGAAGATGGAGCGCCGCCTGATCGCCGAATACGAGGCACAGGTCGAACGCCTTATGGACCTGCGCGACCTGACCCTGGCGGCGAAGATCGCCAGCGTCCCCCAGATGATCCGCGGCTATGGCCCCATCAAGGACGCCGCCGTCCGCGCCGCCAAGGTGGAGGAGGCGAGGCTGTGGAAGTCCGTCCTTCCTTCTCCCCTCGCGGGAGAAGGTGGCGGCGAAGCCGACGGATGAGGGGGCTCCCGGACCTGTCGGCGCACCCCCTCATCCGACCTCCTCTGGAGGCCACCTTCTCCCGCGAGGGGAGAAGGGATAGGTGTTGCGGATGAGCGAATGGGATTTCGACGCCGCCGTGGTCGGGGCGGGCGCTGTCGGGCTGGCGTGCGGCTATGCGCTGTCCCGGCGCGGCCTGACGGTGCTGGTGCTGGAGAAGGACCGGATCATCGGGCAGGGGGTCTCGTCGCGGAACTCCGAGGTGATCCACGGCGGGCTCTATTATCCCACCGGCTCGCTCAAGGCGCGGCTGTGCGTGCAGGGCAGGCGGGCGCTCTACGCCTTCCTCGATGCGCACAAGGTGGCCTACCGCCGCTGCGGCAAGCTGGTCGTCGCCACGGCGCCCGAAGAGGAGGAGCGGCTGGAGGCCATCTTCCGCCAGGCCCTGGAGAACGACGTCGAGGGCATGGAGCGCCTGACCGGGGCCCAGGCCATGGCGCTGGAGCCGGGCCTGAACGCCCACGCCGCCCTGCTGTCGCCCGAGAGCGGGGTGTTCGACAGCCACGGCTACATGCTGGCCCTGCAGGGCGAGATCGAGGCGGCTGGCGGGGCGGTCGTCACCGGCACGGCGTTCGAGCGCGCCGAGCGACTGGGCGAGGGCTTCCGCATCCATGCCGCCGACACCCAGGTGACCGTGCGCCTGCTGGTCACCGCGCCGGGGTTGTCCTCGCAGGCGGTGGCGGCGAGCGTCGAGGGCTTCCCCGCCGAGCGCATCCCCAGGGGCTACCTCGGCAAGGGCGTCTACTTCCGCCTGACCGGCAAGGCGCCGTTCGAGCGGCTGGTCTATCCGCCGCCTATCCACGGCGCCCTCGGCACCCACTATCGCAAGGACCTCGGCGGCCAGGCGGTGTTCGGGCCGGACCTTCAGTACGTGCAGGAGGAGGACTACAGCATCGACCCCGCCCGCGCGGAGGGCTTCTACCGCTACATCCGCAAGTTCTGGCCGGCGCTGCCCGACGGGGCGCTGGCCCCCGACTACGCCGGGATCCGGCCCAAGCTGCACGGCCCGGACGAGCCGCAGGGGGACTTCGTCATCGACGACACGGTCCCCGGCCTCGTCGCCCTGTTCGGCATCGAGAGCCCGGGCCTGACCTCCTCGCTGGCGATAGGCGAAGAGGCGGCGTCTATACTCGTACCTTCTCCCTGAGGGAGAAGGAGGGGCCCGCGCCGCAGGCGTGGGAGGATGAGGGTTTAGGGACGGCGAGGGCTTAAACCCTCACCCTCCCACCTGCTTCGCAGGCGGGCCCCTCGCTCTTCCTCAGGGAGAAGGCCGCGGGACCAGCTTCAGCACCCGGCCCTTCGGATTGTCGGTCAGCAGGTAGACGGCCCCATCCGGCCCGACCCGCACGTCGCGGATGCGCTCGTTCAGGTCGGAGAGCAGCCGCTCCTCGCCCACCACGCGGTATCCGTCGAGGGTCAGGCGGGCGAGGTGCCCCGGCTTCATGCCGCCGATGAACAGGCTGCCCTTCCAGGCGGGGAACAGGTCGGCGTCGTAGAAGGCCATGCCGGACGGCGCGATCACCGGGTCCCAGTAGTAGACGGGCTGCTCCATCCCCTCCTTCTGGGTCAGGCCCTCGCCGATGGCGCCGCCGGCGTATTCGCGGCCATAGGTGATGGTCGGCCAGCCGTAGTCCTTGCCCGCCTTGGGTACGTTCAATTCGTCGCCGCCGCGCGCGCCGTGCTCGGTGGTCCACAGCTCGCCCGTTGCCGGGTTCAGCGCCGCGCCCTGGATGTTGCGGTGGCCGATGGACCAGATCTCGGGCCTCGCGCCCGCCTGGCCGCGATAGGGGTTGTCGGCGGGGACCGTGCCGTCGGCGTTGATCCGCACGACCTTGCCGAAGGTCCCGTCCAGCCGCTGGGCCTGCGCGCGGCCGGACAGGATCGAGCGTTCGCCGGTGGTGATGAACAGCTTGCCGTCGCGGGCGAACACCAGCCGCGAGCCGAAGTGCTTGGTCGAGTCCAGCGTGGGGGTCATCGTCCAGATGACCTGCACGTCCTCGACGGAGGGTTCTGCGGCGACGACCAGCTTGCCGCGCGCCACCGCCGTGCCGTTGCCGCCGGGGCGGGGCTCGGCGTAGCTCCAGTAGATCAGGCCGTCGGCGGCGAAGTCCGGGCTGACCGCCACGTCCAGCAGGCCGCCCTGGTCGCGGGCGTCGACCTTGGGCAGGCCCGCGACCGGCGGCGACAGCTCGCCCGCCGCCGAGACGATGCGCAGGCGGCCGGGCTTTTCGGTCACCAGCAGCCGCCCGTCCGGCAGGAAGGCCATGCCCCAGGGGCTCTCCAGTCCGCTCGCCACGGTCTGGACCTCGAAGGCGACGCCCGCGGCGCGGCCCGGCGCGCGGGTCTGGCCGGGCAGGGCGGGGCGCTGGTCGGTGGCCTCGGCGGGCCGGGTCTCGACCGGCGGGCCGTCCTTGGCGGCGGGCGTGCTGGTGGTCTGGGCTTCGGTCTGCTGGCCGCCGCAGGCTGCGGCGAGGACCAGTACGGCCGCGAGGGCGGTCAATCGCATGGGGGAACTCCTAGGCTTCGCCGAGGAGAACCTTGAGCGCAGCCTGGGGTTCCGCCCCTTCCAGGTGGATCATCGACCACAGGGCGAAGAACAGCATGGGCCAGGTGACCTGGACGGCCTCGGGATCGCAGGTTTCCCGCACCGCCTTCACCGCCCTGATGCGGGGCAGCAGGTCGGCGGCCCGGGGCGCGATCCAGGCGTCGACAGGGACGGTGAAGCCCTTCTTCCTGCCCCACGGGTCGGCCTCGGGGCAGGTGCGCTCCAGCCACTTGCGCAGCAGCCACTTGCCGTAGCGGCCGCGCACCTTCATCCGGTCGGGCAGGTTGAAGGCGAAGGCCGCCACTTCGGGGTCGAGGAACGGCGTGCGCCCTTCCAGCCCATGCGCCATCAGGCAGCGGTCGAGCTTGAGCAGCAGGTCGTTGGGCAGCCAGGTGGCGATATCCGCGTATTGCGTCCGTTGCAGCGGCGTCAGCCCCCCCGGCGGCGCGGCGGCCTCGCGCCAGCGGGCCAGCACCTCCGGCGGCGCGCCCTGCGGCTCGGCCGGGCGTCCGCCCAACCAGCCGGGTCTCAGCGCGCGGCGATAGCGGCCGTAGCCGCCGAACAATTCGTCGCCGCCCTCGCCGGTCAGGACGACGGTCAGCGTATCCTTGGCCGCCTCGGCCAGCTTGTAGGTCGGCAAGGTGGCGTAGTCGCAGGTCGGGTCGTCCATCGCCCAGGCGACCTGCGGCAGGATGCGCCAGAAGTCCGCCTCGCCGAAGGTCGTCTCGCGCCAGTCGAGCTTCAGCGCGCTCGCCACCCGCTCGGCCTGCGCCCGCTCGTCCCGGGCGCCGGGGGCGTCGAAGCCGCAGGTGAAGGCGGTCACCGGCCGCGCGTTCAGCCGGGCCATCAGCGTCGCGATGGTCGCCGAATCGACCCCGCCGGACAGGAACAGGCCGTAGGGAACGTCCGAGCGCTGGTGGACGGTGACGCTGTCTTCGAGCACCGTGTCGAGCTTGCCGATCAGGTCGCCAGACGGGGCGGGGCCGTTGCTCACGGCCGGACGGACCGATCGCCGGACCACCTTTCCGTCCACGATCTCCGCGACCTCGCCGGGCTCCAGCCGCCGAGGGTCGGACAGCACATAGTTCAGCGCCAGCAGTTCCTCGGCCGCATCCGGCGCCAGCTTCGCCCCGAACGCCCTCGGTTCGGAGGCGAAGGCCACCCCGTCCTCGCCCTCGACGTAGTAGAGCGGCTTGATCCCGAACGGGTCGCGCACCAGCCAGGTCCGCCCGTCCGCCCCGATCAGGCAGAAGGCGTACATGCCCCGCAGCCGCCCGAACGCCTTCTCCCCCTCGCGGGCATAGAGGTGCAGCAGCGGCTCGAAGTCCGAGCCGGTGGCGGGCTCCAGCCCGAATTCCCCGGTCAGTTCGAGGTAGTTGTAGATTTCCCCGTTGCCGATGACCGTCGAGCCCGCCGCGTGCAGCGGCTGCCAGCCGCCTTCCAGGTCGATGATCGACAGCCGGGCGTGGGCGAGGGAGGCGCCCTCGCGGTCCTCGACCCTGATCCCGTCCGGGCCGCGATGGGCCAGGGGCTCGATCAGGGGCCGCGCCGAACCCTTGCCGATGATCCCGGCGATCCCGCACATCTAGAGGGCTCCGTAGCGGGCGAAGAGGTCCTGCCACTGGGCCACGACCTGCGCCTCGCTGAACTCGTCCTCCACCCGGGCGTGGCCGTTCTGGATCAGGCGGATCGGCAGCATCGGGTCGGCCAGCAGCCGGTTCACCTGCGCCGCCAGGGCGTCCTCGTCGTCCACGGGGACCAGCAGGCCGTCCTCGCCGTCGCGGATCATCGCCCCCGGCCCCTGGCTGGCGGCGGCGATCACCGGCAGGCCGTGCGCCCAGCATTGGATCACCACATTGCCCAAGGGCTCGAACCGCGAGGGGAAGAGGCAGGCGTCCGCCGCCCGGTAGAGGGCCGTGGCGTCCTCCCGCCAGCCCAGGAACCGCACCCGCTCGGCCACGCCCAGCGAGGCGGCGAGCGCCTTCAGCTCCCCCTCCAGCGGCCCGGCGCCCGCGATCCACAGCCAGGCGCCCGGAACCTGGGCCAGGGCCTTGAGGCTGACGTCATGGGCCTTGTTGGCGTGCAGGCGGCCCATGGCCAGCAGCAGGGGAACGTCCTCGGGGGTGTCCAGCGCCGCGCGGTCCTGCGGCTCGCTCTCGCCCGCCGAGGCGAAGTTGGGGATGCAGACGACCTGTTCCTCGGGCCACCCCTGCTCGACCACCCAGCGGAGGATGTCGGGGGTGTTGGCGACCAGGGCGTCGAAGCCCTTGTAGTACTTCAGGCTGTAGTAGCCTCCCAGCCGCCCGATCCGCGTCCACGGCCCCTTGGGCGTATGGGCGGCGGCCCGGTTCATCCAGCCGACCAGCAGCTTCGCATCCATGGCCCTGGCGAATCCCGCCACCTGCGGCCGCGTGAGGATGTCGATGGGACCGCCGAATCGGAAGGTGCGGAACGGCACGCCCGCCTGTCCGAGCGCCCGTTCGCGCCCGGCATGGCGGCGCAGGGCGGCGGCCTGGGGCGGCCCGGTGCGGGCCAGGGCGCCGACCAGGCTGGCGAAATAGGTCTCCGCGCCGCCATCGGCCGCCGATCCCAGGAGGTGGAGCACGCTCATCGGCCGCGAAACTAGCCGCGCGGCGTTCGTTTCCCAAGCCGCTTGAAGGGGCGAAGGTCACCCCCTATAAACCCGGCCTTCCAAGTGGGCAGGCCGCTTTCACGGCTGGGTAGCTCAGATGGTTAGAGCGGTGGATTCATAACCCACAGGTCGGCGGTTCGATCCCGCCCCCAGCTACCACTTGGACTTCAGCTCAGGCGGCCGCCGTCTTCCCCTCGCCCTCGTCCGGCAGGATGGCGTTCAGCGCCGCCAGCAGGCGTTCGGGCTTGATGGGCTTTTCCACCACGTCGTTCATCCCGGCCGCCAGGTAGCTGCGCACGTCCTCGGGGTCGGCGTTGGCGGTCAGGGCGATGATCGGGGTGCGGGCGGCCTCGCCGGGCAGGGCGCGGATGGCGCGGGTGGCGGCCATGCCGTCCATGCGGGGCATCTTGATGTCCATCAGGATCAGGTCGAAGGCCCGCGCCTGCACGGCCTCCAGCGCCTCCACCCCGTCGCAGGCCTGCTCGGAGGTGCAGTCGAACATCTCGCACAGGGCCTCGGCGACCATGCGGTTGGTGGCGTTGTCGTCGACGATCAGCACGTGGGCGGCGCGCTGCATCGCCGCGTCGGCGCCCGACTCGGCGGCGGCCTGGGCCTGTGGGGCCATCAGGCCGAAGGCGACGGTCAGGCCCGCGCCGGGGTTGCCCTCGGCCCGGATCACGCCCGCCATCGCCTGGACGATCCGGTTGGCCAGCGCCATGCCCAGCCGCGCAGGCAGCTCGGCCGGGCCGCTGGCGGCCATGGGGTCGAAGATGCGGGCGAGCTGGTCCGGCGCCAGCGTCCGGCCGCCGTCGCGCACGCGGCCTTCCAGGATCAGCCCCTCGGGGCCCGGCCGGGCCTTCAGGGTCGCCTCGACCACCCCCCGGCGGGTCTCGCCCACCGCGCGGCCGATCAGGCAGTCGAAAAGCTGCACCAGCCGCGCGCCGTCGATGTCGGCCGCCAGCTCCGGGTCGCCGTCGTAGGAGACAAGCAAGGTGAGCCCCGCCGCCGCCGTCCGATTCTTCCAGTGCGATTCGACCGCGTCGGTGATCTCCCCCAGGCGCCGGGGAGCGGGGTTCAGGGCCATGACGCCGACGTCGGCGCGGTAAAGCTCCGAGGTCTGCTCCACCAGGCGCCGCAGGTCCTCGCTCGCCTCGCCGATGGCGCGGACATAGGCCTGCCCGTCGGCCGCCAGCGGCTGGCGGCCCAGGCGGCCGGTGAAGTCGTCCAGCCCGTCGAGGTGGCGCAGGACCTCGCGGTTGATCTGCTCGCCGAACCCCAGGACCATCTCGCGGATCGCCTGGCCCCGGCTGCGGCGGGCCGCCAGCAGCGAGACGGCGGTGCCGACGCCCAGGTAGCGGCCTTTCTGGACCGCGATGAATCCGCGCAGGAGGGCGGCGGGCCGCTCCGTCAGGGCCTGGTCGCGGAAGGCGGCGGCGGTCATGGCGGCGGGCGCGACCAGCGGGTCGCGGTCCATCACTTCCGAGATCGCCAGCCCGTCCTCCGCCCCGCGGGCGGCTTCGAAGCGGGCGAGGAACGGCTCGCGGGGCACCAGCCCGACCGGGCGGTCGCCATCGGTTACCGCCAGCACGAGGGCGTCATGCTCGGCGGCGAAGCGTTCGGCGAGGGCCGCGCAGCTCATGCCCGGGGAAACGGGCGGGCGGCGGTCGATCACGCGGGCAAGAGTGTCCATGACGTCGCGCACAGTGGAAAAACAATCGTCTCGACTATGGCGGGCAGGCGCTTGCGGAGACGTTAAGCCGCATTCTCGAAACAGCGGTATTGCGAATTGGCCACGCTCTGCGGGGATATCGCGATCGCCGCGGCTCCTTGGTTGACAAGGTTGAATCGAGCCGTTGCTATGCCTGCAAGGTCCTCGGCGTCACCCCCCGTGACGTTGTCTTTAAAAAAAGAGGGCTGGTGAAAACCTGGGAATTCGAAACAACGTAGGGAGGGTTTTGAGTTGACCGTTAATCGGAAAACCATGCGCCTGTGCGCGCTGCTGGCCGGGGCCTCGGGCGCCGCACTGCTGGCTTCGCCCGTGTTCGCGCAAGAGGGGAACGTCGTCGAGGAACTGGTGGTCACCGCCACTGGCCGTGAAGCCGCCATCCAGGACGTGCCGATCCCCATCACCGCCGTCAGCGGCGAGATGCTGGAAAACGCCGGCATCACCGACGTGCGCGGCCTCCAGCAGGTGGCGCCGAGCTTCCGCTTCTTCACCGGCCAGTCGGCCGCTGCGGGCACCACCGCCTTCATCCGCGGCATCGGCACCGGCGGCGACAACCCCGGCTTCGAATCGGCCGTGGGCTTCTTCATCGACGGCGTCTACCGCAGCCGCTCGGGCACGGCCGTGTCGGACCTGCCGGAAGTCGAGCGAATCGAAGTGCTGCGCGGCCCGCAAGGGACCCTCTTCGGCCGCAACACCTCGGCGGGCGCCATCAGCGTCACCACCAAGGGGCCCAGCCAGGAGATGGGCGGCTACGGCGAGGTGAACTTCGGCGACTACAACCGCAAGCGCGGCGTGTTCGGCGTGACCGGCCCGGTCTCCGACATGACGGCCCTGCGCCTGGACGGCGGCTTCGAGGTCCGCGACGGCTTCATCGAGGACGTGGCCTCCGACCGCGACGTCAACGACCGCGACCGCTGGTTCCTGCGCGGCCAGGCCCGCATGGACTTCAACGACGATGTCTCGTTGCGCCTGATCGCCGACGTCTCGCGCGCCGACGAAGAGTGCTGCATGGCCGTGACGCTCTACCAGGCGCCCGGCTCCTATGGCGCGGCTGTGACGGGCGTGGCCCAGCTCTTTGGCGGCATCGGCCTGCTGCCCGCCGACCCGGAAGCGCGCCGCGCGACGATCTCGCCCAACCGCAACCTGCGCGAAAAGGTCGAGGACCAGGGCGTTTCCGGCGAGCTGACCTGGAATATCGGCGACATCAGGATGACGTCGATCACCGCCTATCGCGACTGGTACGCCAAGCGAAACCAGGACATCGACTTCAGCGACCTCGACCGCGCCTATCGCGACGGCCAGGAAGTCGGCTTCGAGACCTTCACCCAGGAAGTCCGCTTCCAGGGCGAGGCGGGCATCCTTAACTGGCTGGTCGGCGGCTTCTACGCCAACGAATCACTGATGGTGACCGACCGTATCCGGGTCGGCGATCAGGGCCGGTTCTATGTCGATGCGCTGGCCAGCGGACTCCCGATCGATATCGATCCCGGTCCCGGCGTCACTCTTGTCGACGACTTCACCATCTTCGGGAGCCTTGGTCCCGGTAACGGCCAACTCCTGTCGGTGCTCTTGCAGGGCGCGGGCCTGCCGTCCGCTATCGCCAACGCCTACGCAGCCTCGGTCGCCGCCGCGCCGCCGGTTTCCGGCACCGGCCAGATCGCCGACGCCTTCAACCAAGAAACCAAGAGCCTGGCCCTATTCACGCACAACGAGCTTTCGTTCGGCGAACAGTTCGTCCTGACCCTTGGGCTCCGCTGGAACCACGAGGAGAAGGAGTACACGGCGAACCTGAACTCCAACAATGCGACCTGCGGCGCGCTGCAAAGTACGACCGTCGTCGATCTTGATGGCGCTGGGCCGCTGCCGGCGTTCAACAACCAGAGCCTGACGGCGGCCCTCTACGGTGATCCGCGGACTCGCGCTCTTACTGTCCTGCTTTGCAACCCGGTCCTGAACACCGCTGGCAACGGTTCCTACGCCGACGACCGCGAGGAGAACGAGTGGAGCGGCACGGCCTCGCTGGCCTACAAGCCCACCGACGACCTGATGATCTACGGCGGCTTCTCGCGCGGCTACAAGGCGGGCGGCTACAACCTCGACCGGTCAGGATACAACACCCTGAACCCGACCTCGACCTCCCGCCCGCCGTCTGACGACCCCGCCTTCGAGCCGGAGTTCACCGACGCCTACGAACTGGGCTGGAAGTGGACCCTGCTGGGCGGCGGCCTGCTGCTGAACGGCAACTTCTTCTACGAGCAGGTGTCCGACTACCAGCTCAACGCCTTCTCGGGCTTCAACTTCCTGACCCAGAACGTCTCGGAAGTGGTGTCCAAGGGCTTCGAGCTGGACCTGAGCGCGCGGGTCAGCGACGCCCTCAGCTTCCAGGCGGGCGCCCTGTACCTCGACGCCTACTACGACAGCGAGGAGTATTTCGGCGATCCCACCGTCCCGGTCACCAGCCGCGACGCGGCCTATATCGTGGCCAAGGGCGACCCCCTGGTCGGCGCCGCGGAATGGACCTTCACGGGCGCCGTGACCTACCGACAGCCGGTGTCCGAGGAGCACGAGTTCCTGTTCTTCGTCGACGGCCGCTGGCAGTCGGAAGTCCGCACCCAGACGATCAGCCGCAACCCGGTCACCGACCAGGACGGCTTCGGCATCGTCAACGCGCGGGTCGGCGTCGGCCGGATCGATAAGGCGTGGAAGGTCGAGGCCTACGTCAGGAACGTCTTCGACCAATACTACCACCTGGCCGGCTTCTCCGTGCCCGAGCAGACCGGCGTCTACGCCGCCTATCCGGGCGAGCCGCGCACCTGGGGCGTTTCGCTCCGCAGCGAGTTCTAGGGCTTCACCAGCCGACTCGAACTGGATCAGGGGAGCCTCCGGGCTCCCCTTTTTCTATGCGGTCTGGGCCAGCACCCAGGCCAGGAAGGCGGGCGAGCCGCCGGTCACGTCCAGCGCCTCGACGCAGGGGACCTCGTAGGGGTGCAGGGCCAGGACGCGGGCCGTCAGGGCGCCCGCCCTGGCCGCCGAGGTCTTCAGCAGCATCGGGACCTCGTCCGCCGTCTCCACCGCGCCCTGCCAGCGGTAGACCGCGCGCATGGGGCCCAGGATGTTGGCGCAGGCGGCCAGCCGCTCCTCGATCAGGGCGCGGGCGGCGGCCTCGGCGGTTCCGGCGTCGGGCCAGGTGGTGTAGATGAGCTGCACGTCGCCCATGGGCGCCTCCTTCCGGTTCGCCCAACCGTTCGCATGATGACCGACAACCGCAAGCCGCAAGACGGCGCCCTCGTCCTCTTTTCCGGCGGCCAGGACTCCACCGCCTGCCTGGCCTGGGCGCTGGCGCGCTACCCCCGCGTCGAGACCGTCGGCTTCGACTACGGCCAGCGTCATGCCGTCGAACTGGAGGCGCGGCTGGCGGTCAGGGATGCGATCGCCAGCCGCTTTCCCGACTGGGCTGCGCGGCTGGGCGAGGACCACGTGCTCGACATCCGGGGTTTCGGCGCGGTGGCGCAGTCGGCCCTGACCGCCGAGCGCGAGATCGAGATGACCGACCGGGGCCTGCCCTCGACCTTCGTGCCGGGGCGCAACCTCGTCTTCCTGACCTATGCGGCGGCCGTGGCCGACCGGCGGGGGCTGGCGGCGCTGGTCGGCGGCATGTGCGAGACGGACTTCTCCGGCTATCCCGACTGCCGCCGCGAGACGATGGACGCCATGGAGCGGGCGCTGAACCTGGGCATGGAGCAGGGCTTCCGCATCGAGACGCCCCTGATGCGCCTGACCAAGGCCCAGACCTGGGCGCTGGCCAAGGGGCTGGGCGGCGAGGCGCTGGTCGAGCTGACGGTTCGCGAGACCCACACCTGCTATCGCGGCGAGCGCGGGACGCTGCACCCCTGGGGCCACGGCTGCGACGCCTGCCCGGCCTGCGAGCTGCGCGCGCGGGGCTGGGTGGAATGGGAGGCGGCGGGACGACCGGCGCTCGTCCCATGACCTATTCGGTGAAGGAGATCTTCCTGACCCTCCAGGGCGAGGGCGGGCAGGCGGGCAAGGCGGCGGTGTTCTGCCGCTTTTCCGGCTGCAACCTGTGGACAGGGCGCGAGCAGGACCGGGGCAGGGCCGTCTGCGCCTTCTGCGACACGGACTTCGTGGGGACCGACGGTCCCGGCGGCGGCAAGTTCGAGACCCCCGACGCCCTGGCCGCCGCCGTCGAGGCCGCCTGGACCGGCGGGCCGGACGAGCGGCTGGTGGTCTGCACGGGCGGCGAGCCCCTGCTGCAACTGGACGAGGCGCTGATCGCGGCGCTGCACGCGCGGGGCTTTTCCATCGCCGTCGAGACGAACGGCACGCTTCCCGCCCCCGAGGGGATCGACTGGGTCTGCGTCAGCCCCAAGGCCGACGCGGCCCTGGCCCAGACCTCGGGCCAGGAGCTGAAGCTCGTCTGGCCCCAGGCGGGCGTCGATCCGGCGCGGTTCGAGGGCCTCGCCTTCGAGCGTTTCCTGCTCCAGCCGATGGACGGCCCGGACCGGGCTGCGGCGACGCGCGCCTGCATCGACTATTGCCTTTCGCACCCCAGGTGGCGTTTAAGCCTGCAAACCCACAAATACCTCGGCATTCCCTAAAGCCGCTGGGCCGGATGACAGACCCCGTATTCGAGATCACCAAGGCGGCCGCCTTCGACGCCGCGCACTACCTGCCGGACGGTCCCAAGGACAGTCCGTACACGCGCCTGCATGGCCACTCGTTCAAGGTCGAGGCGACCGTGCGCGGCGCGGCGCAGGGGCCGGTCGGCTGGGTCGCCGACCTGGCCGAGCTGGACGCGGCGCTGAAGGCCGTCGCGGGCGAGCTGGACCACGGCCTGCTCAACGAGAAGCCGGGGCTGGAGAGCCCGACGCTGGAGAAGCTGTGCCTGCACTTCGCGGGCCGGCTGAAGGACCAGTTCCCCGGATTGTCGAAGATCGTCGTGTCCCGCCCGACGGTGGGCGAGAGCTGCGCGCTGGCCCTGGACTAGTCCCGGTCATCCTTCTTCCGGCTGTCGCCTGGAATCACCGCGCGCCCGGCCGCGCCGACCGCCTTGCCGCCGACCTTGGCCGTCGTGCCGACCACCGCGCCGGTCACGCCGACCGCCGTTCCCACCACGGTCGAGACGCAGCCGGACGCGCCCAGCGCCAGGGCGAGGACGAGGGCAAGCCGGATACGGGTTATCGGAACGGCCTTCATTGGAGTTGGACCGGCCCCTCGGGCCCGTCGTCGCTCCTGCGCCAGGGGCCCTTGTACCTCGGCTCCTGCCGCCGCCGACGGTCGGGGCCGAAGTAGTCGTCGCAGCGGATGAAGTCGCGGGGCTTCTCGATCAGTTCGGTGATCCGCTCGATCACGCCCCTGGCGGTCACCGGCTTGGCCAGGAACTCGTTGACGCCCACGTCGCGGGCCTCGTGCACCCGCCGTTCGGTCGAGTGGCCGGTGATCATGATGACCGGCGCCATCTGGTTGGCGCTGTCGGGCGAGTTGCGCAGCAGCCGCACGAAGTCGATGCCGTCCAGCGGCTGCATGGCCAGGTCCGTCATGATGATGTCGATGGCCCGCTCGCGCATGATGGTCAGCGCCTCGGCCCCGTCGCTGGCCTCGAAGACGTGCTGCACCCCGATGGCGCGCAGGATCTCGTTCAGCAGGTGGCGCATGTGGTGGTTGTCGTCCACCAGCAGGATCTTGAGCAGTTCGAAGCGCACGGAAAAACCAGACCCCCATGAAGGCGCAGGGCGGCGGCGCGCACCGTCGGGACGGTACGCGACACCAACCCTACGGAGCGCCTCCATAGAAGTCCAAGTTCTTGCGCGTCAACGACAATCGGCCGCAGGCCTACGCCGCGTCGACCAGCACCAGTTCGGCGTCGGAATTCGCCCGGATTCTCAGCACCGGCTCGTCGCGGATGGCCGCCCCGTCGCGGTGCTTCAGGGTCAGGCCGCCGACCTCCACCTCGCCCTGCGCGGAGACGAGATAGGCATGGCGGCCCGCGCCCAGCTCATAGGCGATCTCCTCGCCCGCCTTCAGCGTCGCGCCCAGCACGCGGGCGTCGGCGCGGATGGGCAGGGCGCCCTCGTCGCCGAAGCCGCTGGCCAGCGGCACGAACTGGCCGGAACGGTCGTCCCTGGGGAAGGGCTTGGTCCCCCACTGGGGCGCGCCGCCCCGCTCGCGCGGCTCGATCCAGATCTGGAAGAGGGTCGTGGTCTCGTCCTCCAGGTTGTACTCGGCGTGGCGGATGCCGGACCCGGCGCTCATCACCTGCACGTCGCCCGCGCCGGTGCGGCCCTGGTTGCCCAGGCTGTCCTGGTGGGTGATCGCCCCGGTGCGGACGTAGGTGATGATCTCCATGTCCGAATGCGGGTGGGCGGGGAAACCCGACTTGGGCGCGATCTCGTCGTCGTTCCAGACGCGCAAGGCGCCCCAGCCCATCCGGGACGGGTCGTACCAGCCGGAGAAGGAGAAGTGGAAATGGGCGTTCAGCCAGCCGTGGTTGGCGGTTCCCAGCTTCGCGAACGGACGGTGCTCGATCATGGCAAGTCTCCCTTTCCCGCAAGAGATAGGGGCGGTTCGCCGTTCCGCAACTGTGTCAGTTACGGTTTGGGCGTCCGGGGCTGAACGCGCCGCCGCCCGTCTGGGCCCGGTGGCGCAGGAAGGCGTCGGCCAGCACGCAGGCGACCATGGCCTCGACCACCGGCACGGCGCGGATGCCGACGCAGGGGTCGTGGCGGCCCTTGGTGCGCAGCTCGATCTCGTTTCCGTCCTGATCCACGCTTCGGCGCGGCGTCAGGATGGAGGAGGTGGGCTTGAAGGCCACGCGCGCCACGACCGGCTGGCCCGTGGAGATGCCGCCCAGGACCCCGCCCGCCTTGTTGGACAGGAACTCGACGCCGCCTTCGCCCATCCGCATCTCGTCGGCGTTCTCCTCGCCGGACAGGGCGGCGGCCTCGAACCCCGCGCCGATCTCCACGCCCTTGGCGGCGTTGATCGACATCAGGGCGGCGGCGAGTTCCGCGTCCAGCTTGCCGTAGAGCGGCGCGCCCCAGCCGGCCGGAACGCCCGTGGCCACGACCTCCACGACCGCGCCGGTCGAGGAGCCCGCCTTGCGGACCTTCTCCAGGTGCTCCTCCCACACCGGCACGATGCCGGGGTCAGGCGCCCAGAATGGGTTGTCGCGGGTCACCGACAGGTCGAACGCCCTGGCCTTGTGCGGCCCGATCTGGACCAGGGCGGCCTGGATGTGGACGCCGTCCACGACCTTGCGCGCCACCGCGCCCGCCGCCACCCGCGCCGCCGTCTCGCGGGCCGAGGACCGGCCCCCGCCGCGATAGTCGCGCACGCCGTACTTGGCGAAGTAGGCATGGTCGGCATGGCCGGGCCGGAAGCCCGTGGCGATCTCCGAGTAGTCCTTCGACCGCTGGTCGACGTTGTCGATCATCAGCGAGATCGGCGCGCCCGTCGTCACCGGCCCGCCGGTGCGGGCGTCCTCGAACACGCCGGAAAGGATGCGGACGGCGTCAGGCTCCTGGCGCTGGGTGACGAACTTGCCCTGGCCGGGCTTGCGCTGGTCGAGCCAGACCTGGATGTCCTCAGGCGTCAGGGCGACGCCCGGAGGGCAGCCGTCGACCACGCAGCCCAGCGCCGGCCCGTGGCTTTCGCCCCAGGTCGTCACGCGGAAGAGGTGGCCGAAGGTGTTGTGCGACATGATGGCGGGCTTCTAGCCGAAAGCGTCACGCCGCCCAAGCGGCGGCGAACTGCCGAAGGCGGCTGCGGGCGGGGCCGTCGGGCGGGACTTGCGCCTCCAGCCGGATGAAGAGGTCCTGGCCGGGCAGGCGCACCAGCCCCCGCGCCCCGGCCTTGCGGCTGATCCAGACGGTGCGGCGGCCCAGCGGCGTGTCCAGCTCCAGCCGCCCCCCGCCGGTCAGCACGCGCGGCTCGACCTTGACCGTCAGCCACAGGTCGTCGCGGCGGATGGCGCGGGGCGGCGGGGGAGGCGGCGTCTCGCGCAGCACGCGGTAGGCTTCGACCGCCTCGCGGAAGCGGGCGGGATCGCCGCCGCCGTCCGGGTGGGCGGCCTTGGCCGTGCGTCGCCAGGCGTGGCGGACGTCCGACGCCGTGGCCCCGGCGCTCAACCCCAGCACCGCCCGCGCCCGTCGCGCCGTCATCGCCCCGCTGTTCATGGCGCGAACGGTGCGCAGAACAGGGTCAATGCCCCGTTAAGCGCGATTTGCCGCTATAACGCGGTCATGGACGAAGAGCTGATCCCGCACTCCCCGACCGAGGACGACTACGTCAGGCAGGTCACGGAAGCCGAGCCTCTGCCGCTGCTGCCCGAGGCCGACCCCTTCGCGCTGTTCGAGACCTGGCTGAAGGCCGCCGTCGAGCATGAACCCAACGACGGCGCCGCCATGACCCTGGCGACGGTGGACGAAGGGGGCCTGCCCGACGCGCGGATGGTGCTGCTGAAGGGCGTCGACGCGGGCGGCTTCGTCTTCTTCACCAACACCCTCAGCGCCAAGGGCCGCGAACTGGCGGCCAACCCGAAGGCGGCCCTGCTCTTCCACTGGAAGTCGTTGCGCCGCCAGGTCCGCATCCGGGGCGAGGTCGCCCCCGTGACGGCGCGTGAGGCCGACGCCTACTTCGCCACCCGGGCCCGCCACAGCCAGATCGGCGCCTGGGCCTCCGACCAGTCGGCGACCCTGCCCGACCGCTTCGCGCTGGAGAAGAAGGTGGCCGAGATGGGCCTGCGCTTCGGGCTGGGGAAGGTGCCGCGCCCGCCGCACTGGTCCGGCTATCGGGTGACGCCCGGCAGCATCGAGTTCTGGCGCGACCGGCCGTTCCGCCTGCACGAGCGGCTGGTGTTCGAGCGCGCGGACGGCGGCTGGACGACTAGACGGCTTTTCCCGTGACGCCGTAGCGGGCGAGGAAAGTGCTGACCGCGTCGTCGCACATGGCCGGCAGCGGACGGCGCGGCGTGATGTCCCCCGCCACGAGGCCGTAGGTGAGGGTGGCGTGTTCGATCATGCCCAGAAGCTGGCCCGCCGCCCACGAGGGCTTCTCCACCTTCAGGGCCCCGGCCTCGACCAGGTCGGAGATGATGGCGATGGCCGTGCCGCCCAGGTCCCTGCGGCAATGCTCCTCCACCCGGTCGGCGGTTTCGCCGAAGCGGCGCCGCTCGGCCGCCACGACGCGGAAGATCGCGCGGGGGATGGGATCGACATAGAACTGGGCGTAGGCCCTGGCGAAGGCCGTCAGCCGGGCGCGGGCGTCGCCCCCGGCTTCGGTGGTCTTGCGCACGTCGCCGCCGATCTGGGCGATGGTCTGCTCGACCACCACCTTGAACAGGTCCGCCTTGCTGGGGAAATGCGCGTAGAGGGTGGCCGTGGACACGCCCGCGTCACGGGCGACCATCTCCATCCCGGTGTTGGCGTAGCCTTCCCGGGTGAATAGGCTGCAGGCTGCGGCCAGTATCTCCCGCCGTTTGCGGTCGGAACGAGACTCGCCGTCCATGCCGGCATCTACCCCCAAAGCGACTCTTACTGGCACTCACCCTAATGGGGAAAATCCGGCAAACGCAAGGCGAAGGCGAGGGCTATTTACATCCATGTTCTCCACTTTGGGCCTTAGGAACGCCTTGCGGCGCAAGGGATTGGTGCGATGAGCGGCCTGACCGATGCGACGAAATGGCTCGCATCGCGCGCCGATCGGGTGATCGAGACCCATTGCGCGCGGGTATTCCTGGCGGGCGAGGTGGCGTGGAAGGTCAAGCGGGCGGTCGACCTCGGCTACCTCGACTTCTCGACCCTGGAGCAGCGCCGCTGGGCGCTGGAGCGGGAGCTGGCCTTCAACCTCGCGACTGCGCCGGACATCTACCGCGCCGTGCGGCGGGTCACGCTGGGGCCGGGCGGTCCCTGTTTCGACGGGGAAGGCGAGGCGGCCGAGTATGCGCTGGAGATGCGCCGCTTCGACGAGACGGCGGTCCTCGACGCCCGGCCCGAGGCGGTGGACGGCCCGGTGGCCGAGGCCCTGGGCCGCGCGGTCGCCCGCTTCCACGCGCAGGCCCCGGTCAGGCCGGACGGCGGCGGGATGGGCGCGCTGGGCTACGCCATCGGCTCCAACGCCGGACACCTGCGGGCGCTGGCCGGGACGCTGGGCGAGGTCGAGCCGCTGATCGCCGCCACCGCCGCCGCCTTCGAGGCCGCCGGGCCGCTGCTGGAGGCGCGGCGCGCGCAGGGGCTGGCGCGGCGGTGCCACGGCGACCTGCACCTGGGCAACATCCTGCTGGAGGACGGCGGCCCGGTTCTCTTCGACTGCATCGAGTTCAACGACCGCCTCAGCGAGATCGACGTCCTGTACGACCTCGCCTTCCTGCTGATGGACCTGACGTTCCGGGGGCGGAGGGAGGCGGCGGCGCGGGTGCTGTCGGCCTGGGCGGACGAGGCGGCGCGCGGCCTGCCCGGCGGCCTGTGGGAAGGGCTTTCGCTGCTGCCGCTGGCGATGTCGGTGCGCGCCACGGTGCGCTGCCACGTCAGCGCCCACGCCGGACGGCCCGAGGCGGCCAGGGCCTATCTCGCCGCCGCCCTGGCCCACCTGTCGCCCGCCCCGCCGGTGCTGGCGGCGGTCGGCGGGTTTTCGGGGTCGGGCAAGTCCACCCTGGCCCGGCGGCTGGCGCCGCTGGTCGGCGCGGCCCCCGGCGCGGTCGTCCTGCGCTCCGACGAGGTCCGCAAGCGGCTGTGGGGCGCGGGGCCGCTGGAGCGCCTGCCGCCGGGGGCCTACGCCGAGGGCGAGAGCGGGCGGGTCTATGGCCGGATGCTGGAGGAGGCCGAACTGGCCCTGCGCGCCGGACGGGCGGTGGTGCTGGACGCGGTCTTCCTCAAGTCCGCCGAGCGGGACGCCGCCGCCGCCCTCGCCGCCCGCTGCGGCGTTCCCTTCGCGGGCGCCTGGCTGGAGGCCGCGCCCGGCGTGCTGCGCGGCCGGGTGGCCGGGCGCGAGGGCGACGCCTCCGACGCCGACGTTGCGGTGCTGGACGCGCAACTCGCCCGCGATCCCGGCCCGCTCGCCTGGACTCGCCTGGACGCCGAAGGCGATTTCGCCCGTCACGCCGAGGCGCTAGCATCGCGCCTGGACGATTGACGCACCGGGGCGGCCGCCTTCATGGTCGCCCGGCAACGAAATAGAGGGGAGGAGCCCGCCCTATGCAGGGTTTGATGCAGGACGGCCAGCTTACCGTCGACAAGATCCTGGACCACGCCAGGCAGTGGAACGGCCAGCGCGAGGTCGTGACCCGCTCGGTCGAGGGGCCGATCGTCCGCACCACCTACGCCGAGATCCATGACCGGTCCAAGCGCCTGTCCAACGCGCTGCTGGAGCTGGGCGTGCGCCCCGGCGACCGGGTGGCGACCCTGGCGTGGAACAGCGGCCGCCACATGGAGGCGTGGTACGCCATCATGGGGATCGGCGCCGTCTGCCACACCCTGAACCCGCGCCTGTTCCCCGAGCAGATCGCCTGGATCATCAACCACGCCGAAGACAAGATCCTCTTCGTCGACCTGACCTTCGTGCCGCTGCTCGACAAGATGCTGGCGAACTGCCGGACCATCGAGCGGGTCATCATCATGACCGACGAAGGCCACATGCCGGCGTTCGACTCCAAGCCGGTCCACTGCTTCGAGGCGCTGGTCGCGGGCAACAGCGCCGACTGCGCCTGGGGCGGCTTCGACGAGAACACCGCCGCCGGGCTCTGCTACACCTCGGGCACCACGGGCGATCCGAAGGGGGTGCTCTACTCCCACCGCTCGAACTACCTGCACACCCTGGTCACGCTGCAGAAGGACGTCATCGGCCTGTCGGTGCTGGACGTCGTGCTGCCGGTGGTGCCGATGTTCCACGCCAACGCCTGGGGCCTGGCCTTCTCCTGCCCGGCCGTGGGCGCGAAGATGGTCATGCCGGGGGCCAGGATGGACGGCCCGTCCGTCCATGAGCTGCTGGAGACGGAGGGCGTCACCTTCTCGGCAGCCGTGCCGACCGTCTGGCAGATGCTGCTCCAGCACCTCCAGGCCACCAATGGCAAGCTCTCGACCCTGAAGCGGGTGGTGATCGGCGGCTCGGCCGTGCCGGAAGCCATCGTGCGGGCCTTCAACGACGACTACGGCGTCGAGGTGGTCCACGCCTGGGGCATGACCGAGACCTCGCCGCTCGGCACGCTGGGCACGCCCACGCCCGAGGTGCTGGCCATGCCCTACGACCAGCAGCTCCAGTACCGCCTCAAGCAGGGCCGCCCGCCCTGCGGCGTCGAGCTGAAGCTGACGGACGACGACGACAAGCGCCAGCCGCACGACGGCGCGACCTTCGGCCGCCTGAAGATCAAGGGCCCTTTCATCGTCCGCGAGTACTTCAAGGGGGCCGGCGGCAACATCCTCGACGACGAGGGCTTCTTCGACACCGGGGACGTCTCGACCATCGACGAACTGGGCTACATGCAGATCACCGACCGCGCCAAGGACGTGATCAAGTCCGGCGGCGAGTGGATCAGCTCCATCGACATCGAGAACATCGCCGTCGGCCATCCGAAGGCGGCGCTGGCCGCCGTGATCGGCGTCGCCCACCCCAAGTGGGACGAGCGGCCCCTGCTGCTGGTCAAGCTGAAGGACGGCGAGACGGCCACGAAGGAGGAGTTCCTCCAGTTCCTCGACGGCAAGATCGCCAAGTGGTGGATGCCCGACGACGTCGCCTTCGTGGACGACATCCCGCTGGGCGCCACCGGCAAGATCGACAAGAAGATCATCCGCCAGCGCTTCGCCGACTATGTGCTGCCCACGGCGGGCGCCGCGACCACCGTCGCGGAGGCCGCGCCAAGGCCGCCCACACTGGTGGCCCCGGACACGGAGTCGCCGCGGGGGGAGCCCGAGGCGGCGGCCGTAGCTGACGCTGCGCCCGCCGCCGTTCCCGACCTGGATTCCGAAGACCACCCCGTAGCCGAGTTCGAGGCCCTGCCGCTCGCCGAGCCGTCGCTGCCCGCGCCGGAACAGCCGGTGCAGGTGCAGGAGACCCCGCTCGTCTTCCCGGCCGCGCCCCGCAAGGCGAAGAAGAAGAAGGCCAACCCCCTCGCGGGCGCCTTCCTCTACCTCGTCATCCTGGTGGCCCTGGCGCCCGCCGCCATGGTCGCCGCGGGCGCGGTGGGGACCAGGTTCGGCCTGTGGGACTGGCAGGACGGTTTCACGGCCATGCTGGTCAACGGCCCGGCGCGGGGCGTCGGCTGGGCTCCGGCCATCGCCCTGGTCAGCGTCGGCACGGGCCTGATCGGCCTGATCGTCGCCCTGTTCGCCGGCTTCTCGAAGCTATGGGGCCGGGCGCTGACAGCCCTGCTGATCAGCATCGCCACCATCGGCGCCTTCGTCCTCGCCGCCGGCCAGGCGCGGCAGGTCCCGCCGATCCACGACGTGGCCACCGACTGGACCGACCCGATCATGTTCTCCGACGCCCTGATGCGGGCGAGGGGCGAGGGGGCCAACTACGTCGACGTCGATCCCGTGCTGCCGGTCGGCTCGCGCGCCTACGCCGGTCGCCGGGTGGCCGACATCAACGCCGAGACCTGCCCCGCCGCCAGGCCGCTGCTCGTGCCCCGTCCGCCGGCCCAGGCGCACGCCGACGCCAAGGCGGCGCTGGAGGCGGCGGGCCTGACGCTGGTCACCGACAACCCGGCCGCCGGACGGCTGGAGGCCACCGCCGCCAGCTTCTGGTACGGCTTCAAGGACGACGTGGCCGTGCGGGTGCGCCCGGACGCGGGCGGCTCGCGCATCGACATCCGCTCCGTCAGCCGCGTCGGCGTCTCCGACCGCGGCTCCAACTGCCGCCGGGTCGGCAAGCTGGCCGAGGCGCTGCGTTGACGGAGACCCGGGAGGAGCGGTCCCGGCGGAAGTTCATCGCCGGGGCGCTGGATCAGGCAGGAAGCGTACTGGGCGGGTTGGCCGGCGGGGTCACTGTGGCCAGCGTGGTTGCTCCCACCGTAGCGACTTTCATCCAGTCGGCATCGATGAGGCAACCGATCCTGCTGCTGATCACCATCGCGGGTCTTTCGTTCGGCGTCCTGCTCCTGTGCGGGGCGGTTTATTGCAAGGGGCTGGCCAAGCAGATGGACGACGATCAACTCGCTGAGGCTGGCGTCGCCGGTTGATCGCTCCTAAGTTCGAGTAAGGAGATTCATATGTCCGAGACATCATTCCTCTTGCTCCTGAGCGGCGGCGGCTTGCTCGCCTTCGGGCTGGCGACGTTCGGAATTGCGATGGGCCTCTATCACTGGGGCAAGCCCCGCCGTCACGCCAGGCGGTAGTCGCTGTCCAGGCCCGGCTCGCCGTCGCAGGCGATGCGGCCCTCGCGGGCCATCTGGATCATGTGGGCCAGCACCGAGTGGGCCGCCGCCGGGTGCAGGCGGACGTCCACGTCCTTGTAGAGCGCCGGCACCATCGCCTTGATGTGCGTATGGCCCTGGGCCAGCGCCGCGAGAATCTGGCTTTCGCGGGCGCGGCGGTGGTCGATGTAGGCCTGGACGAACGGGCCCGGCTCCGTCACCGGCGGGCCGTGGGTGGGCCATAGGGTCGTGAAGTTGCGGGCCTTGATGCGGTCCAGGCTCGCGAAATAGTCGCCCATGTCGCCGTCGGGCGGGCTGATCACCGTGGTCGACCAGCCCATGATGTGGTCGCCGGAGAACAGGGCGTTCTCCTCCCTGAGCGCATAGCAGATGTGGTTGGAGGTGTGGCCCGGCGTCGGGATGGCCTCGATGGTCCAGCCCTCGCCTTCGAACACGCCGCCGTCGCACAGGCCCACGTCCGGGCGGAACGCCCGGTCGTCGCCCGCCTCCATCCGCACGTCGGGCTCGGTCGGCAGCCCCTGGAGCGCGCAGGCGTAGGTGGTCGCGCCGGTCCGCTCCTTCAGCGGGCGCGACAGGGGCGAGTGGTCGATGTGGTTGTGGGTGACGAAGATGTGGGTGATCTGCTCGCCCGCCGTGGCGGCGAGGATGGCTTCCAGGTGGTCGTCCATCTCGGGGCCCGGATCGATCACGGCCACCTTGCCGCGGCCGACGATGTAGGTGCCCGTGCCCCGGAAGGTGAAGGGGCCGGGGTTGTTGGCCACCACGCGCCGGATCATCGGCGAGACCTGGTCGCAGGCGCCGTATTCGAACTGGATATCGCGAACGAACGGGATCATCCGGCCTTCTCCGACTCGCCCCGGACCAGACTTAGGAAAGCACGGGCGAGGACGGAAGTCGCGGCCAGCTTGTCGGAAAGCCGCAGGGCGAGCGGCGGACCCATGTCGGTCTTGTTGACGTCCACGACGTAGATGCGCCCGTCGGCCCGGTCGCGCAGGATGTCGAGCCCGCCCCAGTCCAGCCCCATCGCGCGACAGAAGGCGGTTATCGCCTCGACCTCGGCGGGGGAGAAATGGTCCTCGACCGCCGTCAGGGCGACGGTGGTGTTGTGGTTGGCGAAGCGGTCGGCGACGGGGCGGCGCTTGACGAACACCAGCACCGGCCGCCCGCCGACACAAGGCGTGCGCAGGTCGTCGACGAAGGCGCCGTCGCTGTTGTCGATCAGCCGCTGGTAGGTCTTGCCCGCCGCGGCGGGGCAGGGCGCCTGGACCACCCGGCCGTCGTGGGCGCCGTTGGCCTCGCCCTTCTCGACCAGCGGGCCGGCGGCGGTGGCCGGATCGACGGTGAGGCGATAGCCGAACACCTGCTCGAACACCGTCGCGACATGGCTCTTGGTCACGTCGGTGCAGGCATAGTTGAGGCGCCGGGGCGGGCCGCCGGCGGGCGCGGCGCCCCGCGCCTGGTCGTCGAAGTAGAAGGCGGCGTCGGCCTTGTCGGGCGAAGCGGCGAAGCGGGTCCCCGCCCAGGCGGCGACGGCCCAGACGAGATACCAGGGCCGAGGAACGTCCGGCGCGAACCACACGCGCGGGCCGGGAGGCGTGAAGGCCGCCTTCAGCCGCACGGGGACGTAGAAGCACAGCCACGCGAGCACGTCGGCCAGCAGGGCGCGGTCGATGGCGAGGTCCGCGCCGGTCTTGCGCACCCTCACCCGCCCGCCCGCGAAGATCAGGTCCGAGGTCCAAGGTCCCATCCGCTTCCCCCCGATTTTTCGGGACTGTCCCACGGCGCGCCTCTTGCGACGAGGGCCTTGTCGACCCGGCGAAGGAGGGAGCCATGGCTGCGGACACGGTTATTTTTGTATCAAAACGGCTCCAGAGGGCGGCGTTCGCAGTGATGTGTCTCATGGCGGCGCAGCTCGTGCTGGCGAGCTGCGAGGCCGAGCCCGCGGCGATGGCGGCGAGGGTGACGCTGGGAGGCTAACCCAGGACGCCCGACAGGTCGTAGCCCGCCGCCGCGCCGAGCTTCACCAGCTCCCCCCGGTCGCCGCCCGCCTGCGCCTGTCCGATGGACCACGTCACGATCGACCGCGTGCCAGAGCGGCAGAAGGCCAGCACCGGACCGGCCGACGCCTCGACCGCCGCGCGGTTGGCCGCCACCTGCTCCGGCGTCGGGCCTCCCCGCACGGGAATGTGGACATAGGCCAGGCCCGCCGCCTTCGCCGCCGCCTCGATCTCGGCGCTCGTCGGCTGGCCGGGGGTCTCGTCGTCCGGGCGGTTGTTGATGATGGTGGCGAAGCCCATCGCCTTGGCGCGGGCCGCGTCGTCGGTGGTGATCTGCGGGCTGACGGACAGGGTGTCGGTCACGCGGCGGAATTCGCTCATAAGGGGTAATCTCGCGGGTCGGTTTCGTTGACATCATCGGGGGGCGGTGAAACTTTCGCAAACCCCTTTGGCTTTCCAGGCCCCGGATGCTCCGTTTCCTGTTCCGCCGCCTGCTGGTGGCGATACCGACGCTCTTCCTGGTGGTGACCGTCGCCTTCTTCATGATGCGCGCCGCGCCCGGCAGCCCCTTCGACATGGACCGCAAGCTGACCCCCGAGGTCGAGGCCAACGTCCTGGCCAAGTACGGCATGGACCGGTCCCTGGGCGAGCAGTACGTGAACTACCTCGCCGACGCCGTGCGCGGCGATTTCGGGCCGTCGCTGAAGTACAAGGACAAGACCGTCCTCGACGTGCTGAAGGAGAACTACGGCGTCTCGCTGAAGCTCGGCCTGTCGTCGATCCTGCTGGCCTCCATCGTCGGCATCAGCCTGGGGGTGATCGCGGCCCTGCGGCAGAACAGGGCGGCCGACTACCTGACCATGGCCATAGCCATCCTGGGGGTCTGCATCCCGACCTTCGTCACCGCGCCGCTGCTGGTGCTGGCCTTCGCCTCGAAGCTGGGATGGCTGCCGACGGCGGGGTGGAACGGCGGGGCGCTGCTGAACATGGTGCTGCCGGTCACGGTGCTGGCCCTGCCGCAGATCGCCATCATCTCGCGCCTGACGCGGGCGGGGATGATCGAGGTGCTGCGGTCGAACTACGTCCGCACCGCCAGGGCCAAGGGCCTGTCGGAGGCGCGGATCGTGCGCAAGCACGCCCTGCGGGCCGCCATCCTGCCGCTGGTCAGCTACCTCGGCCCCGCCTGCGCCGGCCTGCTCACCGGCTCGCTGGTGGTGGAGCGCATCTTCAACCTGCCGGGGCTGGGCAAGTTCTTCGTCGTGAGCGCCCTGCAGCGCGACTACACCGTCGTCATGGGCATGGTGATCTTCTACGCCGCCCTGATCCTGATCCTGAACCTGATCGCCGACCTGCTCTACGCGGCGCTCGATCCGCGCGTGAGGCTGGCGTGAGCGTGACCGCGATGATCCCCGGCTCGCCCGAGCGGGCCGAGATGCTGCAACAGGCGGTCAAGGGCCGCTCCCTGTGGGACGACGCGCGGCGGCGCCTGCTGCGCAACAAGGCGGCGGTGGCCAGCGTGGTCATCCTGGGCCTGCTGGTCGTGGCCGCCATCGCCGGGCCGCTGCTGGTCCCCTTCCACTACGACCAGATCCGCAAGGACGACGTGTGGATGGCGCCGCTGACCGGCGGCCACCTGATGGGGACGGACTCGCTGGGGCGGGACCTTCTGGCGCGCCTGCTGATGGGCCTGGGCGTCTCCATGGCCATCGGCCTCGTCGCCACCTTCGTCTCGCTGGTCATCGGGGTGACGTGGGGGGCCATCGCCGGCTTCGTCGGCGGGCGCACCGACGAGGTGATGATGCGCATCGTCGACACCCTCTATTCGCTGCCCTTCATCTTCTTCGTCATCCTGCTGATGGTGACGTTCGGTCGGAACATCTTCCTGATCTTCCTGGCCATCGGGGCGGTCGAGTGGCTGACCATGTCGCGGATCGTGCGCGGCCAGACCCTCTCCCTGAAGCAGAAGGAGTTCGTTGAGGCGGCGCAGGCGGCGGGCCTGTCGCAGGGCGCGATCATCTTCCGCCACATCGTGCCGAACCTGCTGGGCCCCGTGGTGGTCTACGTCACCCTGACCATCCCGGCGGTGATCATCGCCGAGAGCTTCCTGTCCTTCCTCGGCCTTGGGGTGCAGCCGCCGATGGCCTCGCTCGGCACCCTGATCTCGGCGGGGGCGCAGGACATGGAGCTGGCCCCCTGGCTGCTCATCTTCCCGTCGCTGGTGATGATCGTGACCCTGATGTGCTTCAACTTCATCGGCGACGGCCTGCGCGACGCCATCGATCCGAAGGACCGCTGACGTGCGCCGCCTTCTCCTCGCCTCCGCCCTGCTGCTGGCCGCCTGCGGCCCCTCCGGCCCGACCCGCCCGCCGTGCCCCGAGGGCAAGGTCTGCCTGCTGATCGGCAACGCCTCCGAGCCCGCGACCCTGGACCCGGCCAAGTCCACCGGCACCTGGGAAGACCGGATCATCAGCGACCTGATCGTCGGGCTCACCCAGTCCGATCCAGAGGGCAAGCCCATCCCCGGCATGGCCGAGCGGTGGGAGACGACGCCGGACGGCCTGACCTGGACCTTCCACCTGCGCGATGCGACCTGGTCGGACGGCGTGCCGGTGACGGCGGACGACTTCGTCTTCTCCCTGCGCCGCATCCTCGATCCGAAGACGGCGTCGGAATACGCCTCGCTGCTCTACCTGATCGTCGGCGCGCAAGGGGTGAACGAGGGCAAGGCGCCGCCGCAATCGCTGGGCGTGCGGGCCATCGACGCCAAGACGCTGGAGATCCGCCTGAACCACCCGGCGCCCTACCTGGCCGAGCTGGCCAAGCACCACACCATGTATCCGGTGCCCAAGCACGTGGTGGAAAAGCTGGGCGACGCCTGGGTCCAGCCGGCCAACTACGTCAGCAACGGCCCCTACATGCTCCGGGCGTTCAAGCTGGGCGACTACGTCAAGAGCGTGAAGAACCCGCGCTTCTACGAGGCCGGCCAGGTCTGCGTGGACGAGGTCTACTACTACCCCACCAACGACGCGATCAGCGCCGAGCGGCGGGTGCGGCGCGGCGAACTGGACATCAACAGCGACATCCAGTCGAACCGCATCGCCTTCCTGAAGAAGGAAATCCCCGACTACGTGCGGGTCTATACCTACCTCGGCACGACCTACCTCGCCTTCAACAACAACGAGCCGGCCTTCAGGGACGCCCGCGTGCGGCGCGCGCTCAGCATGGCCATCGACCGCGAGTTCATCACCGACAAGCTGATGCGCGGCGGCCAGCTTCCCGCCTACACCTTCGTGCCGCCGGGCGTGGCCAACTACCCGCAGCCGACGCCGCCGGAATGGGCGTCCTGGCCGCTGGAGCGGCGGCAGGCCGAGGCGCGGCGCCTGCTGGCCCAGGCCGGCTATGGTCCCGCCCGCCCGCTGAAGATCGAGCTGAAGCAGCGCAACACCCCCGACCCCATGCTCTACACCCCAGCCGTCCAGGCCGACTGGAAGGCCATAGGGGTCGAGCTTCAGCTGGCCCAGCAGGAGACCCAGATCGCCTACGCCGACTATCGCGCGCGGGCGTTCCAGATCGCCGACGCGGCCTGGGTGGCCGACTACAACGACGCCATGAGCTTCCTCTATCTCCAGCAGTCGAGCACGGGTCCGCAGAACTACGGCGACTACAGGAACGCGGCCTACGACGCCCTGCTGGCCAAGGCCGACAACGAGCCCGACGCGAAAAAACGCGCCGAATTCCTCGGCCAGGCGGAACGGATCATGCTCGAGGACGCTCCGGTAGCGCCGGTTTACTTCTACGTGAACAAGAACCTGGTCAGTCCCAACGTCACGGGGTGGGTCGACAACATCGTCGATCACCACCGAACACGGTTTTTGTGCGTGAAGAATGCGCCAAAACCCCGAAATGGGGGGTGAAAAAACCCGCGTTTGCCCCGTTCAGTGACCAATATGTGGCCAATATGCGACAGGCTTGGTTTGCTGACATTACCAAGATGCAATCTTCGTTGACCGTCCTTCCGAGAGCCTCCTAACTGGCCCTAATCGGGCCGCTTCGCGTGGCCCGGGCTCATTGATTGGGAACGGCGCCCCGGAACCCCCCTCCGGCCCGTCGTTGGAGGACAGACTTTGAAAATCAGAACCACGCGTGAGCGCCTGCTCGCGTCCTCGATGATTTGCGGCATGGCGATCGCGCTGGCGTCCCCGGCCTTCGCGCAGGACGTGGCGGTTCCGGTCGATACCGGAACGGACGTCGAAGAACTGGTCATCACCGGCACCCGGCTGCGCCTGCCCGACTACGTGCTGGCCAACCCGGTGGTTTCGCTGGGCGAGGAGCAGATCCAGAATTCAGGCGCGACCAACCTGGGCGAATTCCTGCAATCGGTGCCCGCGCTCGTGAACTCGCTGGACCTGGCCGAGGGCGCCGATACGACCACCCCCGACCAGGCGGGCCTGAACCTGCTCGACCTGCGCAACCTCGGCGTCGACCGCACCCTGGTGCTGGTCAACGGCCGCCGCCATGTGGCGTCCTCGCCGGGCACCTCGGCCGTCGACACCAACACCATCCCCGTCGCGCTGATCGAACGGGTGGAAGTGCTGACCGGCGGCGCCTCGGCCGTCTACGGCGCCGATGGCGTGTCGGGCGTCGTGAACTTCATCATGAAGAAGGACTTCGAGGGCGTCGACGTGCGGGCCCAGCACACCTGGACCGAGGAAGGCGGCGGCGGCGGCAACTTCTTCAGCGCCACGGTCGGCCGCAACTTCGCCGACGACCGCGCCAACATCACCCTGAACTACGAGTACGACCATCAGGACCGCCTGACGTTCCGCGACAGGTCCTACACCTATCCGGGCCAGCGGCTCATCCTGGTGGACAATCCGAACGACCCCGGCGACAGCCGGCAGATCCCGGACAACATCCTGGCCACCGACGCCCGCTACCTCGACACCAGCCTCGGCGGGTCCTTCTACACCAACCTCACGAGCGCCACGACGCTGGCGGGCGTCAGCTTCCTCGGCAACGGCGATCCCTTCATCGACGGCGTCTACACGTCCGGCTTCATCATGCTTGGCGGTTCGGGCTCGCCGCTGGACCTCTTCAACGACGACCTGCTGCCGGGCCTCGACCGCAACACCTTCAACGCCACGGGCCGCTTCGACATCACCCCGAACCTCTCCGTTTTCGGCGAGGCCAAGTATGTGAAGACGGAAACGTCCTTCTATGCCCAGCCGAGCTACGAGTACGGCCTGTTCATCCCCGAGGATAACCCTCTGATCCCGGCCAACGTGCTGGCCGACGCCCGGACCCCCGGCGGCCTGGCCTCCACGACTCCGTTCGATTTCGGGGACGACGGCGTCATGACGCCGCAGGAGTATTTCGGGCTTCCGGCTCCCGGCGTCCTGCTGGCGCGCGACAACTTCGACCTGGGCACCCAGAACTACGACGTCGAGCGCGAATCCTCCCGCTTCGTCGTCGGCCTCGAAGGCAAGATCACCGAGAATATCCGCTTCGAGGTGTCCTACGTCCATGGCCGCGCCGAGCAGAAGCTCAAGGCGTCGAACGTGCGGATCAACGAGCGCTTCCTGGCGGCGACCGACATCGTCAACGGCCCGAACGGCTTGACCTGCCGCTCGAACCTCACCCCTTCGGCCGTGCCTGTGGGCGACCTCTTCGGGCAGTTCGGCTTCGATCCGTCGACTTTCGGCACCACCTTCACGCCGGGCCCCAACAGCGGTTGTATCCCCCTGAACATCTTCGGCGAGGGTAACGCCGACCCGGCCGCCATCGACTGGATCAACGCCGAGGCCGAAAGCTCGGCCGAGATCAAGCAGGACGTCGTCACCGGTTTCGTGACCGGTGACTCTACTCCTTGGTTCTCCCTGCCGGCCGGCCCGGTCTCTGTCGTGCTGGGCGCCGAGTACCGCAAGGAACAGAGCGACTACCGCCCGTCCGACCTCGAAGCCATCGCCGAGTCGCTGGACTACGCCGCCTTCACCACCCTGGGCCGCGCCACGCGCACCATCGGCGAGTTCGACGTCAAGGAAGCCTTCACCGAAATCTCGGTGCCGATCCTGCGCGACGTTCCGTTCGCCCAGAGCCTGACCGTCCAGGGCGCCTACCGCTGGTCGGACTATTCGACGGCGGGCGAGACCAACACCTGGAACTTCGGCGGCCGCTGGCAGATCAACGACTGGGTCATGCTGCGGGCGACCAAGGCGCGCGCGGTGCGGGCGCCGAACGTCAACAACCTCTTCCGTGGCCGGTCCCAGACCTTCGCGTCGTTTGCCGATCCCTGCTCGCAGGAGAACGTCGGCGTCGGCGAGAACCCCACGCAGCGGCGCCAGAACTGCATCACCGCGCTTGCGGATGTGGGCGTGGTCGTCGATCCCAGCAACTACGACTTCATCAACAACAGTTCGGAAGCCGTCGGCGGGTTCCTGTCCGGCAACCCCGATCTGATGCCGGAAGAGGCCGACACCAAGACCTGGGGCATCGTCCTGACGCCGTCGATCATTCCCGGCCTGACCTTCTCGCTGGACTATTACGACATCCAGATCGACGACGCGATCCAGTCGTATACGGCCCAGACGATCGTCAACAACTGCTACGACCTGCCCCAGCCGAACCAGTTCTGCGACCTCGTGGAGCGCACCCCCACGGGGGCCAACCCCGGCCGGATCAGCAACTTCCTGCAGGTGCCGGGCAACATCGCCGCCTACCTGACCTCGGGGTACGACTACAGCATCCGCTACAACCTCGACCCGGCGGACCTGGGCGTGGACCGCGATATCGGCCAGTTCCGCTTCGCCCTGATCGGCAACAAGCTGCGCAAGCTGACCTTCCAGCAGAGCGCGACCGCCTCGCCGACCGACAGCCTGGGCAGCGAGGGTGCGCCGGAGTGGCAGAACACCTTCGACATGACGTGGCTGTGGCGCGACCTGACGGTCAACTACGGCCTGAGCTGGTTCTCGGAGACCCGCCGCTTCAGCCGGGCCACCCGCAACAGCCAGCCGGACTATGTCGCCTCCGGCATGTGGAACTACCCGGAGCGGTCGCTGCACGACGTCCAGGTGCGCTACAGCTTCGACGACCGGGTCACGGTCTACGGCGGGGTGAACAACCTCACCAACGAGGAGCCGTCCTGGTCGGAGTATGACTACCCGGTCAGCCCCCAGGGGCGCGCCTACTATGTCGGCCTGAACGCCAAGTTCTGACGGCGGAGGAGTGTTTCAATCTTCTCGGGCGGGGCCTCGCGGTCCCGCCCTTTTCTTGCCCGTGGCGGGACCGGGCGCGCCTTGATCAAAAACGAAGGCTTCATTTTTCCATCGTAGATAGCCCGAGACCGGCGCTCGAAAGGCTCCGGAAAGAAGGGCGCGAATACTCTCGCGCGGGCTCTTAGGGATGAATGCATGGAAGCGCTCAACCGCAGGCTTCTGCTGGCCGCCACGATGATGGGAGGGCTCGCGGCTCCGGCCCTTGTCCAGGCCCAGGACGCGCCCGCCGAGGTGGAGGCGCTTGTCGTCACCGGCTCGCGCCTGCCGACCGACGCCTTCAACAGCCCGGCGCCGGTGCAGGTCATCCGCGCCCAGGACAGCGCGCTGCGGGGCCTGTTCGACGCCGGCGCCATCCTCCAGAACTCGACGCTCGCCGCCGGTTCGCCCCAGCAGGGGCCGCTGGTGACGGGCTTCATCGAGAGCGGCGGGCCGGGCGTGGCCACCCTTTCGCTGCGCGGCCTCGGCGACCAGCGGACGCTGGTGCTGATGAACGGCCGCCGCCTGCCGCCTGCGGGCGTGGGCGGCCAGGTGGGCGCGGCGGACCTCAACATCCTGCCCGGCGCGGCCATCGACCGCTACGAAATCCTCAAGGACGGCGCCTCGTCGGTCTACGGCTCGGACGCCGTGGGGGGGGTGGTCAACATCATCACCGAGAAGCTGGACGGCGGCCGCATGAGCGCCGACGTCACGGTCTCGCAAGAGGGCGGCGGCGAGGAGCGGCGGATCAGCGGCGCCTACGGCCGCAAGTTCGACACCAGCCGCTACAGCATCTCGGCCGAATGGTACGAGCGTGAGGGCCTGACCCTCGGGGACCGCGCCTACCTCGACTGCCCCAGCTCCTACACCTTCGATCCGGCGACCGGCGCGCGCAACGACATCCTTGACGCCGCCACCGGGGGCATCAAGTGCGTCAACAACGCTGGCCACGGCGGGGGCTTCATCCCGATCTACGAGGCGGCCCTGAACGGCTTCACGCCGATCCCGATCCCCTATGCGCCGATGGGGACCAACTACTACTACGCTCCCGAATCCCTGGTCGGACCGGGGGCCTCGCCGCCGGGCCTGGCCAACTACCGGCCGGTCAGCATCGCCGAGCAGAACTACGACCTGGCGGTCGAGAAGGACACCACGGTCCTGACGCCGGTCGAGCGCTTCAACGTCTTCGCCGAGGGCGAGATCGATTTCGGGGCGGTGGACTTCTACGCCGAGGCGCTGTGGACGCGCCGGGAGTCGGAGCAGAAGGACTGGCAGTCGATCTTCCAGCCGGTCGCGCCGCTCACCCTGATCCCGACGCCGCCGTTCATGAGTCTGGCGCCCTGCGTCGTCAATCCCTTGGGCTATGGCTGCCCCGGCGGCTCCTCGCTCCCGCCGGGCGTGATGCCCGCCATCATGGCGCCGTCGCTCGTCCACGCGGGCTTCGCGCCCTTCGCCGTGTTCGTGGCTCCCAACGAGACCAGGCAGACCGTCGACGTGAAGCGGCTGGTCATGGGCCTGCGGGGCGACCTCGGCTCGGACTGGACCTGGGACGCCTCGATCTCGGCCTCGCGCAGCGATGGCGAGTATTTCCTCAGCGCCATCAACGCCGAACGCGTGGCGGGCATCGCCGGGGTGGACCGCGACGGCAACCTCCTGGCCCCGTGCTGGAGCGGCGGCTGCACGCTGCTGAACTTCTTCGCCGACGAGGTGCTGACCACCGGCACGATCCCGCAGAGCTATCTCGACTATCTGCAGATCCGCGAGACGGGGAAGACCACCTACGACCAGATCATCGTCGAAGCCTATGCGACCGGCACGCTGGCCCAGCTTCCGGGCGGGCCGCTGGGGGCGGTGATCGGCGCCAGCTTCCGGCGCGACGAACTGGACGACCGTCCCGGCCCCGAAAGCGTCGCCCGCAACTACTGGGGCCGCACCACGGTCGGGCCGACCAAGGGCAGCGACAGCGTCGGCGAGCTGTTCGGCGAACTGTCGGCCCCCGTGGCCGAGACGCTGACCCTCAGCCTGTCGGGCCGCTACAGCAACTACGACTCCTACGGCTCGAACGGAACCTACAAGCTGGGCGCCAACTGGCGGGTCATGGACGGCCTGCGCGTGCGGGCCACCTACGGCGCCTCGTTCCGGGCCCCGGCGCTGTACGAACAGTCGCTGGCCGACCAGATCGCCTTCCTGCCGCAGTCGCTGGTCGATCCCTGCATCCGGCCGGGCACCAGCCCCGACGCCGCCATCGAGGCCAACTGCACCGCGGCGGGCATGCCCGCCGGCTTCGGCGGCGGCTTCGGCTCGGCCGAGCTGGTGGTCGGCGGCGGTTCGGACCTGGAGCCGGAGGAGTCCGTCGCCGGCAGCTTCGGCGTCGTCTGGACGCCCTCCGTGCTGGGCGGCGGCCTGCAACTGGCCGCCGACTACTGGACCATCGCGATCGACAACGAGGTCGCCTCCCTGGGCCCGTCCGCCGTCGCGGCCTGCTACGCCAGCCCCGACTATCCGGCCAGCCCGCTGTGCGACCTGTTCGTGCGCAACACCAACCCGCTGTCGGCCACCTACCGCAGCATCCTCTCGGTCGACGCCAGCTACCGCAACATCGTCAAGCAGACGGCGCGCGGCATCGACTTCGAGAGCGCCTACGCTCGCGACCTCGGCCCCGGCCGCCTGAGCGCCCGGACCCAGATCACCTGGACCCTGGAAGACGAGCGTGAACTGTTCGCCGGCCGCACCGACGACATCAACGGCGTCATCGGCCAGCCCGAGGTCGTGGCCTTGTCCTCGCTGCGCTATGACTTGGGGCCGTGGTCGGGGACCCTGGCGACGGACTTCGTGGGCGAGCAGTCGAACTACGGCTACCAGTTCGGCCAGCGCTGCGACATGGCGGGCCTCAACGCCTTCGCCGGGACCGCAGGCTACGGCGCCTACTGCGCCAAGAACCATGTGGAGGCCGTCTGGACCCACCACGCCTCGGTCCGCTACGCGGGCGAGGGCTGGAGCCTGACGGGCGGGGTGCGCAACCTGTTCGACGAACAGCCGCCCTTCGTCTCCGAACCCCTGGCGGACCGCGGCGAGGCGACCTACAGCCGCATCGGCAACGCGCCGGCCACGTCGCAGTACGACCTCATCGGCCGCCGGTTCTTCGTCAGCCTGAACAAGCGGTTCTGACCGTCCCCTCCCTTCCCCCATCCAGGGGGAAGGGCGCCTACCGAACCGGCGTCGGGGCCAGCACCGTGGCTCCCTGCGACCGCAGCCGCGCCTGGACCATCTCGTCCATCACCGCCTCGGCGCGCGGATCGCCCAGGAGCCAAGCCGACGCCGCCAGCGTGCGCAGGCTGGCCGAGGACACCCCGAACGCCTTCTCCAGCGCCTCGAACGGCGATGGCGCCCGGCGCATGTGGCGGATGCGCACCTCGCCTTTCAGCCCGGCCAGCGCCTTGGCCCGCTCGATGGCGTCGTAGTAGCCGCCCAGCTCGTCCACCAGGCCCAGGCTGCGGGCCTGCGCCCCCGTCCACACCCGGCCCTTGGCGATCTCGCGCACGCGGGCGGGCGGCAGGTTGCGCCCCTCCGAAACGCGGACGATGAAGCCGTCGTAGATGCGGTCCATCCACTTGCCGAAAGCGGCCTTCTGGGCCGGCTCCATCCGCTCCGACAGGCCGAAGGCCCCGGCGTACTGGCCGCCCACCGCCGTCTGGCGCGCGTCGACGCCGAACCGGCCCAGCGCCTCGCCCAGCGCGAACTTGCCGCCGAACACGCCGATGGAGCCGGTCAGGGTCGTCGGCTGGGCCACGATGGCCGAGGCATGCGAGGAAATCCAATAGCCGCCCGAGGCCGCATAGGTCCCCATCGACACCACCACCGGCTTCTTGGCCGCCTTGGCTGCGCGCACGGCGGCGAGGATCTGTTCCGAAGCGGTGTCCGACCCGCCGGGGGAGGAGACGCGCAGCACGATGGCCTTCACGTCGTCGTCGCGGATGGCCGCATAGAGGGCGCCCGCCACGTCGTCGGACCAGATGGTCTGGTCGGAGGCGAACGGGTTGGCCCCCGTGTCCGTGCCGGTCATGATCGGCCCCTCGGCGCCCACCACCGCCACGGCGGGCTTGCCGCGCAGCGCGGAGGCCGCCTTGGCCGTGCGGCGGGTGCGGTTCATGTAGTCGTCGAAATCGACGAACTCCGCCTTCTTGCCGACGGCGGCCTTCAGGGCCTCCTCGGCCTCCTCGACCTGGCCGACCCGGTCGATCAGCCCCTTCTCGCGGGCCTCCTCGGCCGAGTAGGGACCCGCCTCGATGGCGCGCACGAAGGCGGCCGGATCCTTCTTGCGGTCGGCGGCGGCGGTCAGCACGGCGCTGCGGTAGATCGAGCCCATCCACGACAGCGACGCCTCCTTATGGGCGGCGGTGTAGTCGCTGTAGAGGTAGGGGTTGACCGCGTTCTTGTACTCCTGCCGCTGCTCGTAGTCGGCCTGGACGCCGTAGCGGTCGAAGAAGCGCTTGAAGAACAGGTCCTCGCTGGCCAGCCCCGTCGCCTGGAAGGACGACGACGGCTGCATCCAGAGCTGGTCGCTGGCCGCGCCCAGCATGTAGGTCGAGGTCACCACGCCGCTGGGATAGAGCCCCTGGCTGTGGGTCCAGATCGGCTTCTTGCCCTCGGCCCGGAAGTGGCGGAACGCCTGGCGCAGCTCGTCGGCCGCCGCCGGGGCCATGCCGCCTTCGGGCAGGCGCACGAAGATCGCCTTCACCTTGTCGTCGGCCTCGGCGTGGCGCAGCGTCTCGACCACCGAGATCACCGACATGCCCGAGCCGCTGAAGGCCGCGAAGGGGTTGGACACGTCCTGGTCGGTCAGGCCCTGGCGCAGGTCCAGCTCCAGCACCGTCTGGGCCGGGACGGCCGCCGGGCGCGTCGCGCCCGCCGCCATGACGATCAGCAGGAAGGGCACGCCGATCAGGAACAGGACCAGGCCCGCGAACACGCCGCCGAGCGTGAGGAGGAATTGCTTCATGTCCCCAGCTTATCAGGCCGCAACCCATGGGGCGGCAAGGGGATTCGACGCGGGTTTGAAGATGGTCGGAGTGGCAGGATTCGAACCTGCGACCCCCGCGTCCCGAACACGGTGCTCTACCAGACTGAGCTACACTCCGACTTGGGAGGGCGCTTATAGGGGAGGTCCGTCGGCCTCGCAATAGAAGGTGTGAGCGGGTCGTTGCATCCGTCAAACGCCTGCGCTATTTCACCCGCCTCGCCACGGCCCACCAGGGTCCGAGCCGTTCCTGCTGGGGAATGGTGTAATGGTAACACTGCGGTTTTTGGTACCGTCATTCTAGGTTCGAGTCCTAGTTCCCCAGCCATTCTGCAACTTGGTCTTTTTTCAGGACCTTGCCGCCTTTCGAGGCTTCCGCGAGGGGAGCCGAAGGCGCAGCTTTTTCAATGAGATCGAAGTTGCCGGCCAGGCGTGGCGGGCCCGCAGCCGACAGCGCGGGCTAGGCTCTGCTCATCGGCCGCGCCGGGGGGAGGGCTGGCCTTTGACGCGCCGCAAGAATGTGGTGCAGATGTTCGTGCGGGACGTTCGGCCGATGGCGGCCGTCGTTCCCGCCGAGGTCGCGTTCCGGCTTCAGGCCGATGGCTTGGTGCTGAACTTGCCGGCGCCGTGGGACCTCGCAGAGCCGCATGTCGTTATCCGCACGACAGCAAGGGCATGAACGGCGGTATCGGGAGGCCTCGTTGCGCGGCGTCGACTTCAGTTCCTGGCACAGCCTGCTGGCCACGGTGATCGGGTTGGCTCTGGTGACGCTGATCGGGGTGGGCATCCGCCTCGTCATGATGGTCACGATCCAGCAGCGCCGCGAGCGGATGAACCGCCAGATCAACGAGCGCCTGCGCACCCTGATCGCCGCCTACAAGACGCTGGGGGGCTCATTGACGGGCGACCTCAGCGTCGATCCCACTCACCTGCGCGATCTGCGCCGGCGCGAGGAGGAGGAGGAAGCTCCTGGCCTCACCGGCGGCTCGGATCGCACCCGGCGCATCCGCGACGCCGTCGAGGCGGCCCTGTCGGACATCTTCCTGCTGGGCACGGAGGAGCAGGTTCGCCTCGCCGCGCGCGCGGCCGCCGAACTGGCCGCCGGCCGTCCGGTCCACACGCACGAACTGGTCGTCTCGCTGCGCGCCTTCATCCGAGAGGCGCTCGACCTCGCCCCCGTGCCGGCGGACGTCACCTTGCCGATGCAGGGTCCCGCACGACCGTTGGGCGTCGGCAAGGGCAAAGGCGGCGAAGGCGGCAAGGGCGGCGGCGGGGGCGGCATGGGCATGGGTATGGGCGGCGGCGGCGTCGGCTTGGGCGAACAGGGCCCGCACGGCGAGGATCGCAGCTAGGCAGCCCGTCGTTCGGCCATTTGGGCCTGGCTGCGACCCGTTGAGCCGGCCGAGCCTCCCACCGGGGCCGGGGTGCGGAGGCCTGACCACGCCGGCGTGCGAAAAAATTTCATGGCGCGCATACGGGCAGGCGTCCGAGGCGGATCATTCGTACTGAGATCCCAAGCCTGGCGCCCGCGGATGAGGGAGATGGCGCAATCGCCGAAGCCGCCGCTGATTGAACGGGCTCCTGGCGCCTGCGCGCCGGGCGTTCAGGATCTGCGCGCCCTGGCGGTGCGGTATGGCCCCGCCCTGCGAAGCTACTTTCTAAGGCGCGCCAACGCCGCCGACGTCGACGATCTGGTGCAGGACGTCTTCCTCAAGTTGCAGGTCCGGGGCACGACGTCTCACGTCGAAAGCGTCGAGCGCTATCTGTTCCGGACTGCGGCCAACGTGCTCGGGCACCGCCGTCGGCGCAACACCTGGATGTGGGGTCGTCAGGAAGACCTGGACGAGTCGGGCGACCTTGCGGACGAACTGTCCCCGGAGCGCATCCTGCTCGGCAAGGAGGCCCTTGAGGCGATGTTGGCGACCTTGAGCGAACTTCCGCCGCGCTGCGCCATGGCGTTCATGCTGTTTCGGGTCGAGCAACTCCCGCAGGAGGTGATAGCCCGGCGCATGGGAATTTCACTTCGAGCGGTCGAGGCGCTTGTGCAACGCGCAACCAAGGGCATCCACGAACGCATGAGCGGACGGCGATGAACTGGCGCTCGAAAGCCCGGCCTGACGACGATGCGGCCTACGGCGCCGCGATCGCGTGGCGCGTGCGGCGCCAGGCGAGGGAATTGACGCCGGCCGAACAGGCGGCCCTTTCCGGCTGGCTTGACGAGGCCCCGGAGCATCAGGCCGCCTATTCGGAGATAGACGCGCTGTGGGATACGGCGGGCGATCTTGGACGGCACCCGCGCTACATCGAGATCCGCGAGCGCGCGGTCGGCGCGGCCGACAGGCTGCGGTCCGCCAGGCGCGCCATCGCAGCCGGTATCGCCGCCGCCCTCATCGCCCTGGGAGGCGGGGGCGCCTTCCACCTTCTCGACATGCCAAGGCCGTTGGCGACGAAGACGTTCCACACCGCCGTCGGACAACAGGCCACGATCGTGTTGCCGGATGGCTCCGAGGTGACGCTGAATACGGACACCGTGGTGCGCACCGAGGCCAGCGATCACAGGCGGCTTGTCTATCTGGACAAAGGGCAAGCTTTCTTCCGGGTGGCGAAGGATCGCCGCCATCCGTTCGTGGTGACGGCGGCAGGGCGCACCGTCACCGCCCTCGGAACCGCCTTTGACGTGCGCGTGGACGATGGCGAACTGAAGGTGGTGCTCGTCGAGGGCAAGGTTCGGGTGGAGCCTGTGCGCAAGGCCCAGGCCTCGGCGCCGGCAGGCTCGCCGGACAGTCCCCCGCTCACCGTCACGGACATGTCGGCCGGATCGCAGCTCGTCGTGGTCAACGACGCCGACTGGCGGCTCACCCCTACGAACATCACCCGCTCGACGAGTTGGCTCAAGGGCCAGCTCGTCTTCCAGGACGAAGCCCTGGCCGACATCGTGGAAGAGATGAACCGTTACTCGACGCGCAAGATCATCCTCGCGGATGTGACGCTCGCCAGCCGGCGGCTCAGCGGCGCCTTTACGACTGGCGATGTCGATGAATTTGCCCGGATGCTCCGCGCCGGCGGCATAGCCTCGCTCAGGGAAAAGCCGAGCGGCGAAATCGAAATCGTACCCATGCAGTAAAAAAATTCAGCCGCCGTGTTCGGGTGAAATGGCTTTCGGGATCATCCCAAACAGGAGCGATGGCTCCACATAAAGTTTGGGGGAGACCATGGGAAAGATCAGAAACGCCATCCGCGCGCGCTTGCTTGCCGGCGCAGCGGCGGGAGTGCTCGCGCTTGGCGCAAATACGGCGTGGGCCCAAGCCGATTCCATCACGATACCTGCCCAACCGCTTGCGGACGCACTGTTGGAATTCGCAAGCCAGACCGGCAGGGCGATCATGTTCACCCCGGCCATCGCCGCCTCGAAGGAAGCGGCGGGCGTGAGCGGGGTTGCAGATCAGCAGGCCGCCCTGGCGCAGTTGCTGACGGGCACGGGCCTCACCTTCCGAAGAGAAGGCGACGCCTTCGTGATCGTCCAGCAGGAGGGCGGCTCCAGCCCCCAGGACGCAAGCGCCGGCGACGTTGATGCGCTGATCGTCACGGCGCAGAAGAAGGAAGAGGCGATCCAGGACGTGCCGATCGCGATTTCGGCCTTCACGCAGAAATCGCTCGACGCACAGAAGATCGAGGGCGGGTTCGACCTGCTCAAGGCGATCCCCAACGTCACCTTCTCGAAGAACAACTTCACCGGCTACAATTTCTCGATCCGCGGGATCGGGACCAAGGCGATCTCGGCGACGACCGACCCCGGCGTGGCCGTCAGTTACAACAACACCACGCTCATCGTGAACCGGCTGTTCGAGCAGGAGTATGTCGACGTCGAGCGCGTCGAGGTGCTGCGCGGCCCGCAGGGCACGCTCTACGGCCGCAACGCCACCAGCGGCGTCATCAACGTCATCTCCGCCAAGCCGCGCCTGATGGAGTTCGAAGGCGACCTGAAGCTGGAAGCCGGCAACTACAACGCCCAGCGCGTGCGGGGGATGGTCAACATCCCCATCGGCGATACGGCGGCCATCCGCTTCGCCGGCGCCGCGACGAAGCGGGACGGCTATGCGACCAACGTCGTCGACGGTCAGGATGTCGATGACCGCGACCTGTGGACCGGGCGCGTGACCCTGGCGTGGGAGCCGACTGAGGCCCTTCGCGGCACGCTGATGTGGGAGCGCTTCGAGGAGTACGACGGGCGGCTGCGCAGCTCCAAGCAGCTTTGCCATACCGATCCCGGCCTGGCGCCGACCGACTATGGCCTTCCCGCCACCACTATTGGGTTCAATAACCAGACCAGCCAGGGCTGCCTTCCGGGGTCGCTGTACGAGGAAGCCGCGTTCGGCCTTCCGAACGCAAGTGCGCTGCCCTTCGCCGCCCTGATCGACGGCCACGACATCTACGAGAACGCGACGCAGTCACACGATCTCCGGGAGATCGAGATGACGGTTCCGGCCGCCTATCGCGCCAAGTCGGACATTTTCGACCTCACGTTCGACGTGGATCTCGGCGAGTCCGTCACCTTCACCTCGCAGACGCTCTATGCGAAGGACGAGGTCTGGTCGACGCAGGACCTCAATCGCTTCCAGAGCAAGCCGGGATTCTTTCCCGACACCACGGACACCACGCAACTGCAGTGGATTCCGTTCCTCAACGACTTCTTCTACGGTCCCGGCTGGGGCGCCGCCCTGGCCGCCATCGCGCCGCTGGGCGAGTTCTGCGACCCACAACTGGGGTGCTCGGACAGGCTGATCGGCCAGGACCTTTCGCGGTCCCAGAGCGAACAGTTCAACCAGGAATTCAGGCTTGCGTCGAATTTCGAGGGCGACGTCGACTTCAGCGTGGGCGCGAACTTCACCCGGTTCGAGACCGAGAACGACTATTTCGTATTCATCAACGCGCTGACATACATCGGGCGCGCGGAACCGCCCTTCTTTGGCAACCTTTCTAACACCTGCGGCACGGGCGTCATGCCGACCGCGCCGGATTTCAGTTGCTGGATCTACAATGATCCCAACCCGATCGAGTCCGTGAACGGGGAGGGGCACAACTACTTCCGAAGCCGCAATCCCTACAGCCTGAGTTCCGCCGCGGTGTTCGGCGAACTCTACTGGCGGGTCACACCGACGCTGAAGCTGACTACCGGCCTTCGCTTCACCTGGGACAGGAAGACGTTCACGCCGGCGCCGAGCCAGACCCTGCTGATGGACTACAGGTTCTTCGGGACCGGCCTCGGAGGGCCTTCGGCCTGCGCCAGCCTGCTTTGCCCCCTGACGGGAACGGGCGCTTTTGGCCGGGGATATCCGGCGGAGCCGGACATCGTGCAGGAATGGCGCGAACCCACCGGGCGGGTGATCCTGGACTGGAAGCCGGACCTGGGCTTCACGGACGAGACGCTGGTCTACGCCTCATACGCCCACGGCTACAAGGGCGGCGGCATGAACCCCCCGTCGGTCGCCGCTCCACAAGGGTTGTTCAACAAGGCGGGACGCTCGGCGCTTGGCGGGCCGACCTTCGAGCCCGAGTTCATCGATGCGTTCGAAGTCGGCTCCAAGAACACGCTGCTGGGCGGCGCGCTGGTCCTGAACGGCTCGGCCTTCCTGTACGATTACAAGGGCTATCAGATTTCGAAGATCGTGGATCGTTCGGCGCTCAACGAGAACTTCGATGCGAGGATCTGGGGCGCCGAACTGGAATGGATATTCTCTCCAACCCGGAATTTGCGCTTCAACGGCGCCCTGGGGGCGCTGCGCACCGAGCTTGGCGACGGCCAGTCGTCGATCGACCTGATGAACCGCGCCGGCCATTTCGAGTTCACGACGCCGGACGGCAGGGTGTTCAGCGACTGGATTTTGGTCAAGCCGGCGCTGACGCAGACCACCAACTGCCTCGTGCCGCTGGAACTGGTCGTCCCGTATATGGCGGCCGATCCGGGCGGCGACCTGACCCAGTTCTGTTCGGGCGGCAACATCTCCGGCTCCAACTTCCGTAATCCCAGCTCCATTCCGGGGCACCCCCTGGGCGTCTACTTCGACCCGAGCATAGACGCTCCGAACGGCGGCGCAGGTCTTTCGACGGATGTTTCGGGGCGCGAGCTGCCCAACGCCCCGCACTGGACCGCCTCGCTCGGCGCCCAATACCGGATGGAATTGCCGGGGGGCTGGGACGCCACCTTGCGCGGCGACTTCTACTGGCAGTCGCAATCCTACGCCCGCGTCTACAACACCCA
>CAZOHI010000010.1:0-81539 GCA_964579695.1 uncultured Caulobacter sp. | reverse complement strand
CGATGGCTCCCCGGGCAGGACTCGAACCTGCGACCCGGCGATTAACAGTCGCCTGCTCTACCAACTGAGCTACCGAGGAACATCGGAGGACCGGGCGTATACGATGGCGCCCGGCTCGGCGCAAGGTCGCGAAAGCCCCTTGGCGCCACAAAAAAAGCCCGGCGCGAGGCCGGGCTGAAAACAGTGATTGGTGATGGTGGGTGTCTTCATGGAAGACCCCGCGAAACTCGCCCCTTATGGTTAGCCGATCGTTAACGGGGCCGCCCGGCGCGCCTCGCGGAAGGAGACCAGCCGTCCGGCGGCCTCGTCCCACAGCGACAGCTTCACGGCCCGGAAGGTGTCCTTCAGGGTGATGCGGCTCATGGCCTGGAACTGGGGGTGGTCCCGCAGCACCTGGGGCAGGCGGTAGAAGGGGATCTTGCTGCCGACATGGTGGACGTGGTGCACGCCGATGTTGGCGGTGAACCAGCGCAGCACCGGCGGCAGGTCGAGGTGCGAGGAGCCACGCAAGCTCGCTTCGTGCAGGGTCCAGTCCTCGTTCCGGGTCCAGTAGGCGCCCTCGAACTGGTGCTGGATGTAGAACAGCCACACGCCGATGGACGCCGCCATGACGATGATCGGGAGGTGGACCAGCAGCAGCGGCTTGAGCCCGCCCAGCGCGATGACCCCGACGGCGAGCAGCGCAACGCCCAGGTTGTTGCCCAGCACGCTCATCCACGCCCGGCCTTCCTTCATCAGGCCGATGGGCAGGCGGTGCTGGAGGACGAACATGTAGGCCGGCCCCAGGCCGAACATGACCAGCGGGTGGCGGTACAGCCGGTAGCCGACCCGCTTGATCCACGGCAGGGCGCGGTACTCCTCGACGGTCAGCATCTCCACCGCCCCCAGCCAGCGGCGGTCGAGGTTGCCGGAGGTGGCGTGGTGGATGGCGTGAGTGCGCCGCCAGTAGTCATAGGGCGTCATGGTCAGCACGCCGATGATCCGGCCGACCCACTCGTTGGCCGGGCGGGCGCGGAAGAAGGCGCCGTGGCCGCAGTCGTGCTGGATCAGGAACATCCTCACCAGGAAAGCGGCGGCGAGCGGCGTCAGCAGCATCCCCTGCCACACCCAGCCCTTGGCGATGGCGAACCAGGCCAGCCCCCACAGGGCGGCGAGCGGCGCGGCGGTGACGGCGATCTCGGCGATGCTGCGGCCGTGGCTGGGCCGCTGATACCGCGCCAGCGTCTCACGAAGGGTGCGAGGGTCGGTCTCGATGGTCAAGGATGGGCTCTTTCCGGTCGGTCGCTGGGGCGATACGCGGTCAATGCGTCCAGCATATGTCGGAACTGCCGATTCTGTGGATTGGTTCAGCGCGCGATCGGCCGCGCGCGCACCTTGTCGGCCCGCGGCGGATCGGCGCGGAAATCGCCGACCGTGCCCACCCGGGCGTTGCACTTGGGGCAGCGGACGGCGTCGCGCTCGTCGCCCTCGGTCTGAGGGGCGAAGGGCGCGCCGCAGGGCTTGCACTTCCACGTCGGCTCGGCCGGCGGCTTGGGAAGCGGCGGCAGGGGCCGGGCCAGCGGCTGCTTGAGGCTGAGGATCGGTCGGCGAGGGCGCTCGGTCATCGTCGGCACGCGGGGGAGGGGCAAGGGCCGTCCTTAGGCCGCCCGGGCGGCGAGGGCAACCTTCCATAAGCAACAAGGGCGCGGTCGCCCGCGCCCTCGCCTGGTTCCTGCGCTATTGGCGCGGATGGGTTACGGCCGGTCCTTCTTGGGGATGGCGGCGATCTGTTCCGGCGTCAGCCTGGCGATCGAGCGGGCGATCAGCGGGGTGGCGTGGCCGTGCTCGTCGGAGACCTTCAGGTCCAGGTCGATGGCCGAGCAGATCATGCTGTTCACCGGTGTGCTGACCAGGTGGTTGCCCGCCGACTTCAGGCGGTGCGACCCGGCGCTCAGCTCGACGCGATAGATGTCGTTGCCGCGCACCTTTAGCAGCAGCACGTCGTCGCTGGGGGCGGACCAGCCGCGCCAGGCGCTGACGAAGAAGCAGTCGGAACGGGCCGAAGCCTGTTCGGTGGCGGCGGCCGGAATGGCGGTGAAGGAAAAGGAGGCGGCGGCCACGAGGCCGGCGGCGGCGATCTTGGCGAACATCTGGGACACCCGTAGTCACTAAACCTAGGGTCACGAGATTGGACCGCCGTGCGTCGTTGTCAATGTCCAAGTGTTCAATTTCACGGCAGAATCGCCCTTGCAGCCGCCGCGCCGGTGGCGAAGCTGGCCTGCAGCAGGTAGCCGCCGGTCGGCGCTTCCCAGTCCAGCATCTCGCCTGCCGCGAAGACGCCGGGCAGGACCTCCAGGCCGTGGGACAGCGCCAGCCCGCCCGCGCTGGAGATCGCCCGGTCGATGGGCTGGACGCCGGTCAGGGTCAGGGAGATGCGCTTGGGCTCGGCTCCGGTCTCGCGCAGCAGCCCGGCCTCGACCGGCGAGAACCCGGCCTTGCGCAGGTGGTTGGAGAGCGTGGCGCCGCCTCGCGGCCGGTCCAGCCGCCGGGCGACCGCTTCCGCGTTCTGGTCGGGCCGCAGGTCGATCTCCAGGCTCGCCGAGCCGCTCGCCTCGATCGCATCACGCAGGGCGGCGGATAGGGCGTAGACGGCGCCGCCTTCCAGCCCATAGCGGGTGATCATGGCGTCACCCCGCGCCGTTCGCCCCTGGAAGGATAGGGAGACGGCCTTCAGGGGCGTTCCGGCGAAGCGGTCGCGGAAGACCTCGCTCCAGGCCACGTCGAAGCCGCAGTTGGCGGGGCGGAAGGGGCGGACCTCAACGCCGCGCGCCCGCAAGGCGCCGGCCCAGCCGCCGTCCGCGCCCAGTTTCGGCCAGCTCCCGCCGCCCAGCGCCAGCACCACGGCGTCGGGACGGACGGTCTCCTCGCGGAAGGCGAGGGCGCCCGCCTCGTCCCAGCCCAGCCATTCGCGCCGGGTGCGGATCTCGACCCCCAGCGCCTCCAGCCGCGCCAGCCAGGCCCGCAGCAGGGGCGAAGCCTTCAGCGCCTTGGGGAACACCCGCCCGCTTGAGCCCACGAAGGTCGGTTGCCCCAGCCCCTCGGCCCATTCGACGAGGGCTGCGGGCGGAAAGGCTTCCAGGATCGGCCGCAGAAAGGGGGCGGCCTCTCCATACCGCTCCACGAACCGCTCGAAGGGCTCGGAGTGGGTCAGGTTCAGCCCGCCGCGCCCGGCCATCAGCAGCCTGCGCCCGGCGGTGGGCATCTTCTCGAAGACGGTGACGGCCGCGCCGCCGCGCGCCAGCACCTCGGCGGCCATCAGCCCGGCGGGTCCGGCGCCGACCACCGCGACGGTCTTTTTCGAGGCGTCCATGCGGCCGCTGATAGCCGCCATCGCCAAACGCGGGAAGCGCCACTATGTAGCGGCCATGCAGCCGATCATCGCCGTATCGAACCTGTCCAAGACCTACGGGTCGGGCTTTTCGGCCCTCAAGGACGTCAGCCTCGACATCCGCCCCGGCGAGATCTTCGCCCTGCTGGGCCCCAACGGCGCGGGCAAGACGACGCTGATCAGCATCGTCTGCGGCATCGTCAAGCCGACCTCGGGCACGGTGACGGCCGCGGGCCACGACATCGTCCGCGACTATCGCGCCGCCCGCTCGCGCATCGGGCTGGTGCCGCAGGAACTGACCACCGACGCCTTCGAGACCGTGTGGGCGACCGTCAGCTTCAGCCGCGGCCTGTTCGGCAAGCCGCCGAACCCCGCCCACATAGAGAAGGTGCTGAAGGACCTGTCCCTGTGGGACAAGAAGGACAACAAGATCATGACCCTGTCCGGCGGCATGAAGCGCCGGGTGATGATCGCCAAGGCCCTTTCGCACGAGCCGGACATCCTGTTCCTCGACGAGCCGACCGCCGGCGTCGACGTCGAGCTGCGCAAGGACATGTGGGAGCTGGTCCGTTCCCTGCGCGAGGCCGGGACCACCATCATCCTGACCACCCACTACATAGAGGAGGCCGAGGAGATGGCCGACCGGGTGGGGGTCATCTCGCGCGGGGAGCTGATCCTGGTCGAGGACAAGGCCGAGCTGATGCGCAAGCTGGGCAAGAAGCAGCTCACCCTGTCGCTCCAGGAGCGGCTGGAGGCGATTCCTCCCGAACTGGCGGATTGGACGCTGGAGCTGTCCGGCGACGGGACCGAGCTGGTCTACACCTTCGACAGCCAGGGCGAGCGCACGGGCATCGCCTCGCTGATCCGCCGGGTCACCGACCTCGGCATCGCCTTCAAGGACCTCCACACGAGCCAGAGCTCGCTGGAGGAAATCTTCGTCAGCCTGGTGAGCAAGCGGTCATGAACATCCACGCGATCCGGGCGATCTACCATTTCGAGATGGCGCGGACCTTCCGCACCCTGTGGCAGTCCATCGTCTCGCCGGTCATTTCGACCTCGCTCTATTTCATCGTCTTCGGGGCTGCCATCGGCTCGCGGATGACGGAGATAGACGGCGTGGCCTACGGCGCCTTCATCGTGCCGGGGCTGATCATGCTGTCGCTGCTGACGCAGTCGATCTCCAACGCCTCCTTCGGCATCTACTTCCCGAAGTTCTCCGGCACGATCTACGAGGTGCTGTCGGCGCCAGTCTCGCCGCTGGAGATCGTCATCGCCTATGTCGGCGCGGCGGCCACCAAGTCCATCGCGCTCGGGCTCATCATCCTGGCGACGGCGGCGCTGTTCGTGCCGCTGCAGGTGGTCCATCCGCTGTGGATGGTCGCCTTCCTGGTGCTGACGGCGGTGACCTTCAGCCTGTTCGGCTTCATCATCGGCATCTGGGCCGACGGGTTCGAGCAGCTCCAGTTCATCCCCATGCTGATCGTCACGCCGCTGACCTTCCTGGGAGGCGCATTCTATTCCATCGACATGCTGCCGCCGCTGTGGCGGACGATCACCCTGTTCAACCCGGTAGTCTATCTGATCAGCGGCTTCCGCTGGGCCTTCTACGGCCAGGCCGACCTGGCGGTGGGGATCAGCCTGGCGGCGACGGTGGGCTTCCTGCTCGTCTGCATGGCGGTGGTCGGCTGGATGTTCCGCACGGGATACCGTCTCAAGGCCTAAAAAGGCGGGAAATCGCCGTTCCCGTTTACCCTCGGTTGATGCTGGCGCCCTAACCTCGTTCGGTCGGGGGAGAGGGGAGCCTTCAGGAATGGCCACTTTCCGTTACGCCGTCATCTGGGCCGGCCACGAGTGGAGGATCGTCTCCAATCGCCGGTCCATCGGCCATTTTCGCAGCAGCGAGACCGCCCTGGTCATCGCCGAAGGCCTGGCGCGCGAAGCCGCCGACGAGGGCCACGAGACCGAACTCCTGCTCCAGGAGCCGTTCGGCAAGCTGTCCCAGGTCGAGACCTGAAAACTTCGCCGCCCGGCGAAACTTGATGCGGCCGTCGTAGTTCCTACATCGCCGGCTGGTAGAAATAAGCGCGCGGCAAGCGCCTGAGTAAGGAGTCCCCATGATCCGCATCGTCAGCGTGACCCCGACCGACAGCGGTTGGGCGGTGAAAGCCGATGGCTTCGAGCCCACCGTGTTCCTGAGCGGCGCCAAGGCCGAGGCCGCCGCCCGCAAACTGGCCGACCGGATGGCGGAGGGCGGCGGGGATGTGGAAATCCGCATCTACCTGCGCGACGGCACGCTGGCCGGGCGCTTCCTGCGCTCGCCGGAACTGGCGCTGGCCGGCTAGCCCTGTAGGGTAGGGCCATGCGTATCGAAGAGGTCATGGCCCTGTCGCCGGTCATCGCGGTGGTCACCATCGCCGACGCGGCCCACGCCGGGCCCCTGGCACGCGCCCTGGTGGCGGGCGGCGTCCCGGCCATCGAGATCACCCTGCGCACCCCCGCCGCCATGAGCGCCATCGAGGCCGCCGCGAAGGTCGAAGGCGCGATCGTCGGCGCGGGCACCGTGCTGTCGGCCCAGGACCTGAGCGCGGCGGCCGGGAGCGGCGCGGCCTTCGCGGTGTCGCCGGGCGGGACGCCCGCGCTGCTGGAAGCGGGGCTGAAGGGCTCCATCCCGCTGCTGCCGGGGATCGCCACGGCCTCGGAGCTGATGGTGGGGCTGGAACTGGGCTATTCGCGGTTCAAGTTCTTTCCCGCCGGGGCGGCGGGCGGCGCGACGGTGTTGAAGGCGCTGGCGGGTCCGTTCCCCCAGCCGCGCTTCTGCCCCACGGGCGGGGTGACGCTGGACAACGCGCGGGGCTACCTGGCGCTGCCGAACGTGACGTGCGTGGGCGGCTCGTGGCTCGCGCCGGAGGCGTTGATGGCGGCGGGCGACTGGGACGCCATCGAAGGATTGGCGCGGGGGGCCGTCGAAAAGCTCCGCTAATCCTTCTCCTCGCGGGAGAAGGACGAGCTACAATCCGAACTGCGACGGGTGCACGAACTCCTCGCGGAACCACGGGCGGTGGGTCGCGTCGAAGGTTTCCTGCAACCAGTCGGCCATCCGGCGCACGCGGCCCCGGCGGCCCACGTCGTAGCGATGGCGAAGCCAGAGCGTTGCTCGCGAGAGCGGCGGCAGGTCGAGCATGACGAGGCTCGGCTCCTGTTCGACTATCGCGGTGGGCAGGGCGCCCACGCCGCCGCCGTTCTTGATGATGTGTAGAAGCGCGCTGGAGCAGTTGGTCTCCACGGAAGCGGGCGACAACTCGTGCAGCGCGGTGGCTGGCGCGCGCCAGCCCGCCGGCTGGTGGAGCTGGGCCACGTGCATGACCATGCGGTGGTTGGCCAGGATGTCGTTCAGCGACTTCGGCTGGCCATAGACATCGACATAGTCGCGCGAGGCGAACACCGCATAGTGGAAGAAGGCCAGCGGCCTCGCGTCCATGTCGGCGGGCGTCGTCTCCCCGAATCCGACGTGGATGTCGGGCTGCATGCGCAGCGGCATCTCGCGCCACATGCCGCAATCGAGGGAAACCTGGATTTCCGGGAACCGCCGTTGAAAGTCCGGCAGGCGAGGCGCCAGCCAGTAACTGGCAACGCCATCGGGCGCCGTCAGGCCGACGCGGCCCTTTTCCTCATGGTCGAAACCATGCAGCAGCTCCTCTATCCCGGCCACCGTATGGGCCATGGACGCAACCCGCTCGGCCAGCATCCGGCCCGCTTCGGTGGGGGACACACCCTGGCGTGTGCGGATCAGCAGAGTGGCGCCGAGACGACCTTCCAGATTGTCGATTCTCTGGCTGACTGTCGGTTGAGTGAGGCCCAGCGCCTTGGCCGCAGCGTTAAAACTGCCGGTTTGAACGACGCCATGGAAGACCCTCAAGTCTGACCAGTCGGCCTTCCCCGGCGAGATCGTCGGCGCGTTATCGGCTTCTCTTAGATCGACCATAGGGACTTCACTGAACCTCCCCCTGAAGTGGCGCCCTTATACCATGGGTAGTCGAAACCGGACGGGGTGCGCCTCTATGTCGCTGAGACTAGCAGCCAATCAGTCACAGAAGCACAGTTTTCCATGCGCTGACTTCACATTGTTTAGCGAGCTTGCCCGTGAATTCAATATGAGCCCGGCAAGCGACGATGAAATCGAACAAAGCCTTCGTCTGGCCACGGACCTTATCGGAGCCCAGTTGACGCCCCCCCCGGTGCTGAAGGCGCTGCAACGCGCTTTCCCCGCCTCGGTCATGGTTTACGTGGAGGACGGCGCCGTGACCGGCGTCTACGCCTTCCTGCTGGTCCGCCCCGAGAAGATGGACGCCATCTGGCGCGGCACGCTCGACGCCCTGAATCTCGATCTGGAGTTGAGCTGCCGCGAGGGGGATCGGATCGGTGGCGGCTACAGCCTGGGTTTCGCCGGCTGCACCGACGCAGGCCGCCGCGCGGTCGTCGGCTGCTCGCAGGAGATGGCTCGCCGGGTGCTGGCGGGCGGTGCGCCCACCTTCAGCCGCGCCGCCACCGCCGTCGGCCGCCACATCGTGGTGGAGAAGATGGGCTACCGTCCGTTGCCCGAGGCCCCCGACATCTACTGGATGTCCCCGGAGGCCGCCGCGTGAGCGTCCGGGCCAAGGCCCGCGCCGTCGCGCCGCCGGAGGGTGAGGAGGTCGTTGTCGAGGTCGCCCGCACGCTGAACGACCTGTTGGAAGTCTGCGCCATCCGCGCCGTCGTCTACATGGGCGAGCAGTTCTGCCCCTTCGACGAGGAGTTCGACGGGAACGACTTCGCCGGCTCGACCCACCTCGTGGCCCGCGTCGGCCGCCGCGTCGCCGGGGTGCTTCGCATCCGCTTCTTCGCCGATTTCGTGAAGATCGAGCGGGTGGCGGTGCTGGACGCCCAGCGCGGCGGCACGGTCGCGGTGGCCCTGCTCAACGCCGCCTACAGCCTGGCCGCGCGCAAGGGGTACAGGCGGCTGATCGGCTACGTCCAGGAGCGGTTGCTGCCCTACTGGAGCCGCACGGTCGGGGTGCGCGAGCGGGTAGGGCGCCCGCAATTCGTCTTCTCCGACCACCGCTACATCGAGGTCGAGCGTCAGCTGAACCCGCCGGACGAGGCGCTGACGGCCGATTCCGACCCGATGATCCTGATCCGCCCGGAAGGGGCGTGGGACGTGGCGGGGGTGCTCGACGCCTCGGCGGCGCGGGCGGCGTTGAACCCGTGCTGATGGGCGACGCCAAGCCCTGGCTGCTGTGCGTGGACCTCCAGCTGGAGCATGTCACGCCGGGCCGTCCGCTCTGCGCGTCCCACGCGCAGGGCGCGGTCAACGCCTGCGGGCGGGTGCTGAAGCATGCGCGGGCCTCGGAGTGGATCGTTATCCACGCCCACCGCCGCCGCCGCAGCGGCCTGTTCAGCGGCGGCGGCCTGACCGCCTCGGTCGAGGGGCTGTGGCCGCTGGCGCGCGAGCGGGTGTTCCGGCGCGAGGGGGTTTCGGCCTTCTCCTGCCGCGCGCTGGCGGACCTGGCCCAGCGCGCGCCGCCGCCGGAGATCTACCTGATCGGGCTTTCGCTCCAGCAATCGTGCCTGGCGACGGCGCTGCACGCCGCCGACCTGGGCCTCAATCTCGTGGTGGTGAGCGACGCCGCCGCCGCCGCCGCCGTGGACGACCGCAGCCCGGAGGAGGTCGCGGCCTTCGTCCGCGCGCTGCTCGAACCGCACGTCGCCTTCACGACCAGCAAGACCTTGCCGATGGCGGCGACGCCCGGCCTGCATGCAAGAGGGGCTTGAGAAGCATGAGTGGAATCATTGGTGTGGCCGACAGGGCCCTGGCGCGGCTCGCCGCGGTCCTCGCCGACCCGGAAGACGCGGGCGGCTTCGACGAGTGCTCGGTCGACGACGTGATGGGCCAGCTTTCGGCCCAGGACCGCCGGGTCATCTCCAACATCGTCCGCCGCGTGGCCGAACTGGAGGAGTCGCAGGGCGCGGCGGCCGCCGAGGCGGCGCTGGGCGACGTGATCGGCCTCCTGCTCGGCGGGCGGCGAACCGCTTCCTGCTAGGCGGCCGAATCGAGCTGGGCGAGGCGGCGGGCCAGGGACACCACGGCCTGCCGCAGGCGCGGCGAGCGGATGCTGCGGAACGAGCGCAGCAGCTCGCTCATGCAGTCGTCCATCTGGAGCGAGGGGTCCTGCGGCGCCATCAGCTCCGACGGCTCCATGTGCAGCGCCTGGGCGATCAGCACCAGCGACGAGCTGCTGACCCGGTTGACGCCGGCCTCGTACTTCTGGACCTGCTGGAAGGTCACGCCGATGGCGCCTCCCAGGTCCGCCTGCGTCATCCGGCGGGCCTTGCGGGCCTTGCGGATGCGCTCGCCGATCTGGCGATCGAGGCGCTCGGTCTCCTTGGCGACGGGGGGCATCGCTTCGACCCTTGGTTGTCTACCGCTCCACCATAATCCACAAAACATTTGTTCGCATGCGGCGTTTCGTCCGGTCGCGACGCGGGAATTTCAAGCAGGATTCGGAGAGGGCGCCTCGTCACCCCGATCACTTGGGGTTTACCGTGTCTTCACGCGGCTCTGGGAGGTTGCCGCCCTAACGATGGCCCCGGCGGGCGTCGGGCCCATTGCCCCACATGCGGCCTTCTGTTAGCGAACTGCCCCGCGCCGAAAGGCGTGACATGGCCTGGTGGCGGAGTGGTGACGCACCGGACTGCAAATCCGTGAACCCGGGTTCGATTCCCGGCCAGGCCTCCATCCCACCCTCGATCCATACGCTGATAACCTCCTAGGCTCACCGAAGCGGCGCCCATGCCGCTGCTCGGCAACCCGTCCCGTGTCCTCTCAGTTGACCGTCAGCAGGACCAGGAGGCGATCGTGCCGGACAATGGAACACGCCCGCGAGGCGATGGTGCGGCGCCAGGTGGCGGGCCGGGGGGTGCGCGACGCCCGCGTGCTGGAAGCGATGGGCGAGGCGCCGCGCGAGGCTTTCGTGCCCGAGGGGCGCCGAATGCTCGGCGGCCCAGCAGTTCGACGCCTATGTCTGGTTCGACGAGACGACGGCGGTCACGCCCCTGCCGACCCGCGTGCGGACCGGCGAGAACGACACTTGGCCGTTCGGCCTGTAGATGCGCCACCTCGGAACCGTCCGTGCGCGGACCCGGTTGTCCGCGCGTCGGGGTCGAATCTCGCCAAGGAGCCATCCAATGCGTGTAGCCGACTGCATGAGCCGCGATGTGCGGATCGCCGATCCCGGACAATCCCTGCGAGAGGCGGCCCGGACGATGGCGCAGATCGATTCCGGCGTCCTGCCGGTGGGCGAGCTTGACCGCCTGGTCGGGATGATCACCGACCGCGACATCGCCGTGCGCGGCGTGGCCCAAGGCAAGGGTCCCGATGCGCACGTGCGCGAGGTGATGAGCAACGAGGTCCGCTACTGCTACGAGGACGACGACGTCGCCGAGGTCCTCCAGAACATGGGCGATATCCAGGTCCGCAGGCTTGCGGTGCTGAACCGCGACAAGCGCCTGGTGGGAATGGTCTCGATCGGCGACCTCGCCAAGGCCGACGCCGAAGCCCAGACGGGCGCGGCCCTGGCCGACATCGCCCGCCAGGGCGGAGAACATTCGCAGACAGCCCATTGAACGCCCCTGGCGGGGGCGCGAAGGCGCGTCAGCTCTTACGCTTCTGGGCGTCGTTGGCTTCGAAGTCCCGTTTACGCTTCGGATCGTGGGCGTGGTGGACGTCGGCCTCCCCGCCGCCGCCCGACACCTTGCTGTGGCGGCTGTAGCGGTCCGGGTCGTCGGGGTCCTTCACGCTCGGGTCCGGCTTCGGCTTGGTGCGATCCTCGTGGCTCGCGCCGGGACCGCCCCAGTGGTCGGCGTTCGGATGTCTGGCGGCCATGACCGATCTCCTGTGTTTGAAGGAAAACCGCCCGCCGCAAGGCCGGTTCCGCGCCGGTCTCTTCCTCTCTCCGGGCTCGGATGCGCCGGGCGGAAGATCGCATATGGGATGTTTGGATGGGCCAGGACGCGTAGGAAGGGGTGGCGCGCTCGCTGGATAGGATCGCGGCTCACCTCAAGCCGCCTCGGCGGCGCCTGGATTGAGAGATGTCGATGCCATCGGACCTCGGCCGTTCCCGGTCCGTCATTGTGACCGGCGGCGCCGACGGGATCGGCTGGGCCACGGTCCAGCGGTTCGCCGCGGCGGGCGATCGTGTGGTGATCGCCGACAACAACGTCGACGCGGCGCAGGCCCGCGCCCGCGCGCTCGGCGCGGGGCATGTGGCCGTCCGCACCGACGTCGCCAGCGAGACCGACGTCCGCGCCGCTGTCGAGCTGTGCGTCGCGCGCTTCGGCGGCGTCGACGTGCTGGTCAACAACGCGGGGATCACCGACCCGCAAGCGACGCCCGTGGTCGAGCAGTCGCTGGACGCCTTCCGGCGGCTGATGGCGGTGAACGTGCAGGGGCCGTTCCTGTTCTCGCGGGAGGCCGCGCGGTTCATGCTCGAAAGAGGCGGCGGGGCTATCGTGAATCTCGGCTCGGGCGCCGGCGTTGTCGCCGTTCCGCTGCGCAACGGCTACGGCGCGAGCAAGGCGGCGATCACCGCGATGACGCGGTCCATAGCCTGCGAATGGGCGGCGCGGGGCGTGCGCGTGAACACGGTGCTGCCGGGCTACACCCGGACAGAACTGGTGCAGCGCCTGATAGACAACGGCAAGGTCGACCCCTCGGTGGTCGCCCGCCGGGTTCCGCTGGGCCGCATGGCCGAGCCCGCGGAGATCGCCGAGGCGATCTATTTCCTGGCCTCGCATGACGCCTCCTACGTGACGGGCGCCCAACTTGCGGTGGATGGCGGCTACCTGGCGTTCGGGGGCTCCGGCGCGGCGTCGGACGGACCGGCCGCGCCGGCCCGGGCTCGCGGCGAACCGCGCACGATCATGGTGGTCGGCGGCGCGGACGGCGTCGGCGGCGCTGCGATCGACCATTTCCGCCAGGCCGGCGACAACCTGTTCGTCATCGCCCCCGACGCGGCCTCGGCCGCCGCGCTGACGGCGACGCTCGGGCCGAAGCATCTGGTCGTGACAGCGGAGGGCGCCGACGAGCTGGTCATCGCGGCGGCTGTCGAAGCGGCCTGCGTGCGCTGGACGGGGATCGACGTCCTCATCAATGACGCAGGCCGGGAGGGCACGAACATTCCGACGCTCGACCAGTCCCTCTCCGGGTTTGGCGCGGTCTTCGACCTCAACCTCACTCGCGCCTTCGTCGCGGCCAAGTGCGCCGCGCCGCGCATGGCCGCCGGCGGCGCCATCGTCAACGTCACGTCCGCGCGGGGCCTTGCCGCCTCGCCCCGGCGCAACGCCCACGCCGCCGCGCAGTCCGCGCTGGCGATGCTGACCCGCAGCCTGGCCTGCGAGTGGGCTTCGGCGGGCATTCGCGTGAATGCGGTGGCCGTGGGCGCCCTGGAGGATTTCGCCGACACGGAACGCCTCGTTGCGGCCACGCCCATGCGGCGAGCCGCCCGGCCGCGAGAGGCGGCGAGCGCGGTCGCCTTCCTTGCTTCCGAAGCCGCGAGCTATGTGACCGGCTGCGTGCTGAACGTGGACGGAGGTTGGGACGCCGGCCGGGGCTCCGACGAATAATCCGGCGTCCTTAGCGGCGCACCACGCACCGGAAGCCGATGTGCGAGGTGGGGCTGTCTATCGGCTGCGGGTGGCGAGCCGCCGGACGATAGCGCTGACAATAGTTCTCCGCGCACAGATGCGATCCGCCCTTCAGCACCTTCTGCTCAAATCCCCCGCCGTCCGGCGTGCAGCAGCCGCCTGTCGGAAGCTTGTAGGCGGAGGACGTCCATTCCCAGGTGTTGCCGATCATGTCGTGGAGGCCGTAACCGTTCGACGGGTAGGCGCCGACGGGCGAGGTTCGCAGGTATCCGTCCTCGAGCGTGTTGCGCGTGGGGAACTCGCCCTGCCAGTAGTTGGCGAGCATTCGGCCGTCCGGCGCGAGTTCGTCGCCCCAGGCATAGGCCGCGCCAGCCAGTCCGCCGCGCGCGGCGAACTCCCATTCGGCCTCGGTCGGCAGCGATTTTCCGGCCCATTTCGCGTAGGCCGCCGCGTCCGCATAGGCGATCTGCACCACCGGATGGTCCATCAGGTCTTCGATCGAGCTGTCCGGCCCCGTCGGGAAGCGCCAGCTCGCGCCTGCGACGAAGCTCCACCAGCCGGACGGGTCCGACAGCGGGACCGGACGTTCGGGCGGCGCGAAGACGGCGGAGCCAGCCCGCGCCAGTTCCAGAGGCATGCCTGGATAATTCCGGGGATCGGGCGGCAGTTCGGCGAAGGTGACGTAGCCCGTTGCGTCCACGAATTCGGCGAAGGCGCGGTTGGTGACGGGATGGATATCGATCCAGAAGTCGCCGACGCGCTCCAGCCGCCGGGGCGCTTCTTCCGGATAGTGCGCATCCGAACCCATCAGGAAGGAGGCGCCCCGGATGAGCTTCATGTCCGCGAACCTGCGGGAGCGGAGACCTGCCTTCACTGACTATGACCGCGCGGGGCGCCTCCGGGCTGTGGTGTTTCCATCAGGAACGTGTGATCTGGACGACACGCAGGTAAGATCGACCTCTTCCCCGTAAAATCAAGGTTGCGATTTTCTTCGTCGTTTCCGTGCGCAGTACGACAACCTCCCGGCCCGTCCGTACGGTCTCCTACGCATCATTATAAGAACGATCGGGGAATTCCATGGCGCACCACAAGACTATCCATCAACTTCTTGTCGCGTCTTCGGCGCTCGCACTTCTTTCGACGGGTGCGGCCCACGCCCAGGCCGTCGCCGAGACCTCCGAGGCCGAAGGCTTCACGAGCCAGGTCGAGGAGATCATCGTCACCGCCCAGAAGCGCTCCGAGAGCGTCCAGAAGGTGCCGACCTCCATCGTCGCGGTCTCCCCCGAGCGCCTGGAGGCGGCGAACGTCGCGTCCGTCCAGGGCCTTGAGAAGGTCGTTCCGAACCTGCGGATCGACGCGCTGGGCCTGTCGAGCAACTTCACGATCCGCATCCGCGGCCTCGGCGCAGCCTCCGCATCGGCGACCGATCCCAGCGTCGCCACCTATATCGACGGCGTCTACATTCCCCGCCCCGGCGCGCTGGTCTCGTCGTTCCTCGACATCGACGGCGCCGAAGTGCTGCGGGGCCCGCAGGGCACGCTGTTCGGCCGCAACGCCACCGTCGGCGCCATTTCGCTCAGAACGGTCCAGCCTTCCTTCTCCGACCCCAGCGGCCGGATCGAGGGGGAGGCGGGCAACTTCGGCGCCTGGCGCGTCCTGGGCGCGGCCGGCGGGCCGGTGACCGACACCATCGCCGTGCGCGTGGCGGCGATGATGTCGCATACCGACGGCTTCGTGGAGAACAGGCTGGATGGCAAGCGGTATGGCGAGAGCACCGTCGTCGGCCTTCGCGGGTCCGCGCGCTGGGAAATCGCGCCCAACCTGAGCTGGACCGTGCGCGGCGATTTCGCCGAACTCGACGGAGACGGCGTGTCCCTGCCTCAGGTCGACATTTCGTCGGCCACCGCCGCGCAGCTCGCGGAATTTTCCGCCCGTCTCGGCGGCCGCCTGCCGGCGATGCGGAATCCGCCGACCTATACGGCCAACGCGCTGTTCAAGAATCCCGACCTCTCGGACATCCAGGGCGGCCTGGCCAGCGACCTGCGCTTCGAGACGGAAGGCGGCTTCGCCGTTCGCATGATCAATTCGGCGCGGCGCTGGCGCAACCGTCAGAACAACGACGAGATCGTCTTCACGCCGCTCGACCTTCTCGACCGCGACGTGCGCTACGAAAGCGACAGCCAGAGCCATGAAATCCAGTTCATTTCTCCAGATGACGTGTACTTCAACGGACGGCTGAAATATGTTGGCGGCATATACTATTTCCGTGAAGATTATCGGATCAACGACACCTGGAACCTTGGCGGCGAGTTCTGCGACTTCGCGTTCGGCGCCAACCCCACGCGCCTGGCCTCGTGCCTGGCGGGACCGTACGAAGGCGCTCTCCCCGCGTCCTTCGACCAGATCGCCGAAAGCGTGGCGGTTTACGGCGAGGTGAACTATGCGCTGACGCCGACGGTCGAGGCGCTGCTCGGGGCCCGGTACACCTGGGATGAGAAGGACGCCTTCTTCGTCTCCGATCCGCGTAACGCGGGCGTGGACGGCGTCCTGCGTGGGGCCGAGACCGCGACGCTGAGCACCAGGAGCAAGAAGCCGTCGTGGCGCGCCGGCCTGAAGTGGGAGCCGCGCTCCGACGTCATGGCCTTCGTGACCTATTCGACGGGCTACAAGGCCGGCACCTTCAACTCGGCGCCGGCGGCCGCGCCGCTGGGCCAGCGTCGGATCGTCGAGCCGGAAAACGCGACCGACATCCAGGTCGGGATCAAGTCGGCATGGTTCAACCGCCGCGCCATCGCCAACGCGACCATCTTCCAGACCGAGCTGAAGGGCTTCCAGGAACGTGCGTTCGACGGCGGGACGTTCGTCATCCGCAACGCCGGCGACATCCGCGCCCGCGGGGTGGAGTTCGAAGGGCGCGCGCTGCTGACGGAAGCGCTGACGGTTTCGCTGGCCGGCACCTACATGGAGTCGATCTATACCGATAACAGCGGCGCGCCCGGCCTGCCGGGCTGCACCGGCGTCCCGGTCACCTGCCCGCGGGTCCAGGACCTTACGGGCCGGCCGACGACGTACGCACCGAAGTGGCAGCTCGTGTTCGGCGTCGAGTACGAGACCGGACCGTTCGCCGGCGGCTACGACCTGACGTACCGGCTGAACGCGAACTACGCCGGCGACGCCTATACGCAGCCGACCCTCGACCCCAACTCGATGGTGGGCGGCGAGACGATCCTGGGCGGCAACATCACGCTGACGAGCCCGGACCGTAGCTGGAAGGCGGTCCTGTTCGGCGACAACCTGCTGGACGAGCAATACTTCAAGTCCATGTTCACCCAGACGCTGGACGGCAACTTCGGCGTCCGCGACCCCTTGACCGGAAGCACCCTGATGAGAGGGTATCTGGGTAACCCCCGCACTTACGGCGTCCGGCTGTCCAAGACGTTCTAGAATTCGAGCGGCCGGCGACCCCGGCCGCTCGGTCCCTTTGTATTTGGAGGGAGTGCTTCCGTGATCGGCCTTCGCAATTCAAGGAGCCGGCTGAGAATGCTGGCGACGACCGCGTTGTCGCTGCTGCTGGCGACGGCGGCCCAGGCCGCAACGGCCGATACGACGCCGCCGACGCCGGGACGGACCCTCCAGACCGCCGCCGCGCCGGCCTACCCGCAGGCTCCCCGGGCGCCGGCGGGGGCGCCCAACGTCCTGATCATCATGACCGACGACGTGGGCTTCGGGGCGAGCAGCACCTTCGGCGGCCCGATCCCGACGCCAACCTTCACGGCGCTCGGCGACGCGGGACTGCGGTACAACCGCTTCCACACCAACGCCCTGTGCTCGCCGACGCGTGCGGCCCTGCTGACCGGGCGCAACCCGCATAGCGTGGGGACAGGCGCGCTGATCGACCTTTCAACCGGCTATCCCGGCTACGACAGCATCCTGCCCCAGACGGCGCGGACCTTCGCGGAGGTCCTGAAGCGCAACGGCTACTCGACCTCGTGGTTCGGCAAGAACCACAACACGCCGCTGTGGGAAGTCACGCCGATCGGGCCGTACGAGCGGTGGCCGACCGGCCTGGGCTTCGAGAAGTTCTACGGCTTCCACGGCGGCAAGATGAACCAGTGGGAGCCGGTTCTCTACGACAACACCAATCCCGTCGAACCGGCGCGCGGCAAGGCGAGCTACCACCTCGACGTCGATCTCGCCGACCAGGCGATCGACTGGATACGCGTTCAGAACTACGTGGCCCCGGAAAAGCCCTTCCTGATGTACTACGCGCCGGCGACGGCGCACGCGCCGCACCATGCGCCCAAGGAATGGATCGAGAAGTTCAAGGGCAAGTTCGATCAGGGCTGGGACAAGCTGCGCGAGGAGAGCTTCGCGCGCCAGAAGGCCCTCGGCGTCATTCCCGAGGACGCGGCGCTGACGCCCCGGCCCGAGGGCATTCCCGCCTGGGACAGCCTGACGCCCGAGGAGAAGGCGATCGGCGCGCGGCTGATGGAGGTCTATGCCGCCAACCTGGCGTTCTGCGACGACCAGATCGGCCGCATCATCCAGTCGCTCAAGGACAGCGGCCAGTACGACAACACCCTCATCCTCTACATCCAGGGGGACAACGGCGCGAGCGGCGAGGGCGGCCTGGGCGGCACCACGGGGCGCAGCGCGCTCAACGACATGACCAACAGCATGGCCGACATGCTGGCGGTGCTTGACCAGGTGGGCGGGCCCGGCACGGCTTCCAACTATCCGGCCGGCTGGGCCTGGGCGATGAACACGCCGTTCCAGTGGATGAAGCAGATCGCCTCGCACCTTGGCGGCACGCGCACCGGCATGACGGTGACCTGGCCTTCGCGCATCGCCGCCAGGGGCGAGGTCCGCAGCCAGTTCGTCACGGTCATGGACGTGGCCCCGACCCTCTACGAGGTCATCGGCATCGAGCCGCCGGCGGTCATCGACGGCGTCGAGCAGCAGCCGATCGAGGGCGCCAGCTTCGCCGCCAGCTTGCAGTCCGCCAACGCTGCGGAACCGGACCGGCCACTGTTCTACGAGGTGTTCGGCAGCCGCTCGCTCTATGACGACGGCTGGATGCTCTCGTCCCACCCGACGCGGATGCCGTGGCAGGGCTCGTCCACGCAGCTCGATCCGGACGCGGTGAAGTGGGAGCTCTACGACTTGCGCACGGACTACTCGCAGGCGCGCGACGTCTCGGCCAAGTATCCGGCCATCGTCGCCAGGATGCGCGGCGAACTGGAGGGCCTGGCGGCCGCCCACAACGTCTATCCCTATGATTTGCGGACGATGGCGCGGGCGGCGCCGGAGCACCGGCCGAATGCGCTGGGAGGCAGGACGCTGTTCCGGCTCTACCCCATGGCCACGCGGCTGGATCTGGGTGCGGTCCCGACGCTTTCGAACAAGGGCTGGACGATCCGCGCCCGGATCGAGGCGGGCGAGGCCTCGAAGGGCGTCATCGCCACCGAGGGCGGCGACATCGCCGGCTGGGCGCTGATGATGATCGACGGCAAGCCCAGCTTCGCCTATCGGCTGTCGCCTGCGCAGAGCGACCTGATCCGCATCGAGGGGCCTCGGCTGCGTCCGGGGTCCCACGACCTGGAGGTCCGCTACGTCCGTTCGCAGGCGGGTCCCGGCGGGACGGCCGAGCTGGTGGTCGACGGCGCGGTGGTCGGCTCGGCGTCGCTTCCGCGCGGCCTGCCGCACTGGCAGTCGGTGGACGGGGCCAGCGTCGGCTACGACAGCGGCAGCCCGATCCTTTCCGACTATCGGACGCCGTTCGCGTTCGACGGCGAGATCGCCTTCGTGGAGATCGAGTTGGCCGAGCCCGTGCCCTCCGCCCCGCAATAGGGCGGCGGAGGGAGGGGCAAGGTCAGGCGAAGGAGGTCGCGAGACCGCCGTCGACGGTGATCATCTGGCCGCTGACGAAGCTGCTGTCCTCGGAAGCGAGATAGGCGACGGCCCTGGCGATGTCCTCCGGCGTTCCAAGGCGGCGCAGCGGCGTCTGGGCGATGCGCGACTGGATTCGCTCGGACGAGAGCACGGAGCGCACGCCTTCGGTATCCACGGTGGAGGGCGCGATGGCGTTGACCCGGACGCCCGTCGGCCCCAGCTCCGCGGCGGCCGAGCGGGTAAGGCCTGCCACCGCCGCCTTGACGCCGCAGTAGAGCAGGGCGTTGGGGATGCCGAGCTGGGCCGACACCGAGGCGATGTTGACGATCGAGCCGCCGCCGCGGGCGGCCATGACCGGCGCGGCCGCCTGGATGCCCCAGACCACGCCTTTGAAGCCTACCCCCAACATGCGCTCGGCGGTCTCCTCCGAAATTTCGCAGATCGGCTCGTAGCGGTTCCACATGGCGTTGTTGACCAGGACGTCCAGCCCGCCGAACGCGCGGACCGCCTCGTCCACCGCGGCCTGCAGGGCGGCGCGGTCGGAAACGTCCGCCCCCAGGGCGATCGCCCGGCCTCCGCGCGCCTGGATGGCGTCCACGGCGGGCTGGGCCCAGTGGGGCTTCAGGTCGAGCAGCGCGACCGCGTAGCCTTCCGCCGCCAGGTATTCGGCCGTGGCTCGCCCCAGTCCGCGCGAGGCGCCGGTCACAAGCGCGGTCCGGTCCGTATTGCGATTGGTCACCGATTGTCCTCCTGGCGTCGCCTTTCGTCCGTCTTATCGCCAGCGCCGTACGGCGCCCGCCCGCACGACAGCGGAGGGCGGCATATCCGGGATGTGAATTTCCGACCTGCTCAGGCCAGCGCGGCCTGCTGAGAAAGGCCGCGGAGCAAGAGGGCGGCGGGCGCGCCCATGGTGTTGCGCCTGGCGTAATGCGCCTTGATATCCGCCACCACCCGATCGAAGCCCATGCGGCGGGCTTGGTGGATGGGGCCGCCTTTCCAGGGGGGGAAGCCCAGATGCTCGACCCAGACGGCATCGACGATGGTGGTCGTCAGCCCGTCTTCGGCCGTCTCCAGAATGGCGGCGGCGCCGTTGATGGCGGCCAGCAGGCAGCGGGCTTCGACCGCCTCATCCGCCATGGTCCCCCGGCACAGGCGCTGGAAGGTTGCGGAGGCCTCGAGCAGCCGGCCGATCTCCGGGTCGAACAGGCGACGCTCCGGGTCGTCGTCGCACCGTCTGTACCACCCCGGCGACGCGCGTCCCTCACGGCGCGCGTCCAGCATCAGGTCGAGCGTCGGAGAGTAGCTCAGCCAGGTGTCGGTGGAGCCGTCGGGGCCGGAGAAGAACGTCGCCTGCAAACCGTCCCGGTCAGACCGGGTGAAAGGCCCCTCGGCGATACCGTAGGCCGTAAGCACGCGGTCCACCTGGCCGGGCGTGGCGCCCTCGTCGAGAAGATGGATCGCCTCGCGCAACAGCGGCCACCGCAGGCGGCGCGCCAATGCCTTCCGCCGCGCCGGGCCGCCTCAACTGGACAAGGCGCGCCTGGCCGACGCCGCGTGCGCCAGCGCCGCGGCCTCTTCCAGGCCGGAGAGCTTTAGAGCGATCCGCTCTGTCTCGACAAATGCCCGGCGGACCGGAAGCCTGGCGGCGCTGTCCAGCGCCTCGCAGGCCATCAGGAGGACGGTTTGCGCGCCGCCGCGCCGCCGAATTCCGCGCCGAACGCCAAAGAGGTCGGCAATGCAGTCGGGGTCGAGCGGCGCATCCTCCCGCGCGCGGTCGCGCAGTTCGGCGTGGCGCTCGCGGGCGAGGTCCATCGCGCGCCCCAAGACATCGTCGGGAGCGGCGTCGACCAGCCCGGCTTCCAGCGCCTGGCCGGCGGTCAAGGCGCCGCGAAGGATCAGGAATTCCGCGGCGCCGCTCATGCCGATCAGGCGCGGGAGACGTTCAACGGCGCCATGCGTGGGCAGGCGGCCCTGGGCGAGCGCGGGCAGGCGCATCATCGACGACGGCCCGACGACGCGGGCCGCGCAGGCCAGCGCGAGTTCCAGCCCCGCTCCGACGGCGTCGCCCACGATCGCGGCGACGACTGGAACCGGGCAGCGTGCGACCGCATCGATCGCCGCCCGTGCGTTGACGACGCCCCCTTCATCGGGCTCGTGGAAAACTCTGGGGCCGGTGAGCACGATCGCCTGCACCCCGGCCTGCAAGGCGACCTCGGAAAGGAGGGCGCAGAACCGATCAGTCTCAATCGGCGTCCACAGCGTCGGGCAGTCACGATGCACCGAAATCAGCGCCACCGGCTCCAGGCGCTCCACGGTGGCGATCCCCGCCGGTTCGAGAGCAGGCTTGTTCGCGCCGGCGCCCGGCGCCGGATATGCGCGGGCGAGGGCGCTCATCACGCGGTTTCCAAAAGAGGGCCGCCGACGCGCAAAAGTAAGCGGATTGTATTCCGAGCCTGTTCCACCCTTGATCCTCCCTGCGTACGGTGTCTTCGCACTCGTTACGCTTGAACGGCGGGAGTTGATCGCCCGCCGTAATCTGACGTTAGGCTGGGAGACCGTTGCTATCTATCAGTCTGAACCTCGCCTCATGCTACCTATACATCCCACGCCAGCCGCCAAGGCAAGCCGCGAGTCGCGGCGGGTCTCGATTATCTTCTATGTGAATTTGGGCGTTCGAGCGCCCCCCGCACACACCCGCGTGTTCGCCCTCGTTAGGTTGCGGACGAATTGGGAAAATCGGGGTGCTCATGCTGGGCCTGATGCAAGACACGCCGCTGGTGCTGTCATCTTTGATCGATCACGCAGCGCGCTATCACGGTCAGGTCGAAGTCGTAACACGCGCGGATGGCGGCGAGATCGAACGATCGAACTACGCCACCGTGGCGCAACGCGCCCGACGCCTCGCCGCCGCGCTGCGGCGACTGGGCGTGCGGCCGGGCGAGCGGGTCGCAAGCCTGGCCGTCAATTCCACGCGGCACCTCGAGATCTACTATGGCGTGACGGGCGCCGGCGCGATTCTGAACACCGTCAATCCCCGCCTCTTCCCCGAACAGATCGCCTACATCCTCAAGCACGCCGAGGACAGGTTCGTCTTCCTGGACCCGGCGTTCGCGGGCATCCTGGAGGCGCTGGTCGACGAGGCGCCGGACATCAAGGGTTTCGTCTTCCTGTGCGAGCGCGGCGCGGTCCCGCCCACGAGCCTGCCCAACGTCATGTGCTACGAGGACCTCCTCGACGAGGCCGCCGACGATGGCGAGGCGTGGACTGGCGTCGGCGAGCGCGACGGGGCGATCCTCTGCTATACCTCCGGCACGACGGGGGTTCCCAAGGGGGTGCTCTACAGCCACCGCGCGCTCGTGCTGCACGCATTCTGCGCCACCGCCGCCGATGGCATGAGCCTGTCGAGCCGCGACAGCGTCTTGCTTGTGACGCCTCTTTTCCACGTCAACGCCTGGGGTATTCCGTTCGCCGCCGCCATGTCGGGCGCGAAGCTGGTCCTGCCGGGCGCCGCGCTCGACGGCGAAAGCATCTACACCCTGCTGCGGGACGAGGGCTGCACCTTCTCGCTCGGGGTGCCCACAATCTGGCTGGGATTCCTAGACTTCATCGCCTCGCAGGCGAAGCGGCTCAGCCTGTCGGGGTTGATGCTCGAACGCGTGCTGGTCGGCGGCTCGGCCGCGCCCCGCGCTCTGATCGAGAAGTTCGATGTCCTGCTGGGCGTCTATGTCATCCACGCCTGGGGGATGACGGAGACCAGCCCCCTGGCCACCATCGGAACGCCGCTGCCCGACCACGCGAGGCTGGAGCGCCAGGACCGCTACGACATCCAGGCGCGGCAGGGGCGGGCGATCTACGGCGTCGAACTGCGCATCGTCGACGAGGAGGGGTGCGCCATGCCTTCGGACGGCGTGGCGACCGGCGAACTCCAGGTGCGCGGAGCGTGGGTGATCGAGCGCTATTTCCGGTCCGAAGCCTCGGCGACCGACAAGGACGGCTGGTTCACCACCGGCGACGTGGCCCGCATCCTGCCGGACGGATATCTGCAGATCACCGACCGTTCCAAGGACGTCATCAAGTCCGGCGGCGAGTGGATATCCTCCATCGACCTGGAGAATGCGGCGGTGGCCCATCCAGATGTGCGGGAGGCCGCCGTGATCGGCGTGGCCCATCCCAAGTGGCAAGAGCGGCCCATCCTGCTGGTCGTGCCCAAGCCTGGGGCGACCCTGACGAAGTCCGCCGTCGTGGAATTTCTCTCGGATCGGGTGGCGCGCTGGTGGCTGCCGGACGACGTCCTGTTCGTTTCCGAACTTCCGCATACGGCGACCGGCAAGCTGCTCAAGACGACGTTGCGAGAGGCCTATCGCGATCACCTGATGGACGCCGCAGCCAACGCGCGCTGAACGCCTGGGGAGCGCTAGGCGCTAGGCGATCTCCGGTCCCTCCTCGGCGATGTCCGGCACGCTCTGCTTGAGCTGTTCCTCATAGCGGGCGATCACCTCGCGCATCACGGCCAGGATTTCGCTGCGCTTCCTCGCGATCCGGGAGTTCAGCCCGCCGACGCCGAGCGTCAGATTGGTCCCGTGGGGCCCCTGGGGCAGCGGCATGGCCAGCCCTGTCGCCTCGGGGAAGGGAAAGGCGGCCAGCAGGCAATAGCCCTCGCGCCTGATCCATGCGAGCTGCTCGGTCAGTTCGTCGATGTCGACGCGCTTGGACCGCCCCTGCTCGTAGGCGTTGATGTGGCGGCAGAGCTTGTCGACGGTTCGCGCCGGCATCTGGCTCATGAGGACCAGCCCGGCGGCGGAGTGCGTCAGCAGGCGCATGGTCCCCTCGGACGGCGGGACCTTATAGGGGTGTGACGGCTGCAGAACGCGGATGTGCTGGATGAAGATGTCGTTCTGCGACGAGAGGACGACGGTTTCGTTGGTCCTCTGGAACACCTCGTCCATGAGGTTGAGGATGTGCCCCTCGCCGTAGAGGTAGTGGCTGATCCAGTCGCCGAGGGCGGCCACCCGGGGTGTCGGGAAGTAGGTCCGCGTCGGGCGGTCGTAGTTCAGGTAGCCGACAACCACCATGCTTTTGAGCAGCGAGGTGGTGCTCGACTGCGGATAGTTGAGGCGCTCGAAGATATACTTGAGCCGAAGCGGGCGCCTCAGCTCCTGGAACAGCTCGAGAACTTCCAGGGTCCGCGCGGCGGACTTGATCGGATCGCGACGCATTTCCACTCGATGCGCAATTGTCGTCCCGGACATCGGGGGCGGCGGCGCGCTTTGCCAGAGCCTGGGAGCAAGCTTAGCGAGGCGGAAGCGGCGGAGCCAGCTAGCCTGGTGAAATCCATATGGAATTTTTGTCGCATGGCGCCCCCGGTCCGCTGCGCCTCGGCCGCGACGACTTAGCCTGCCGCGATTGCTCACCGGCGTCGCCAGGAAGGAAAAGTCATGGAGTTCGTTCGTCTCGACGTCGAGGGCGGGGTCGCGGTCATCACCCTCGACAATCCGCCGGTGAACTCCCTCCCGCTCGAGGCGGCGCATGAGCTGACGGCGCTGTTCGACTCCTTCAACGATCGAGAGGACGTGCGCGTCGCCGTGATCACGGGGGCCGGCAAGGTGTTCTGCGCCGGCGCCGACATGAAGCGCCGGGCCGACATGGTCGCGCCTGAGGCGGGCTACGAGTGGCGTCGCCTGCGGACCGTGCGGGAGATGAGCTACAGCATCATCGAGTGCAGGAAGCCGGTGATCGCGGCGGTGAACGGCGCCGCGCTCGGGGCCGGGCTCGGCATCGTCGCCAGTTGCGACATCCTCGTCGCATCCGAGAAGGCCGTCTTCGGACTTCCCGAGATCGATGTCGGCCTGATGGGCGGCGGCCGTCACGCGATGCGGATCCTGCCTTTCTCGCTGGCGCGGCGCATGATGCTCACCGGGTACAGGGCCCCCGCGCGTGAGCTTTACGACCGCGGCGTGCTGGAGGCGTGCCTTCCCCCCGAAGAGATGATGCCCTTCGCCATGGACATCGCGCGCCAGATCGCGGCCAAGAGCCCGCTGGCGGTGGCCTACGCCAAGGACAGCCTCTCGACCATCGAGACCATGTCGCTGCGCGACGGCTATCGCTACGAGCAGAACAATACGAGCCGCCTGGGCAAGAGCGAGGACTCCAAGGAAGCCGTTCGCGCCTTCATGGAAAAGCGCGCGCCCGTGTTCACAGGCCGCTGAGCGCCTCGATGTCCTGGAACTATGGCGATATCCTCGATGCCGTCGCGCGCGTGGTTCCGGCCAGCCGCGCCGCCCTGATCTATGGCGACGACCTCGTCACCTGGGGCGAGTTCGACCGGCGGGCCAACAACCTGGCCCGCGCCCTGGTGGAGCAGGGGATGGCGCCCGGCGACCGGGTTGCGATCCTCTGCCGCAATCACCCCGCCTACATCGAGGCGCTGGCCGCCTCGCTGAAGTCGCGCACCATCAACGTCAACATCAACTTCCGCTACACCGCCGAAGAAATCGCCTATGTCATGGACGACTGCGGCGCATCGGGCCTTTTCTACCAGGATCGGCTGGAAGCCGTCGTCCCGGAGCTGAAGCGGCGCCTGCCGGGCGTGAAGCTGTGGGTCCGCATCGAGACGGACCGGAGGCCGGGACCGGCGCCTGCCGGCGACCTCTCCTTCGAGACCCTGGCCCGGACGGGCGACGGCGCGCCGCTCGGGATCGAGCGTTCGCCCGACGATGCCTACCTGCTCTACACGGGCGGCACGACCGGCAAGCCCAAGGGCGTGCTCTGGCGGACCGGCGACGCGCGCCGGGTGCAGCTCGAGTCGCCGGTGATGCCGGTCAAGCCGGCGAACCTGGAGGAGCACGCCGCGATGGTTCGCGACAATCCGGCTCCCAACCGCATCATCCCCGCCTGTCCGCTCATGCACGGCGCCGGTTCGAACGCCGTCATCGGCGAGCTGATGGCGGGCGGCGGGGCGGTCATCCTGGCCGCCGACCGCTTCGATGGCCACGATCTCTGGCGCGAGGCGGAGCGCCACCGCGTGACCCGGGTGGCCATCGTGGGCGACGTGTTCGCCCGGCCGATGCTGCGCGCGCTCGACGAGGCGCCGGGGCGCTACGACCTCTCCTGCCTGAAGGTGATCTCCTCGGCGGGGCTCATCTGGAGCCACGAGGTCAAGAGCGGGCTGCTGGCCCACCTGCCGCAGGCAGCGCTCATCGACATCCTCGGCGCCTCGGAAGCGTCGGGCTTCGGCTACGCCGTGGCGCGCGCCGGCCAGGTCCCGCCGACCGGAGCCTTTCAGCCGGCGCCCAAGACGGTGCTGATCGACCCGGATACGGGCGAGGTGCTCCCCCCCGGGCCAGGAGAAGGCCTGCTGGCGAGAAGCGAGCCGTTCGCCGTCGGCTATTACCGCGATCCGCAGAAGACGGCCGAGACCTACCGGACCATCGATGGCGTCCGCTACGCCGTCCCCGGCGACTTCGCCCGCATCGACGAGGCTGGCGATCTGGTCCTGATCGGCCGCGGAAACCTGTCGATCAACACCGGCGGCGAAAAGGTCTTCCCCGAAGAGGTCGAAGAGGCCCTCAAGCTCCAGCCCGGCATCGAGGACGCCATCGTGGTCGGCGAGCCTCACCCGACCTGGGGCAGGTCCATTGTCGCCGTCATCCAGTCGACTCCGGCCTTCGACGAGGCGCAGGTGAGGGAGGGGCTCGGCAAGTCGCTGGCCCCCTACAAGCACCCGCGCCGGTATCTGCGCGTGGACACCGTGCCGCGGCATGAAAGCGGCAAGTCCGATTACCGTGCGGCGCAGGACCTCGTCGCCGAGTCCTGACCGCGGCGGCCATCGGTTATGCTGCGCCCGGAGAGGGCGTGACGGAGAGCGGAGATCGACACATGGCCGAAGACCCGAGGGTGCAGGAACTCTGGGACCGGGAGCAGATACGGGACTGCCTCTTCCGTTATTGCCGCGGCATCGACCGCGCCGACGAGGCGGCGCTGCGTTCGACCTACTGGGAAGACGCCACCGACAGCCACGGCGCCTACAACGGCAGCGCGTCGGGCTTCATCGACTGGGCCATGAAGGCGCTGCCCACGATCGATCGCGGGGTCCACCAGATCCACAACGTGCTGATCGCGTTCCGCCGGGGCGGGGCCGTCGTGGAATCCTACTTCAGCGCATTGCAGCGCCAGCCGGGGCCGGAAGGCCGCCTCGTGCAATGGCATATGGCCGGCCGCTACGTGGACTGGTTCGAGAAGCGGGGCGGGGAATGGCGGGTCGCCGAGCGCACCGTCGTCTACGACTGGGTCGAGGAGACGCCCTTGCCGCCCGGCTCCGAGGACGAGCGCTTCGGCGCGCGCCGGCCCATCGGCGGCCGCTGGCCCGACGACCCCGTCTACGACCTCCTGAAGGCCCGGCCATGAAAAAGCGGCGGCGGCCGTTCGGGGCCGCCGCCAGCGGGGGAGGAAGGGGAGGGCGCGGATGCTCGCCCGCGCCCGGTGTCAGGCCGGGACCGGCTCGGCCGCCCTTTCGAAGGTAAAGCCGCGGTAGCCTTCCTGGGCGGCGCGCGCGCAGGCCTCGCGGTAGCGTTGGAAGCCGCCGGTGTACATGGACAGGCCGCGAGCCTTGCCGCCGATGTTGGCGCCGACGTACCAGGTGTTGGCCTTCGAAACGAGCGTCAGCTCCGCCAGGGCCGCGACGGTCTCCATCCACTCGTCTTCGGCCTCGAGCGTCGCCTCGATCGTGGCGAACCCCTCGCGCCGCATGTGTTCCATGCTGTCGCAGACCCAGTCCATGTTCTGCTCGTCCAGCGTGATGATGTTGGCGAGCGCCGCGGGGCCGTTGGGGCCGCAGACCATGAACAGGTTGGGGAAATCCGCCATCATCAGGCCCAGGTACGACCGCGGCCCGTCCCGCCACTTCTCATCCAGCCTGCAGCCGTCGCGGCCCGTTACCGGAAAGGCCAGCAGGGCGCCCGAAAGGCCGTCGTAGCCGGTGGCGAAGATCAGGGCGTCGAGTTCGACTTCGGCGTCCCGCGTCTTCACCCCCCGCTCGGTGAGCCGCTCGATCGGATCGGTCAGGCAGTCATGCAGGCGCACGTGCGGCTCGTTGAACGCCTCGTAGTAGTTGGTGTCGAGGCAGGGCCGCCGCGCGAAGATCGGATAGCCGCGGGGTTTCAGGCGCTCGGCGGTGTCGGGGTCCTTCACCACCTCGCTGATCTTGCCTCGCACGAACTCGGCCACGAGTTCGTTGGCCTCGGGATTGGTGAGCAGATCGGAGAAGGTCCCCAGGAAGGCCAGGCCTCCGTGCTTCCAGGAGTCTTCCAGCAGCATCTGGCGTTGCGCCGGCGTGACGCTGAAGAAGGGGCGCGTGGTCTGCGGGCGCACACCGCCGATGGGGCTGTTGCGGGCGGCCGTGCGGATGCCGGGGTAGTTCCGCTTCAGCTCGGCCACATACTCGGGATCGAGGGGGACATTGCGCATCGGCATGGTGAAGCTGGGCGTGCGCTGGAAGACGACCAGTTCCTTCGCTTCCTTGGCGACCTCGGGGACGATCTGGACGCCGGTGGAGCCCGTGCCGACGAGGCCGACCCGCTTGCCTTCGAAGCTGACCGGATGGTGCGGCCACTTCGGCGCCAGGTAGATCTCGCCCTTGAATTCGTCGGCGCCGTCGTAGGGAATGCCTTTCGGCACCGAGAGCGGGCCGGTCGCCATGATGCAGTAGGTCGCCTCGTAGACGTCGCCGCGGTCGGTGCGTACGACCCACAGGCGGCGGCGGTCGTCGTACTCGGCGCTGACCACGCGCGTCTCGAACTGGAAATCCTTGCGCAGGTCGAGCTTGTTGGCGACGAAGTTGGCGTAGGCGAGGATTTCGGGCTGGGCCGCGAACTGCTCGGACCAGGTCCACTCCTGCTCGATCTCCTCGGAGAAGGTGTAGTTGTAGTCCACGCTCATCAGGTCGCACCGCGCGCCTGGATAACGGTTCCAGTACCAGACGCCGCCGACGTTTCCGCCCGCTTCCACGCCCAGCACCGCCTGGTGCATCCCGCGGAGCCGATAGACCGCGTACATGCCGCCGAAGCCGGCTCCGACCACGATGGCGTCGAGGCGTTTCGTGCGGCCAGCAGCGCCGGCCGGCTGCATAGTCTTGTCGGTCATTGCTCTTTTTCTCCCTGAGCGGATGACCTGTTGTGCTAGCGGCGGGGCCGGTCGTTCCAGGCGAGGGGCGAAGGAGGGGCAAACATCACATCCGTGCCGCTCGCGCGCTTCCAGGCGCGGATGAACCCCTTACGCCGCGTCGAGGTCGATGACGCGGGTGAGTTCGCGGCGCGCGATGCGCCAGCCTTGCGGCGTGCGGCGGAAGACGTCGCGGTACTCGGCGACCAGCTCGACGCCGCCCATCGGCACGGGAAGGTCGCCCCTGGGACCGTGGACGACCAGGCCGATGCAGAAGCCCTCGGCCTCGTCGGGGCCGCGGACCGTCACCCTCGGATTGACCAGCATATGCCGGCGAAGACGCGGAGCGGGTCGCATGTGGCTGTCGATGAACTGGCGGAGGGCGTCGTGACCGCGCAGCTCGATCCGGGGCGCGGGAACCGTGCGGCTCCAGATCGCGTCCTCGGCGAAGACGTTCACGAACGCCTCGACGTCGAGGTTGTCGAGGTGGATGTTATAGTCGGTCATCAGCCGGATGCAGTCCTGCTCGATGAGCAGGCGTTCGATCGCGTCCATGTTTTTCGGTCCTTGAAGGGGGGAAGGGGCGTGTTCAGCCCTGCTCGACGATTCCGCGATAGACCTCGCTGCGGGACCGCTCGATGAGGCTGTCGGGATCGCGATAGCCGGGCTGCGCGCCGTGGCGGAAGCCGGAAGCGACCGCGGCGTGGCGTTCCTCCACCAGCGGGCGATATTCCGGGTGGGTGAAGACGTAGAGTTCGTTGGCGAGGATCGCCTCGACGATCCGCCTTCCGACGAACGAGGGGTCCATGCGCTCCCCGCCGGGACGGCTCGGCTGGGGTGCGGCGGCTTCCGGCGTCCCTCCGGCGAGGGCGGTCACCCTGGCCGCGGCGGTGGCGACGAACGAAGTCGAGACACCGCCGGGACAGAGGACCGAAACGCCGATTCCGTGCGGCTCGAGTTCACCGCGGAGGGCTTCCGACATCGCCATGACGGCGAACTTGGAGGCGGCGTAGGCCGCCAGCCCCGGCGGCGCGATGAGGCCGGCCATGGACGAGACGTTGACCACATGGCCAGGTCCGCCGCGCTCGATCATGCCGGGCACGAAGGCCCGCAGCCCGAAGTAGACGCCGTTCACGTTGGTTTCCATCACAGAGCGCCAGACCGCCTCCGGCAGCTCGGCCAGGCTCAATTGGCGGCCATCGACGTAGTGTCCCTGGCCGACACCGGCGTTGTTGCAGAGGATGTCGGGCTCCCCGAGCGCGTCCCGCACGGTCTTCGCTGCGCGGCTCCAGGACTCCTGGCTGGCGACGTCGTGCTCGATGGCGACCACCGTGGCGCCGAATTCCCTGAGCTGCTGCTCCGCGGCCGACAGCGCCGTGGCGTCGAGGTCGGCGATCGCGATCTTGACGCCCTCGCGGGCCATCGCTGCGGCGGTCGCCAGGCCAATGCCCTTTGCGCCCCCGGTTATGAAGGCGATCCGATCTTTCAACTCGCGCATTGGTCCATCCTCACAGCTCCCGCCACCGAGAAGCGCTAACGCGCGCGGCCCGCAAGCACAGGGGCGAGCCCGGCCTGGGGCGGAATAACCCCAGTGTGATTTTCGCCGTGCGCTCCGCATCACGCATGGAATTTCGCAGCGGCCATCGCTTGATCGGGCTTCGCAGCCGCAGGGCCATGCCAGCACTTAGACGCTGAACAGAACCGACCTCCAATACCAAAATCATTCAACGATCCGTCCCCGGGAACGCCAATGACCCAGAATATAGCAAGGTCTCGCCTGCTTCTTTTCAGCGTCTCCAGCCTGGCGCTCGCGGCCGCGTCGCCCGCGCTGGCCCAGGACGTCGGCGTATCGGGCCCGGACTCCGCCGGCATGGTCGAGGAAGTCGTCGTCACGGCGCAGCGTCGGGCGGAGTCGCTCCAGAACGTGCCGATTTCGGTTTCGGCCTTTTCGGAAGACGTCCTGGCAGCCCAGAAGGTCGAGACGGGGGCAAATCTTCAACTCGCCGTGCCGAACGTCACCGTCGCCAACAGCGCGCGAGGCTATAATTTCCAGATCCGCGGCGTCGGCACCAAGCAGGTCGCCGTCTCCGGCGACACCTCGACGGGCGTCCACTTCAACAACGCCCCCCTGACGGACAGCCGCGTGTTCGAGGCGGAATTCTTCGATGTGGAGCGCGTGGAGGTGCTGCGTGGTCCCCAGGGCACGCTCTACGGCCGCAACGCCACCGGCGGCGTGATCAACGTCATCACCGCCAAGCCGGTCGGCGTCTGGGAAGGGATGATCGGCGCCGAGGCCGGGAATTTCGACACCCGGAAAATCCGCGGGATGGTGAACGTGCCGCTGCTCGAGGACAAGCTCATGCTTCGGCTCGCCGGCAATGCGGTCCGACGCTCGGGCTTCGTGACCAACGCGCTCGATGGCGGCGATCTCGACGACCGCAACTTCTATGCGGTGCGCGCGACGCTCGCCTTCAACCCGACCGACCGCCTGGAAACCTCGCTCATCTGGCAGCGCTTCGAGGAGGACGACAGCCGTCTCCTGACCGGCAAGGCGCTTTGCGTGCGTGATCCCGGCCCGGCGTCGGTCGGCGGCGTGGCGGTGTCCAACTCGACGCTGCGCAGCCTTCTCAGCCAGGGCTGCGCCAACGCCTCGCTCGACAGCGCGAACGCCAACGGCGCGCCGTACTCGGCAACCACCCTCTACGGCCTGCTCGCCCTGCGCTCCGGCCTCGCGACCGACGACCTCTACGCGGGAAAGGTCCAGTCCGGCGACCCCGACCTCGTGGAGTCCCATGCGCCGCCGCACTATCGCGCCGAGGAGGACATTTTCGAACTCAACGTGGCGTTCGACCTCACGGACGCCCTGAAGCTCCATTACCTCGGCAGCTACAGCGAGGCGAGCACCGACGCCGGCCAGGACGCGGTCCTGTTTTCGCCGACGGCCGGATATTCCGACACCCCGCTGGCGCCGGGCGGATTCTACCAGGACCCCCAGTTGGGCGCCTCGAACCAGGCATTCTACTACAACACCATCCAGCGTCCGACGCGTCAGACCTCCCATGAGGTGCGGTTGGCGTCCGACTTCGATTCCAGCGTCAACTTCAGCGTCGGCGCGAATTACCTGAAGTTCGAGCTGGACCAGAATATCTACATCATGTCCCACGCGTTCACGCACATGGTGGAGCAGCTCAACGGCTCCGCCTGCGAGACCGGCTCGCCGAGCTGCATCGTCATCGATCCAAGCCCCACGCCGACGGGAATCGGCCACAACTACTATCGCGCGAAGCAACCGTACGAGCTGGAATCCCGCGCCGTATTCGGCGAGGTCTACTGGAAACTCACGGAAGACGTAAAGCTCACGGGCGGACTGCGCTACACCGACGACAAGAAGACGCTCTACAACTATCCGGTTGGCTTCCTGACGCCCGGCGAGGGTGTCCCGCCGGGCAATCCGGCCTCCTATACCGCCGAGTTCGGCGAGCTGGCGGGGCGGGTGGGCGTCGACTGGAAAGCCGACCTGCCATTCACCGACAGCACCTTGCTCTACGCCTTCTATTCACGCGGCTACAAGGGCGGCGGCCCGAACAACATCGGCGCCGGCGGTTTCGGCGGCGCGCGCCAGTTCTACGATCCGGAATTCGTGAATTCATACGAAATCGGAGCGAAGAACGCACTGCTGGGCGGCGCGGTGATCCTGAACGCCTCGTTGTTCATGTATGACTACGAGGGCTACCAGATCTCGAAGTACGTGAACCGCATCGCGGTCACCGAGAATGTCGACGCGAAGATCTCCGGGCTTGAAATCGAGGGGCTGTGGGAACCGATCCGCGGCCTGCGCTTCAACATGGCCGCCGGACTCCTCAGCACCGAAATCCAGGGCGGGACCTCGATCGACGCCTACAATCGCAGTCAGGGCGACCCGGACTGGACGCTGGTCAAGTCAAGCTCGGCCGGAGCCTGCCTGGCGCCGACCGAGGCGCTGGGAGACCTGGTCGCCATCATCGAGCAACAGCCAGGCGCGCCGACGGTCGCCGGCGTCTCGGGCGCGCCCCTGTCGATCCTGGGTGTCTGCTCGGGGACGTTCGCCGGCATGGGCGTCACGCCCATCGACGGCATCGATGCGAACCTGGCAGGCAACGAGTTGCCCAACTCCCCGAAATGGACCGTCTCCGTCGGCGCCCAGTACACCTGGCAAGTGCTGGACGGATGGGACGCCACCATCCGCGGCGACTATTTCGAGCAAGGGGCCTCCTACGCGCGCCCGTACAACGAGGAAGTCGACAGGCTGCCGGGCTGGAAGAACCTCAACCTGTCGGTCAAGCTCGCACAGGCGGCGAACGATCTGCAATTCGAGTTCTACGTGAAGAACGCGCTGAACGACCGGCCCATCATCGACAACCTGTACAACGACGATGCGCTGGGCCTGCTTCCCCGGGCCTTCCTGCTCGAGCCGCGCACCTACGCCCTTTCCGTCACCAAGCGCTTCTGACAACCGCTGCGAGGATCAAGCCAATGTCGACCCTTTCCGGCCGCTGCTTCTGCGGCGCAGTGGAACTCGAGATTTCCGGCGAGCCGGAAGCGATGGGCTATTGCCACTGCCGCTCGTGCCGCTCCTGGTCCGGCGGGCCCGTCAACGCCTTCACGCTGTGGAAGCCGCAAGCCGTTCGGGTGGCGAAGGGCGCCGAAGCCCTGCGAACCTATGCGCAGACGCCCAACAGCGTCCGCCAGTATTGCGACGCCTGCGGGGGGCATCTGATGACCGACCACCCTGGTTTCGGTCTTGTCGACGTCTTCGCCGCGACCATACCCGATCTCGAGTTCAAGCCCGGCGTCCACGTGAACTACCAGGAGACCGTGCTGCCGATCCGCGACGGCCTGCCCAAGCTCAAGGACTTTCCGCAGGAGCTTGGCGGGAGCGGCGAGGCCGTTCCCGAGTAATCGCGCCCGCCGGGGCGCCGGCCGGCCTTACACATCGCAATCCAAGAGGTGAGCCTTGGCGCTTGACCCGCTGTTCCGCCCGTTCGCCGCGGGGCGGCTGACGTTGTCCAATCGTCTGGTCATGGCGCCCATGACCCGCACCTTCAGTCCCGGCGGCGTGCCGGGAGAGGACGTGGCGGCCTACTACCGGCGGCGCGCCGAAGGGGGCGTGGGCCTGATCGTCACCGAGGGCGCATCCATCGACCATCCCGCCGCCGTGAGCCATCCGGCGATCCCCCGCTTCTTCGGACAGGAAGCCCTCGATGGATGGCGACGCGTCCTGCGCGAGGTGCATGGCGCGGGCGGCAAGATCTTTCCCCAGCTTTGGCACGTGGGGGCGGCCCGCAAACCCGGCGACCTGCCGAACCCGGACGCCGAGCCGGTCTCGCCCAGCGGCCTCTTCGCCCCCGGTCTGCCCCAGGGACGGACGCTCTCCATCGTCGAGATCGAGGCGATCGTGGAGGCCTTCGCCGCCGCGGCCGACCAGGCCAAGGACATGGGCTTCGACGGCGTGGAGCTGCATTTCGCGCACGGTTACCTGGCCGACCAGTTCTTCTGGCGCCCGACCAACACGCGTCCTGACGCCTACGGGCGGCGGCGGACCCTTTTCGCCGAAGAGACCGTCCGCGCCTGTCGTCAAAGGGTGGGGCCGGACTTCCCGATCTGCGTGCGCTTCTCGCAGTGGAAGCAGCAGGAATACGACGCCAGGATCGCCGAGACCCCTCAGGAGCTGGAGGCCTTCCTCGCGCCGCTGGCCGACGCGGGCGTCGATATCTTCCATTGCTCCACGCGCCGCTTCTGGACGCCCGAGTTCGCCGGGTCGGACCTGAACCTCGCCGGTTGGACGAGGAAGCTGATGGGCAAGCCGACGATAACGGTCGGGTCGGTGGGATTGAACGAGGAGTTCCTGGTCACGCGGCTCGGCTCTTCGTCCGACAACGACCGCTCCCGCCTGTACGAGCTGGAGGCGCGGCTGGAGCGCGAGGAATTCGACCTCGTGGCCGTGGGTCGGGCATTGCTCATAGATCCGCAGTGGGGTCGAAAGCTGCGCGAGGGGCGCTTCGAGGAGATGGTCGCCTACGACAAGGGCGCGATGGCCACGCTGAGCTGAGGCTCCCGGGGCCTCGGACGTCCGAGGCCCCGGCGCCGCCCCTATTCGGTCTGGAGTTCCTGCAGGACGGTGCGGCGCGCCATCCAGAAGCAGCCGGCGGCGACCGCCATGATCGGCGTCTGTATGGCCATCGCCCACCGCAGGCCTTCGGCCGAGCCCAGCTTCTGGGCGAAGAGGTCCGAGAGCGCCCCGACCATCACCGGCCCAAGGCCCAGCCCGACCAGTGTGATCACCAGCAGCGCGACCGCCGCGGCCGTGGCCCGCGTCTGCGGGCGCACCAGCGTCTGGATGGCGGCGAACGAGGGGCCGAAGATCATGGCGTGCAGCAGGACCGGCACGAAGAGCACGGCGGCGGCGATCGCCGCGCTTGGCGCTAGCACCACGTACATGAACAGTGGCGCGGCCGGCGTCAGCGCCATGGCGGGCACGGTGCAGTAGCTGCGCAGGCTCCGCTTCACCGCCACGTCCGTGATCTTGCCGCCGAGCAGCATGCCGAGGATGCCGGCGCCGCCGGAGACCACGCCGAGCAGCAGCCCCAGGACCCCCAGGGCGCCCAGGGTGGGCGACCAGGTCGCCATCTCGGCGCTGTGGTGGCGCAGGAAGAACGAGCCGTAGAAGGCGTTCTGGCCGTAGATGACCAGTCCCGACGCCGAGCCGCCGGCCGTGATCCACCAGAAGGTCTTCTTCCCGGCCAGCTCCGTGAGCGACTCGCGCAGCGTCGAGGCCGGCGCCGGAACGGCGGCGTCGCGGCGGGGCTCCTTGATCGTGAAGGCCACCAGCAGGGCGAGCAGGAGACCGGGAGCCGCGGCGATGAAGAAGGCCGAACGCCAGCCGAACGCGTCGGCGAGCATCCCGCCCGCGCCCATCCCGATCAGCGCCCCCAGCGGAAAGCCGAGCGAGAAGAGCGCAAGCGCCGAGGCGCGGTTCTGGGGCGTGGTGAGATCGGCGATGAGCGAGTGCGACGGCGGCGCGCCGCCTGCTTCGCCGCTCCCGACGCCCACGCGGGCCAGCAGCATCTGGAGAAAATTCTGGGTCAGGCCGCAAAGGAGCGTAAAGGCGCTCCACGTCGCCAGCGAGATGGCGATGATCCGGGGACGGTGCCACCTGTCGGCGAGCCGCGCGATCGGAATCCCCAGCACGGAATAGAAGATGGCGAAGCTCAGGCCCGTGATCATGCCGAGCTGCCAGTCGGCGAGCTGGAGGTCGTGCTTGATGGGCTCGGCCAGGATGTTGACGATCTGCCGGTCGAGATAGCTCAGCGTCGAGACACAGGTCAGGACCGTAAACACGTAGGCCCGGTAGCGTTTGGACGGGGTCTTCGAGTGCGCCGGGGTGGGGACCAGGGGCATTGAGGCGCTCTTGAGCATGGTCTCACCAGTTGGATTTGCGAATGATCGGCCAAGGTAGGGAGAGATGCCCGCGCCTTCGCCGCGCGCGCATCATTCGGACGATAATCATCCACGTGATATTCGGGTGGCCGCGCCCGCGCACCCGGCGGGCGCGGGCCGGCGCATCGTTAGTCTTCCGGCATGACGCCGCACATCACGATTGTCGGCCGCGATCGCGACCGCATTGGAGAATCCCCGGTCTGGGACCCGGCCCTGCGCCGGCTGTTCTGGGTGGACAGCCTCGGCCCCACGCTGAAGAGCCTGGACCCGGTCACCGGCGGGCAGGCGGCGATAGCGGCGCCGCACGTCCTGGGCAGCGTGGTGCTCGGCGAGCCCGGCGCCCTGGTCGTCGGCGCTCAGCACAAGGTCCAGCGCGTGAATGTCGCCTCCGGGACCTTCACGACACTCTTCACGGTGAAGGACCTTGACGCCCATGAGCGGTTGAACGACGGCAAGACCGACCGGCGCGGCGCCTTCGTCACGGGGACGCTGTTCCACCGGCCTGACGGTCCGCCCGACGGCAAGCTGCTCCGGCTGGCGGCGGGACACGCGCCGCGGGTTCTGGACCGCGGCCTGGAGATCGCCAACGCGACCTGCTTCAGCCCTTCGGGAGACCGGCTCTACTACGGCGACAGCCTGCGCATGACGATCTGGCGCCGGTCCTACGACACGTCGAGCGGCGAGGTGGGCGAGCGCGAGGTGTTTTTCGACACCTCGCCGCTTGGATCGGCCCCTGATGGGGCCACGGTGGATGCGAGCGGGCGCGTCTGGGTCGCGCTCGTACAGTCCGGCCAGATCGCCTGCATCGAGGCCGACGGGACGCTCGCCACGCTGATCGACCTGCCGGTCCCGTTTCCCTCGTGTCCCGCCTTTGGCGGAGAAGATATGGACACGCTCTTCGTGACGGCGATCTCCGACTCCGGCGGGCGGCTGAAGTCGGACGATTCCAACGCCGGTCGCCTCCTCGCCATCGAAGGCTTGGGCGTGCGCGGCATCGAAGAGACGCGCTGCGTCCTCTGAGGACCGGCATCCCATATGCGATCTTTCGATGTTCGGAGCCCGCGGCGCGGGGCTCGCGCGGGGCGGCCGCTAAGGAATTCGTCGAGACTTCCTCTTGGACGGCGCGCGCCATGAACCTGGGCTTGACTATCGAGGACCGCCTCTTCCGCGATGAAGTGCGGGACTTCTTCGCCGAGAACACGCCGGAGCGCTTCAAGGCCCGCGTGCGTGCGGGCGTGCGCCTGGAGCCGGAGGAATATGTCGCCTGGCAGAAGCTGCTGCACGCGCGGGGCTGGGCGGCCCCGTCGTGGCCGAAGGAATACGGCGGCACGGGCTGGACCCCCACGCGGCTCCATATCTTCGAGAGCGAAGCCTCCCGCGCGGATGCGCCGGTGCAGTACCACCAGGGCCTGGAGCTGATCGGGCCGATCATCTTCACCTACGGGAACGAGGCCCAGAAGGCGCGCTACCTGCCAGGAATACTCACCGGCGACGATTGGTGGTGCCAGGGCTACTCGGAGCCCAACGCTGGTTCCGACCTGGCGGCGCTTTCCACCCGCGCGGTCCGCGACGGCGACCATTATGTCGTCAACGGCCAGAAGATGTGGACGAGCTACGCCCACGTCGCCAACCGGATGTTCTGCCTCGTCCGCACCTCGGACGAGGGCAAGCGCCAGGGCGGCATCTCGCTCCTGCTCATCGACATGGACACGCCGGGCATCGGCATCCGCCCGATCATCACCATGGACGAGGTGCGGCACACCAACGAGGTGTTCCTCGACAACGTGCGGGCGCCCGTCGAGAACCTGGTCGGCGAGGAAGGCAAGGGCTGGAGCTACGGCAAGGTCCTGCTCGACCGCGAGCGCGGGGTGACGGCGGCGACCACGCTGCGCCTGCGCCAGCAGCTGCGCGGCGCCCGCGCGGCGGCGGAGGCGGCGCGGACCCGAACCGGCTCGATGGCCCACGACCCCCTCGTCGTCGACCGGCTGGCCCAGCTCGAGATCGAGGTGATGGCCCTTGAGGTCATGGTGATGCGCACCATCGCCGAGGCCGCGTCCGGCAAGGACTCCGGGCCCCGCGCCTCGATGATCAAGATTCGGTGGTCCGAGCTGCTCCAGCAGATCACCGAGTTCTGGGTGGAGGTGATGGGCTACGACGCCGCCCGCTTCGGCCCGCTGGACGCCGCGTCGACCGAGCCCTGGCCGATGATGGGGATGCTCTATTCGCGGGTCACCAGCATCTACGGCGGGGCCAACGAGATCCAACGCAACATCATCGCCCGCCGGGCGCTGGGCCTCTAGCGGGAGTCGCGCTCGTGGACTTCGAACTTTCCGACGACCAGCGCCTGCTGCAGGACAGCGTCGAGCGGCTGGTGCGCGATCGCGCGGACTTCGCCGGCTGGCGCGCCCGTGTCGCCGGCGGGGGCGGCTTCGATCGCGGCCTGTGGGCGGCGATGGCCGATCTGGGCTGGCTGTCCCTGACCGTTCCCGAGGCGTTGGGCGGCTACGGGGGCTCGCCCGTGGACACCCTGGTCATCATGCAAGGTCTGGGGCGTGCCCTGATGCTCGAACCCTACGTGGGCTGCGGCGTCATCGCGCCGGCGCTGCTGCCTCGCCTGGCGGGCGACGTCCGAGCGCCGATTCTGGAGGGGGTGACCTCCGGGACCGCGCTGCTGGCGCTGGCCGACGCCGAGCCGGACGGCCGCTTCGATCTCGCCGGCGTCGCCACTCGCGCCGAGAGGACCGCCGACGGTTATCGTCTCACCGGCGAGAAGAGCCACGTGCTCGACGGCGCCCACGCGGACTGGTTCGTGGTTCCCGCCCGCACCGGGGGCGCCGACGACGCGCGGGAGGGGATCACCCTGTTCCTGGTCCCGAGCGACGCGGCGGGGCTTGAGGTCAAAGCCTTCCGGGCCATGGACCACCGACACAACGCCGCGCTTTCGCTTGGCGGCGTCGCCGTCGCCGACACGCACGTCATCGGCGAGGTCGGCCATGGCTACGGCCTTCTCGAGGAAGCCGTAGCGCTGGCCATCGCGGCTCGGCTGGCCGAGGCGGTGGGCGCCATGGAAGCGGCCTGCGAGCAGACGCTCCAGCATCTCAAGACGCGCCGCCAGTTCGGTCAGCCCATCGGCGGCTTCCAGGCGCTGCAGCACCGCGCGGTGGACATGGCCATCGCGTGCGAGGAAGCGCGCTCGATGATGTACTTGGCGACGCTCGCGCTGGACGGGCCGGGCGACGAACGTCGCCGCGTTATCGCCGCCGCAAAGGCGCGGGTAGGGCAGTGCGGTCTCTATGTCGGCCGCCAGGCGGTCCAGCTACATGGCGGCGTCGGGTTCAGCGACGAACTGCCGATCGGCCACTACCTCAAGCGCCTGACGATGATCGACCTTTCATATGGAAACGCCGCCGAGCAACGCCGTCGGTTCTCGGCCCTCGAACCGAGCGAAGGAGCCGGGGAATGATCGACCAACTCAAGTCCGAGCCGCTGTTCGTGATGCGGCTCAACGTCGCCTACGACCAGACCCAGCCCATCGGCGCGGTGGCCGGCGGCGAGCGGGCCATCTTTCCCGTGGTCGGCGGCGCCTTCGAGGGGCCGAGGCTGCGCGGCCGCGTCCTGCCGCACGGGGCGGACTGGGTGATCTGGCGCGGCGACGGAGCGATGGTCATCGACGTGCGCATCGCCCTGGAAACCGACGACGGCGCCCGCATCTCGATGCAGTACGTCGGCCTCGCCTGCGGCACGACGCCGGCCAACAACGAGAAGTTCCGCCGCCGTGAAGTCCTGCCCTACGAGGACATCTACGTGCGCACGACGCCGCGCTTCGAAACCGCCGATCCGCGCTACGAATGGCTCAACCGCGTGATCGCCGTCGCCAACGGCGCCCGCACCCCGGACGGCCCGATGTACCACGTGTTCGAGATCCGCTGAGGAAGTCTAGGGCCGACGCCTAAGGGCAGGGGGCGCAGGCTCCTGCCGGCCGCCAGCGTATCGGCCTGGCCATTCGCCTTCTCGATGGCGAGCTTTGTCTGGTTCCTGATCATGGCCCTGGTCATCAGGTCCGCGGCTCCTCGTAGACGACGGCCAGGGACAGCGAGGCGATCAGGTCAGGCGCAAACGCATGGACTCTATCTCTGCAATGACGGCGACGAGGCTTCGCGCATCGCAGGGGTAGGGGGAAGGCGGGGGCGCCATGCCCCATTTGGAGGGGACGCTTTACGTCCCTCGCATTGCTTGGCCTCGGGGGCGGACCTATAAGCCGTTCGCGAACGCAGTCCCTGTTAGGATTCCCTGCCGATGAGCGCCGATTTCACGACCGCGCGGACGAACATGGTCGAGAGCCAGGTGCGGACCAACGACGTCACCGACCTCGCCATCCAGGACGCCATGCGCAAGGTCGCCCGCGAGGCGCTGGCCCCGCCGTCCCGCGCCCACGCGGCCTATGCCGACGTCGAGGTCGAATACGCGCCCGGCCGCTTTATGCTCAAGCCGCGCGACGTCGCCAAGCTGCTCCAGGCCATCCGGCCGCAGGCGGGGGAGAAGGCGCTGGCCATCGCCGCGCCCTACGCCGCCGCCGTGCTGGAGGAGATGGGCCTGTCGGTCGAGCGCCTGGACGGCGAGGACCTGACGGCGGTGTCCGGCCGCTACGACGTGATCGTCTGCGAGGGCGGCGTCACCACCGCCCCCGCCGCCTGGACGGCCGCTCTGTCCAAGGGCGGACGGCTGGGCGTGGTCGAGCGCAACGGACCGGCGGGCAAGGCCGTTCTCTATCTTCCGGCGGAAGAGGGCGTCGGCCGCCGGCCGCTGTTCGATTCCATGCCTCCGGTGATGCCGGGCTTCGAGCCGGAGCGTCGTTTCGCCTTCTGAGTAACGCTTCAAACCTGCAATGCCGCTGCAACAGGGCCGTGAAAAAAGCTTAACCCGCCGCGACTGGCGGCGCCGTAACTCAACCCTCATATAGAACCGGCGCCGTAGGGCGTGGTTTGGGGATACCGTATGTCGAAGAGCCTCCGGGCGGGCCTGCTCGCCGCCGTCTGCAGCGCGGGCCTGATGGCCGCATCCGCCGCAAGCGCCGAGACCCTGGCCGACGCGATCGCGCTGGCCTACCAGACCAATCCCACCTTGCAGGAACAGCGCGCCAGCCAGCGGGCCCTGGACGAGAACTACGTCCAGGCGCGCACGGGACTGCGGCCCTCTGTGGACGCGAGCATCCAGGCGTCGAGGTCGGAGACGGATTTCGGCTCCTCCCGCGTCACCCGCGTCGATGACGACAACGACCCCCTGACCCCGGACGTGGTGGTCATGGTCGACAGCTCCGACAGCGACTCGGCCAGCGCCACCCTTTCCGTCACCCAGCCGCTCTATACCGGCGGCCGCGTGACCTCTCAGATCAGCGCCTCGCAGGCCGACGTGCTGGCCGGGCGCGAGGGGCTGCGCAGCGTCGAGGCTGGGGTGCTGGCCCAGGTGGTCCAGTCCTACGTCGACGTGCGCCGTGACCAGGAACGCCTGCGCATCAGCCAGGAAAACAACGCCGTCCTGCAACGCCAGCTCGACGAGGCCCGCGCCCGGTTCGAGGTCGGCGAGATCACCCGCACGGACGTGGCGCAAGCCGAAGCCCGCCTGGCCGCCGCCAAGGCCGGGCTGTCGTCCTCCCAGGCGTCGCTGGCCATCAGCCGGGCGACCTACGCCGCCGTGGTCGGCCAGAACCCCACCGACCTGGCCCCCGAGCCGTCGCTGGAGAACATCCTGCCGAAGACCGTGGACGAAGCCTTCGACAAGGCCGAGACCAACAACCCGCAGCTCCTGGCCGCCGCCTACGCCGAGCAGGCCAGCCGCGCCCGCGTCGCCTCGGCGCGCGCCGAGCGCCGCCCGACCGTCGGCCTGCGCGGCTCGCTCGGCTATTCGGGCGAGGCGGACAGCCGCTTCAACGACTACGACCGGGCCCTGTCGGCTTCCGTCGTCGCCTCGGTGCCGATCTTCACCGGCGGCCTGACCAACTCGCGCATCCGCCAGTCGGCCGAGCGCAACAACGCCGACCGCATCGCCATCGAGGGCGCCCGCCGCGACGTGCTGCAGTCGGTCTCGCAGTCGTGGAACCAGCTTCTCGGCTCGCGCGCCAACCTAGCGGCCAACGAGGAGCAGGTGAGGGCGGCCCGCATCGCCTTCGAAGGCGTGCGCGAGGAGGCCCAGGTCGGCCTGCGCACCACGCTGGACGTGCTGAACGCCGAGCAGGAACTGCGCAACGCCGAACTGGCCCTGATCAGCGCCCGCCGCGACGAGTATGTCGCCGGGGCGCTGGTGCTGTCGGCCATGGGGCTGCTGGAGGCCCAGAACCTCGTGCCCGGCGTGGAGGTCTACGACGCCTCGGCCAACTTCGACCGCGTGAAGCGCTCGTGGGGCTGGGTGCCGTGGGAGCCGGTGGTGGAGGTCATCGACCGCGTCGGCGCGCCGGTCATCGGCCCGGCGCCCCAAGACTCGCCCATCGCGACCGGGAACTAGGCTTCGCCTGCTGCGCGAGCCGCCTTCGTCCCTGCGGCGAAAGCGAAGCTTGCGCAAGGGCGTCGAAGTTTGCACCATCCGGGCCGCGCGCTTACGGTAGCGCGGATTCGACGCTCCTCCAGTCCACGGCCTCGCCCTATGTCCGACCAGACCGCCCAGGAACCGACGATGGAGGAGATTCTCGCCTCCATCCGCCGCATCATTTCCGAGGACGACCAGCCGCAGGCCGCGGCCGCCGAGGCGGCTCCCGAACCCGCTCACGAGCCGGAGCCTGAGCCGGACGTGTTCGCGGCCGAGGAGGACGTCCTCGAACTGACCCAGGACATGCAGGAGCCGGAGCCCGTCGAAACCGTCGGCGACCTGGACGTCTACACACCCGCGCCCGCCAGGGCCGAGCCCGCCTATGAGCCCGAGCCCGCGCCGTCCTATGAGCCGGAGCCCGAGCCCTACAGCCCGCCGCCGGCCGCGCCGACGCCCCGCGCCGACGAATCGCTGGTCGGGGCCGCCGCCGCGTCCGCCGCCGCGTCCGCCTTCGGAGCCCTGTCGGCCGCCATCTCCATGCCGCGCGATTCCCGCACGCTGGAAGACGTGACCCGCGAGCTGCTCAAGCCGCTGCTGAAGCAGTGGCTGGACGAGAACCTGCCGCGCGTCGTCGAGGCGGCGGTGAAGGAAGAAGTCGAGCGCATCGCCCGCGGCCGGGTGGCCTGACGAGCGCGGTTTCGCGCCTCTTCAGGATGACGAACGTGTATTGACCGCATAGAGGTCGTCATGGTCAGGAGCCGTCCGCCAAGGACGGCGTCTCGAACCACGAAAAACCTCAACGCGCCGCACCATGCTCGAAAAGACCTTCGATCCCAAGACCGTCGAACCGCGGCTTTACGCCGCCTGGGAGGACTCCGGCGCCTTCGCCCCCGAGTCCGTGCTGGCGCGCGACCCGGACGCCGAGTCGTTCAGCATCGTCATCCCGCCGCCGAACGTCACCGGCTCGCTGCACATCGGCCACGCGCTGAACAACACGCTGCAGGACGTGCTGATCCGCTTCCAGCGGATGCGCGGCAAGGCGGCGCTGTGGCTGCCAGGCACGGACCACGCCGGGATCGCCACCCAGATGGTGGTCGAGCGCCAGCTCGCCGCCGCCGGCAACGTCGGGCGGCGCGAGATGGGCCGTGAAGCCTTCGTCGACAAGGTCTGGGAGTGGAAGGCGCAGTCCTCCGGCACGATCCAGAACCAGCTTCGCCGCCTGGGCGCCTCCTGCGACTGGGGCCGCGAGCGGTTCACGCTGGACGCCGGGCTGTCGGCGGCCGTGCGCCGCGTGTTCGTGCGGCTCCACAAGGAAGGGCTCATCTACCGCGACAAGCGGCTGGTGAACTGGGACCCGCATTTCCAGACCGCCATCTCCGACCTGGAGGTCGAGCAGAAGGAGGTCGACGGGGCCTACTGGCACTTCGCCTATCCGCTGGCCGACGGCTCGGGCGAGATCGTCGTCGCCACCACGCGGCCGGAGACGATGCTGGGCGACACCGCCGTCGCGGTGCACCCGGACGACGAACGCTACAAGGACCTCGTCGGCAAGCAGGTGCGCCTGCCGATCGCCGGTCGCCTGATCCCGGTCGTCGCCGACGAATACGCAGACCCGGAGAAGGGCTCGGGGGCGGTGAAGATCACCCCGGCGCACGACTTCAACGACTTCCAGGTCGGCAAGCGCCACGGCCTGCCCGCCATCAACATCCTGGACGACCAGGCTCGGCTGAACGACGCCGTTCCCGAGGGCTATCGCGGCCTCGACCGCTTCGAGGCCCGCAAGAAGGTCATCGCCTGGTTCGAGGAGAACGGCCTGCTGCGCGAGGTCGAGAAGACCCGCCACACCGTCCCGCACGGCGACCGCTCCGGCGTGGTCATCGAGCCCTACCTGACCGACCAGTGGTACGTCGACGCAAAGACCCTCGCCCAGCCCGCCATCAAGGCGGTGGAGGAGGGCCGGACGGTCTTCGAGCCCCGGAACTGGGAAAAGACCTACTTCGAGTGGCTGCGGAACATCGAGCCGTGGTGCGTGTCGCGCCAACTCTGGTGGGGCCACCGCATCCCTGCCTGGTACGGCCCCGACGGCCACGTCTTCGTCGAGGAGAGCGAGGAGGAGGCCCAGGCCGCCGCCCAGATCCGCTACGGCGAGGAGACCATCCTGCGCCAGGACGACGACGTCCTCGACACCTGGTTCTCGTCGGGCCTGTGGCCGTTCTCGACCATGGGCTGGCCGGAGGACACGGCGGACCTGGCGAAGTTCTATCCGACCCACACGCTGGTGACGGGCTTCGACATCATCTTCTTCTGGGTCGCCCGGATGATGATGATGGGCCTGCACTTCATGGGCGAGGTCCCGTTCCGGCGGGTGTTCATCAACGCCCTGGTCCGCGACGCGACCGGCGCGAAGATGTCGAAGTCCAAGGGCAACGTCATGGACCCCCTGGAGCTGATCGACGACCTGGGCTGCGACGCCGTCCGCTTCACCCTGACGGCCATGTCGGGGCAGGCGCGCGACATTAAATTGTCGAAGCAGCGCATTGAAGGCTACCGTAATTTCGGTACGAAGCTGTGGAACGCCGCCCGCTTCTGCCAGATGAACGAATGTGTCCGCGTGGAGGATTTCGACCCCGCGAACGTGACCCAGACGATCAACAAGTGGATACGCGGCGAGACGGCCAAGACCGCCGCCGAGGTGACCCGCGCGCTGGAAGACTGCGCCTTCGACGATGCGGCCGGGGCTCTCTACCGCTTCATCTGGAACGTCTTCTGCGACTGGTATCTCGAACTCGCCAAGCCGATCCTGAACGGCGACGACGAGGCCGCCCGCGCCGAGACCAGAGCCACCGCCGCCTGGACCCTCGACGTCTGCCTGAAGCTGCTGCATCCGGTGATGCCCTTCATCACCGAGGAGCTGTGGGACAAGACCGCCGAGTTCGGCGCCAGGCGCGACGGCTTCCTGATGACCGCCGCGTGGCCGGAACTGCCGGACAGCTACATCGACGCCACCGCCGAGGCCGAGATCGGCTGGCTGGTCGATCTGGTCGGCGAAGTCCGCTCCATCCGCGCCGAGATGAACGTGCCGCCGTCGGCCCGTCCGCCGCTCAGCCTCAGCGGCGCGGGCGAGGCGACCCGCGAGCGGCTGGCCCGCCACCGCGACCTGATCGTCTCGCTCGGGCGGCTGGAAGGCGTGCGCGAGGCCGACGCCCCGCCGGCCGGGGCCGCGCCCTTCGTGGTCGGCGAGGCGACCGCCGCCCTGGCCATCGCCCAGTTCATCGACCTGACCGCCGAGAAGGGCCGCCTGGCCAAGGAGATCGCCGCCGCGTCCTCCGACATCGACCGCACGGCCAAGAAGCTGGCCAACGCCGACTTCATCGCCCGCGCGCCGGAGGAGGTGGTCGAGGAGAACCGCGAACGCCTGGCCGAAGCGCAAGCCGCCAAGGCGAAGCTGGAGGCCGCGCTGGCCCGGCTGGCTGCCGTCGCGTAAACTCATACGGGCGTTTGCATCCGCTCTCGCCGTATGCTTTCAGGGGTTCCAAGACGTTCCGACAGAGGCGTCGTCAACACCCCCGGGAGACCACGCAAATGACCGACGCCAAGCCCTGGCCCGCGATGTCCATCCAGCAGGCGCACGCCCTGATCACGGGGCCGGGCTCACCCCTGGAAACCGAAGAGATCGACATCCGCGGGGTGCGGACCAAGGTCTGGAAGAACCTCCCTCCCAACCTCGGCTCCGTCGTCTCCGTCGGCCGGGCGTTCGGCCAGCGGGTCTTCCTCGTCTACGAGGACGAGCAGGTCACCTTCGAGGCCTTCCACCGGGCCGTCGCCGCCTTCGCCGCCGAGCTGGCCTCGCGCGGGGTGGTCAAGGGCGACCGGGTCGCCATCATCATGCGCAACCTGCCGGAATGGCCGGTGGCCTTCTACGCCGCCATGACCCTGGGCGCGATCGTCACGCCGCTGAACGCCTGGTGGACGGGCGCGGAGCTGGAGTACGGCCTGACCGATTCCGGCGCCAAGGTCGCGGTCATGGACGCCGAGCGCATGGAGCGGCTGGCCGAGCACCTGCCCAACTGCCCGGCGCTGGAGCTGATCTATGTCAGCCGCGAGCGGGACGAGGTCGCCCATCCGAAGCTCGTCAAGCTGGAGGAGGTGATCGGCGCCCCGAACGACTGGGCCGCCCTGCCGGACGCGCCCCTGCCGCAGGTCGAGGTCGGCCCCGAGGACGACGCCACCATCTTCTACACCTCCGGCACCACGGGTAAGCCGAAGGGGGCGCTGGCCACCCATCGCAACGTGATGACCAACATCTTCTCGTCGATGTCGTCGGCGGCGCGGTCCTTCCTGCGCCGGGGCGAGATGCCCCCGACGCCCGATCCCACGGGGCCGCAGCGCTCCTCGCTGATCAGCGTGCCGTTCTTCCACGCCACCGGCTGCTACGCGGTGCTGAACCCCAGCCTGTTCACCGGCGCCAAGCTGGTGATGATGTACAAGTGGGACCCGGTGAAGGCGTTCGAGCTGATCGAGCGCGAGAAGGTCACCCAGGCGGGCGGCGTGCCGACCATCGCCTGGCAGCTCATCGAGCATCCGGCGCGGGCGAACTACGACCTGTCGTCGCTGGAGGCGGTGGCCTACGGCGGCGCGCCCTCGGCCCCGGAACTGGTGCGCAAGATCAAGGAAACGTGGCCCGCCTCCCAGCCCGGCAACGGCTGGGGCATGACGGAGACTTCGGCCACGGCGACGCACCACATGGCCGAGGACTACGAGCACCGCCCGGATTCCTGCGGCCCGGCCGTGCCGGTCAGCGAGATGAAGATCATGAACCTCGAAGGCACGGCCGAGCTGCCGGTCGGCGAGGTGGGCGAGCTGTGGTTCAAGGGGCCGCAGGTGGTGAAGGGCTACTGGAACAAGCCCGAGGCCACGGCCCAGACCTTCGTCGACGGCTGGGTGAAGACCGGCGACCTGGCGCGGCTCGACGCGGAGGGCTTCTGCTACATCATCGACCGCGCCAAGGACATGCTGATCCGGGGCGGCGAGAACATCTACTGCATCGAGGTCGAGAACGTCCTCTACGACCACCCGGCGATCATGGACGCGGCGCTGGTCGGCATTCCGCACAAGACGCTGGGCGAGGAGCCTGCCGCCGTCGTGACCCTGAAGCCGGGCGCTGAGGCGACCGAGCAGGAACTGCGCGCCTTCGTCGCCGAGCGGCTGGCGGCCTTCAAGGTGCCGGTGAAGGTGGTCTTCTGGCACGAGACCCTGCCCCGCAACGCCAACGGCAAGATCGTGAAGACCGAACTGAAGAAGATTTTCGACTAGGCGTGAACCGGCGGACGCAGGTGCGCCCACGGCCGCGCCTGTTCCAGCTCATAGGCCAGCTCGAACAGCATCCGCTCCGATCCCGCCCGTCCGGCCAGGTGCGAGCCCACCGGCAGGCCGTCCTGCGTCCAGTAGAGCGGCACGCTCATCGCCGGGGCGCCCGCCACATTGTGCACGGGGGTGTAGCCGACATACGCCGCCAGCCGGGCCTGAAGCTCCTCGAACGGCACGTCGCCGCGCGTGAATTCCAGCGGGACCGGCGGCTGGGCCAGCACGGGCGAGAGGATGACGTCGAAGCTCTCGAACCAGCGGTCGTAGTCCACTGAGGCCGCCTCCAGCCGTCCGACCGCCGCCTCCGCCGCGCCCTTGGGCAGTTCCGCGACCAGCTCGGCCATCCGCAGGCTGAACGGCTCCAGGACGGTGTCGTCCGGCGCCCGGCCGATGGCGGCGGTCACGTCGCGCACCATCACGGCCGCGCCCGACGACCAGACGATGGTGAAGTCCTCGGCGAACTGCGGCCCGTTGATCGGCCACTTGGTCGGCTCGACCGTGTGGCCGAGGTCGCGCAGCAGGGCGGCGGTGGATTCGATGGCGGCGCGCACCTCCGCGTCCGGCTCCAGGCCCGTGCCCGTCTCGAACACCAGTCCGACCCGCAGGCGCTTCTTCGACGGCCCTTCGATGAGGCCGACGGGCTTGTGAGGCGCATCGGCCGCCGTGTTCTCGGTGACGGCGAACAGGGCCGCGCTGTCGCGGACGGAGCGGGTGACGCAATGCTCGACGGCCAGGTCGATGGCCCGGCGGCTGGGCCTCGCCTCGATCATCCGGGCCCGCGAGGGTTTCAGCCCGAACAGGCCGCAGCAGGACGCCGGGATTCGGATCGAGCCGCCGCCGTCGTTGGCGTGGCCGATGGGGATGACCCCCGCCGCCGTCGCCGCCGCCGACCCGCCGGACGAGCCCCCCGCCGAGCGGGTCAGGTTCCACGGGTTGCGCGTCGGCCCGAAGCCCAGCGGCTCCGTAGTCGGCAGGAAGCCGTGCTCCGGCGTCGAGGACTTGCCGATGACGATGAAGCCCGCCTTCTCGAACGCGTCGACATAGGCGTCCTGCGTCGCCGCAGGCGGCATCCCCAGCGCCCAGCGCGAGCCGTAGCGGGTGGGCAGGCCCCTGGCGTCGTTCAGGTCCTTGATGAAGACCGGCAGGCCCGCGAACGGCCCCGTCCGGCCGCCCTTCCTGGCCTCGTCCAGCGCCCGGTCGTAGGCGGAATTGACGACGAAGTTCAGCTTCGGCTGCAACGCCTCGGCCTTGCGGATGGCGTCCTCGACCACCTCGGCGGCGGTGGTCTCGCCGCGCCGGATGCGGGCGGCGATCTCGGTCCCGTCCGGGGTCCAGGGAGCGGAGGCGGAGGGAGCGGCGGCCCGCGCCGAAAGGGCGGGCAGGGCGGAGGCGGCGGCCAGCAGGGCCCGTCTTGTGAAGGCGCTCATGCCTCGACGGTGGACCCGAAGCCGCAACCTTGGCAAGGGGTTGGGCCATGAGCCGAAAGCGCGCAGACGTCCTGCTGGTCGAACGCGGCCTGTTCGAGAGCCGGGCCAAGGCCAGGGCCGCCATCGAGGCGGGCCGGGTCCGCGTGGGCGTCGCCGTGGTGGCCAGGGCCTCCGACCTCGTGGACGAGGAAGCGCCGCTGGAGGCGCAGGCCGCCCATCCCTGGGTCGGGCGCGGGGCGCTGAAGCTGGCCCACGCGCTGGCGCTGTGGCCGGTGGAGGTGGCGGGACGGGTGGTGCTGGACGTCGGCGCCTCGACCGGGGGCTTCACGCAGGTCTGCCTCGCCCACGGCGCGGCGCGGGTCTATGCGGTCGATGTCGGCCGGGGGCAGTTGCACCCGAAGGTCGCCGCCGATCCGCGCGTCGTGGAGATGTCCGGCGCGGACGCCCGGACGCTGGAATTGCCCGAAGCGCCGGACCTTGTCGTCTGCGACGTCAGCTTCATCGGCCTCGCCAAGGCGCTGCCCCGGCCGCTGTCGCTCGCGGCGCCGGGCGCGGACCTCGTCACCCTGGTCAAGCCGCAGTTCGAGGCGGGGCGCGCGGATGTCGGCAAGGGCGGGATCGTGAAGGACGAGGCTGTCCGCGAGAGGGTGCTGGCCGAGGTCGCGGCCTTCCTCGAAGGCTCCGGCTGGTCGGTCCTGGCGAGCGCCGAGAGCCCGGTGACGGGCGGCGACGGCAACGTCGAATACCTGCTCCACGCGCAAAGAAGCCGCCCGTGACTGGCGGCACGGACGGCTTCGACGCCGACTGACAATGGGGGGCGGGTACGCGTCAGTCGACGACCTGGTACCGGCCCGACGCATCGCGGCAGACGCGCACGAAGCGCTTCTGGACGCGGCCGTCCGGCAGGTAGATCGGGCTTTCGGCCAGGGTGCAGCCGTCGGCCCCGGCCGGGGCGTCGGTCACGCTGTAGGCGTAGCCCTGGTTGTCGTAGTCGTAGCCGTAGCTGCCCTGGTAGGGCTGGGCGTCGTACTCGTAGGACGGACCATAGCCGGAGCCGTAGCGGTCGTAGTGGCCGTAGCCGTAGCTGGCTTCCGGGGGCGGGGGAGGCGGCGGGACGTGGCCCGGCGCACAGGCCGCCGACTCACGGCCGACGCCCGCGCCGATGGCCGCGCCGAGCAGGCCGCCCAGCACCGCGCCTTCGGTGCGCACGCCGCGCCCGGCGATGTTGCTGCCGACCACCGCGCCCAGGCCGCCGCCCACCAGGGCGCCGGTCGTGCCGCGCTGGGTCGTGTCCCGGCGGCAGGGGTCGTAGTGGTAGCCGCGGCCGTCGTAGTAGCCGTCCTGCGCCGAGGCGACGGTCGGGAGGGCCATGCCCCCCAGCGTCATCGCCGCGGCCGCCGCGCAGAGCGCGCCTTTCGCCAGCATGTTCATGTCCAACTCTCCCTCAAACTCGATGATGCGTTGAGAGCGGGGCCGTCAGCCCCGCCCGCTCGGCCGCCAGACGCCGTCGCGTCCGCGGCAGACCTCGAAATCGTGGTTCCGGCCGCCGTAGTACTCCTGCACCCAGCGGCAGTTGTCGCGGCGGTAGGAGACGCGGCGCGGATAGTCGACGCAGCGCACGTTCTTCTTGGCGATCTGGTTGCCCGCCACGGCGCCGACCGCGCCGCCCAGCACCGCGCCCTCGGTCTTGGCGCCGCGCGCCGCCACCTGCGAGCCCACGACCGCGCCGAGCAGGCCGCCGACGAGCGCGCCCTTGTTGCCGGCCTGGCGCTTTTGCGAGGCGCAGACGTCGCCGCTGCCGTAGGAACGGGCCGACTGGGCGAAGGCGTACTGGGGAACGGCCAGCGTGGGAGCGGTGATCGCCACGGCGGCGACGAGCGCGAGCATGGTCCTCATATCCTTCTCCTTCCACCGACCGCCGATGTTATGGGGGGAGGTTGACGGCCCCAGCCTGAACGAACGTTGAGCAAGCCGTTCATCTTCGTTCATCTGGGCCGGGGCGGCGCCGGGCGGCGTCCGGTTAATGGGTTGGCGAAGGGGAAGTTCCGCGCATGGTCGAGCTTGAGATCGAGCGCGTGGGCGCGCAGGGCGACGGCATCGCCCCCGGCCCGGTGTTCGTGCCGCTGACCCTGGCGGGCGAGAGGGTGAGGGCGCGCGTCGAAGGCGGCCGGGCCGAGGACGTGGAACTGCTGCGCGCCAGTCCCGAGCGGGTGGCGCCGGTCTCGCCCCACTACGGCGAATGCGGCGGCTGCGCCCTCCAGCACTGGGCGGCCGAGCCCTACCTCGCCTGGAAGGCCGACCAGGTGCGCGCCGCCCTGGCCCGCGAGCGGATCGAGACGGACATCCTGCCGACCTTCGCCACGCCTCCGGGGGCGCGGCGGCGCCTGGCCCTGCATGCCCGCAGGGGGAAGGGTGGGGCGGTGATCGGCTTCAAGGCCCGCCGGTCCTGGCGGCTGGTCGAGATCGAGACCTGCCCCATCGCCGACCCGCGCCTGGTCGCGGCCTTCCCGGCGCTGCGGCGGCTGGCCGATCCGTTCCTGGAGCATCCGAAGTCCGCGCCCACCCTGCACGTCACCTGGACGGCGACGGGACTGGACGTGGACGTGACCGGCGTCGAGCGCCGCAGCGGCGGGTTGTCGGCCGACGCCCGGATGCGGGCGGCGGAGGCGGCGTCCGCCGGCGACATGGCCCGCGTGACCATGGGCGGCGAGATCGTCTACCAGGCCCGCCAGCCGATGGTGAAGCTGGGTCCCGCCGTCGTCGCCCTGCCACCGGGCGCCTTCCTACAGGCCGCGCCCCAGGCCGAGCGGGCGATGGCCGACTTCGCGGTGCAGTCCGTGGCGGGGGCGTCGCGGCTGGCCGACCTCTATTGCGGCGTCGGCACCTTCACCTTCCGGCTGGCCGAGGTCGGGTCCGTGCTGGCCGCCGATTCCGCCGCGCCCGCCATCGCCGCCCTGCGCGCCGCCATGGGATCGGCCCAGGGGCTGAAGCCCATCGCCGCCGAGGCGCGCGACCTTGCCCGGCGGCCGGTGCTGGCCTCGGAGCTGGCGAAGATCGACGCCGTGGTCCTCGACCCGCCGCGCGCCGGGGCGCTGGAACAGGCGGGGGAAATCGCCCGTTCGGCCACGCCCCGCGTCGCCTACGTGTCCTGCAACCCGGCCACCTTCGCCCGCGACGCCAGGGTGCTGACGGACGCCGGATTCGTGCTGGAGCGTGTGCTGCCTGTGGACCAGTTCCTCTGGTCGCCCCACATTGAACTGGTGGGCGTGTTCAGCAGGTAACGGACCATGCGGCAGGCATTCAGGCTCGATCTGGCGGCTCATCTGGCCGGCGCCGCGGCCAAGGCCGCCTGGTGGACCGCCAGCGGGGCGGCCGCCCGCGCCGTGGTGCGGCCGGGCAAGGGCGACTTCCAGCCCGCCACCCCTCCGGTCTCGGTCGTGCGCCTGCGCCGCGCCTACCTCGCCGCGTTCGAGAAGGACGCCCGCGACGTGGCCGCCGGGCTCTATCCGGCCATGGACACCGAGGTCGACGCGGTGGACGTGCTGCGCCGCGCCGCCGACTTCCTGGCCGACGCCGGGGCCGTGGACGCCCGCCGCCGCCGCGAGCATCGGACGGAGGTGAGGGAGAGCGTCAATTCCAAAGCCTACCCAAGCTATTACCGGCAGAATTTCCACTACCAGACAGGCGGCTGGTTCACCGCCGACAGCGCCCGCCGCTACGACGCCCAGGTCGAGGCGCTGTTCTCGGGCGCGGCGGGGGCGATGCGCCGCCGGGCGCTGTCGCTGCTGGCGAAGGCATGGCGCGGACGCGACCAGCGGGGGCTGACGGTCCTGGACCTGGCCTGCGGCTCCGGCTCGTTCCTGAAGGACCTGACGCGGGCCTTCCCGAGGGCGAAGGTGATGGGACTGGACCTGTCGCCCGCCTACCTGATCGAGGCGAGGGCGCGGTCGGGCGTGGCGGCGCTGGCCCAGGCCAACGCCGAGCGGCTGCCGTTCGCGGACGCGAGCCTGGACGCGGTGACCTGCATCTACCTCTTCCACGAACTGCCGCCCCGTGTGCGGCCCATCGTGGCGGCCGAGATCGCGCGGGTGCTGAAGCCCAGCGGGGTGCTGGCCTTCGCGGACTCGGTCCAGCCGCAGGACGAACCGGACCTCGCCCGCCTGCTGGAAGCCTTCCCGGCCTTCTTCCACGAGCCCTACTACGCCAGCTACGCCGAGACGGACCTGGAGGCGCTGTTCCGGCCCCTTGAGCCGGTCGGCCGGGACAAGGCGTTCCTGACCAAGGCGCTGCTGCTTCAGAAAAGCGCCATCTGATCCCCGGCCTTCGGCGGGACGCGGAACCGGCCGAGGTCCAGCTTCCCCCACCGCTGGGTCAGGCCGAAGCGGCGCTGGGCCACCTCGAACCGCCGGGCCAGCATGTCGGCCACCGGCCCCGAGCCGCGCATCCGCTGGCCCCATTCAGGGTCGTAGTCCTGGCCCCCGCGCATCTGGCGCACCAGCGACATCACCCGGCGGGCACGGTCGGGGTGGTCGGTTTCCAGCCACTCGCGGAACAGGTCCTTGATCTCCAGCGGCAGGCGCAGGGCGACGTAGCCCGCGCCGGTGGCCCCGGCCTCGGCGGCGCGTTCCAGCACCTCCTCCAGCTCGTGGTCGTTCAGGCCGGGGATGACGGGCGCGAACATCACCACCGTCCCCACGCCCGCCTCGGTGAGTTGGCGGATGGCGTCCAGCCGCCGCTCGGGCGTGGCGGCCCTGGGCTCCATGCTGCGGGCGAGGCGCCGGTCCAGCGTCGTCACCGACACGGCGGCCCGGGCCAGTTTCTCCCGCCCCATCGGCCCGAGCACGTCGAGGTCGCGCGTTATCAACGCCGACTTGGTGATGATGGAGAATGGGTGGTTGAAACGGGAAAGGACCTCGATGACCTGCCGCGTGACCCTGAGGCGCCGTTCCTGCGGCTGGTAGGGGTCGGTGTCTCCGCCGATATGGATGACGCCGGGCTTGTAGTTGGGCTTCGACAACTCCCGCTCCAGCAGCTTTCCCGCCTCGGGCTTGAAGAACAGCCGGGACTCGAAATCCAGCCCCGGCGACAGGCCGAGGTAGGCATGCGCGGGCCGGGCGTAGCAGTAGATGCAGCCGTGCTCGCATCCCCGGTAGGGGTTGATCGAACGGTCGAAGCCGATGTCCGGGCTCTGGTTGCGGGCGATGACGGTCCTGGACTTCATCGGCGCGACGACGGTCGTCAGCTTCGGCGGATCGACGTCGTCCGGCGTCCAGCCGTCGTCGAACGCCTCGCGCTTGTCGGTCAGGTAGCGGCTCGTGGCGTTGGACCGCGCGCCTCGGCCGTTGGGGTGGAGCGGCATCCCGCGAGCATAATGTGAGAACAAATATAGAACAATTGCATTCCGTCGCCGCGATGATGTTATAGTGTATCGATGTCTCTAGAGCCCTTCCAGGACCCCGAAGCCGTCGCCAGCTACGCCGAGGGGCCGCCCCGTCTCGTGCCCGGCTTCCGCGACCTCCAGCGGATGGCGGCGCTGCTGCTCGCCGAGCGCGCGCCCGAGGACGCCCGTGTGCTGGTCCTGGGGGCGGGAGGCGGGCTGGAGCTGAAGGTCTTCGCCGAAGCCTATCCGGCCTGGCGGTTCGACGGTGTCGACCCGGCGTCCGAGATGCTGAAGCTGGCGGCCTCGACGCTGGGACCGCTGGCCTCGCGCGTGCGGCTGCACGAGGGCTATATCGACGCGGCGCCCGAGGGGCCGTTCGACGCCGCGACCTGCATCCTGACGCTTCATTTCGTGCAGCCGGACGAGCGCCTGCGCACCCTTCGCGAGGTGCGGCGGCGGCTGAAGCCGGGCGCACCCTTCGTCGTGGCGCACTTCAGCTTTCCGGCGCAGGAGAAGGACCTCTGGCTCTCGCGCTACGTCGCTTTCGCGGCCACCGCCGGGGTCGAGCGGGAGAGGGTGGAGAAGGCCCGCGCCGTGATCGCCGCCGAGCTGCCGATCCTCGGCCCTGAGCAGGACGAGGCCATGCTGCGCGAGGCGGGCTTCTCGGATGTCGGTCTTTTCTACTGCGGCTTCACGTTCCGGGGCTGGGTCGCCTACGCGTGATTGACCCCGCGCCATGGCCGGGCTTGATGGCTCCATGATCTCCGTCGTCGTCGCGACCCTGAATTCCGAGACCGACCTGCCGCACACGCTGGCGCCGTTGGTGGCGGCTGCGGTCGACGGGCTGGTGCGGGAGGTCGTGGTGGCCGACGGCGGCTCCACCGACCTGACGCTGGAGATCGCCGACGACGCGGGGGCGAGGATCGTGCGCGGCCCGCTCGCCGACGGCGTTGCGGCGGCGAAAAGCGAGTGGCTGCTGGTCCTGTCCCCTGGCCTGCGGCTGGAGGAGGGCTGGGAGCGGGCCGTCTCCACCCACATGGCCAGGCGGCCGGACAAGGCCGCGGCCTTCAGGCTGGGCTGGATGCGCCGCGACGGCCTGCTGGTGCGGAAGGACCGCTACGGCAAGGCCGGTCGGCCGGTGGTCATTGGTCGAGCCGGTAGTCGATGAGGCGTGCGCCGTTCGCCACCGCGTCCAGGGTGCGGGGCTCCATCCCGAACTTGCGGCGATAGGTCCAGTAGGCCGCCATCACGTGCTCGACATAGGCCCGCGTCTCGCGGGCCGGCAGGCTCTCGATGATGGTCAGGGTGTCGGCGTCCGGTCCCGCGCGCTCGATGGTCTTGAGCAGGGTCCCCGGGCCGCCGTTGTAGGCCGCCAGGGTGCGCATCATGTCGAACTCGCCGCCGCCGCGTTCCAGCACCCACTGGAAGTAGTCCTGCCCGAGCCGCAGGTTCGTCGCCGCGTCGAACAGCGGCAGGACGTTGGTCAGCAGGCTGTCGTCCCCCGCCGCGCGGGCCGCCGCCGCCGGCATGAGCTGCATCAGCCCGACCGCGCCGACGGGCGAGACGGCGTACTGGTTGAAGCGGCTCTCCTGGCGGACCATCGCGTAGACCAGGGCCTTGTCGAGCGTGAAGCCGCCGTAGGGGACCAGTTCCGGCGTCGGGTGGTCGTCGGCGCCGAAGGACGGGAAGCCCGCCAGGCTGGCCATGCGGATGAACTGGGGCTGTCCGGTCAGGGCGAGCTGCCGCTCGGCGATCATGCCGTAGAAGGTGTGGGGCGTTCCGGCCGCCATGCGCAGGAAGGGCAGGGCGTCCTCGGGCTCGCCGCCCGCCGTGGCGGACCGCGCGGCCCAGAAGGCGGCGGCCGAGCGCAGCCAGGCGTCCTCGGAAACGTCGGTGGCCACGACCTCGAAGAAGCCCCGCGCCTCGTCGAACTTCGACAGGCGATAGGCGGCCAGCCCGGCGATCCAGCGTTCGCCCGCCCTGGGCGCCAGCCTGAAGGCCTTCTCGATCTCGCCGCTGTAGTAGGCGTCGCGCGCCTGGAAACTCACGTCGACGGACGCCTTGCGCGGCTTGGCCAGCGCCGCCCCCGACATCGTCCCCGCAATGGCCGCAGCCATCAGGAGCGCACCCACCTTGCGCTTCATACGCTGTTCGCGCCGCCGCCGAGCGGTCCTTAGGCGCGTTCCCTTAACCGATGATCTTCAAAGCCTTACGCAGGACGGTCCGGGCGATCAAGCCTCTCGGTGAGCATAAGCAGATCCGTCCACGCCTTCTTCTTGGCCGCCGACTGGCGCAGCAGGAAGGCCGGATGGAGCGTCGGCAAGGCGGGCAGAGTGAGGCTTTCGTCTTCGCTTTTCCACTCGAACCAGCGGCCGCGCAGGGTCAGGATTCCCTCGGTCCGCTTCAGGACCGACTTGGCCGAGGCGCCCCCCGCCAGCATCAGCATCTTCGGGTTCACGAGCTGGATGGCGCGCTCGAGGAAGGGGGCGCAGACCATCTGCTCGGCCGCCGTCGGCGTGCGGTTGCCGGGCGGGCGCCAGAAGACGGTGTTGGTGATGAAGACGCGCCCCGTCAGCCCGGCGGCGCCGACCATCTTGTCGAGCAGCTTGCCCGCGCGGCCCACAAAGGGCTGGCCTTGCGCGTCCTCGTCCCCGCCGGGGCCTTCGCCGATGATCATCAGCGGCGCGTCCGGGGCGCCCCGCGCGAACACCGACTGCCGGGCGCCCTCGTACCGCAGGGGGCAGCCCTCGAAGGCGGCGATGGCGGCGGCGAGCTGCTCCAGGTCCTGCGCCTGCGCGGCCAGCCGCCGGGCCTCGGCCACGGCGGAGGTGACGGCCGGGCCCGCCTGGGCCGTCGCGGCGACGGCGCGGGGGGCGGGAGCGGGCGGCGCGGCGCGGGCCTTCAGCCGGGCCATCCCCTCGGCCAGCTTGTCCACCGGCGCGTCCGCCAGCATGGCGTCCACCCCCGCCTCGGCCCAGAAGGCGAGCAGGCTCTCGGCGGCGCGGGTGTCGGGGACCATCATCGGGTTCTATCCCGTCTCCCGCGGGGGGAGAAGGGAGCAGGGGCGCCTTTCCGCTTGACCATACGCGCGTCACGTCTTGATAAGTCCGATGAATCCACCCGCTGGAGGGCGGGAGAAGGCTCAAGGGGTATGGCCAGATGACCGAAGGCGTCGAACGCGAATCCATGGAGTACGACGTCGTCATCGTCGGCGCCGGCCCTGCGGGCCTGGGCGCGGCGATCCGGCTGAAGCAGCTCGCGGCGGCGGCCGGGACGGACGTTTCCGTGGCCGTTCTGGAGAAGGGCTCCGAAGTCGGCGCCCACATCCTGTCCGGCGCGGTCATCGACCCGAAGGCGCTGAACGAACTCCTCCCCAACTGGAAGGAGCTGGGCGCGCCGCTGGAGACGCCCGTCACCAAGGACCGCTGGCTGGTGCTGGGCCCGCAGGGCGAACTGGAGCTGCCGCTCTTCGCCATGCCCGGCTTCATGCACAACGAAGGCGCCTACATCGCCTCGCTGGCCAACGTCTGCCGCTGGCTGGGCGGGCAGGCCGAGGCGCTGGGCGTCGAGATCTATCCCGGCATGGCCGCCTCCGACGTGGTCTACAACGATGACGGCTCGGTGAAGGGCGTGGTCGCCGGCGTGTTCGGCATCGACCGCCACGGCGAACACAAGGGCGACTTCCAGCCGGGTCTGGAGCTGCACGCCAAGTACACCTTCATCGCCGAGGGCGTGCGCGGCTCGCTGGCCAAGCAGCTCCTGGCCCGCTTCGACCTTTGCAAGGGCAAGGAGCCGCAGAAGTTCGGCATCGGCCTGAAGGAAGTCTGGCAGGTGCCGGACGCCAACTTCCGCCCGGGCCTGGCCCAGCACACCACGGGCTGGCCGCTGGACAACAACACCGGCGGCGGCAGCTTCATGTACCACTTCGGGGAGAACTACGTGGCCATCGGCTACGTGGTCCACCTCAGCTACAAGAACCCCTGGCTGTCGCCCTTCGACGAGTTCCAGCGCTTCAAGCAGCACCCCTCGATCAGGCCCTACCTCGAAGGCGGCAAGCGCATCGCCTACGGCGCCCGCGCCATCACCGAGGGCGGCTATCAGTCGGTGCCGAAGCTGTCCTTCCCCGGCGGCGTGCTGATCGGCTGCTCGGCGGGCTTCGTGAACGTGCCGCGCATCAAGGGCAGCCACAACGCCATGAAGACCGGCATGATGGCCGCCGAGGCCGCCTTCGCCGCCATCCAGGCGGGCCGGACCTCGGACGAACTGGTCGAGTACCAGAGCGCCTACGACAGCTCCTGGGTCGCCAGGGAGCTGAAGGTCGTCCGCAACGCCAAGCCGCTGCTGTCGAAATTCGGCACATTCCTGGGCGGGGCGCTGGGCATGTTCGACATGTGGACCACCAGCCTGCTGGGCGGCTTCTCCTTCTTCGGGACGATGAAGCACGGCAAGACGGACGCGGCCTCGACGGGGCTGGCCAAGGACTATGAGCCGATCACCTATCCCAAGCCCGACGGCGTGATCAGCTTCGACAAGCTGTCGAGCGTCTTCCTGTCGGCCACCAACCACGAGGAAGACCAGCCGGCGCACCTGAAGCTGAAGGACCCCTCGATCCCCATCGCCGTGAACCTGCCCCGCTACGGCGAGCCCGCGCGGCTCTACTGCCCGGCGGGGGTGTACGAGGTGCTGTACGACGAGGCCGGGAACAACCCGCGGTTCCAGATCAACGCCCAGAACTGCGTCCACTGCAAAACCTGCGACATCAAGGACCCATCGCAGAACATCGTCTGGACGACGCCGGAAGGGGGCGGGGGGCCCAACTATCCCAACATGTAGCTGCTCGGGATGACGGACGCATTGCCGCCCCAAACCTAGTCATCCTGAACAGCGGCCGAAGGTCGCGTGTCGAAGGACTCACGGCTCTTGCCCGATCCCCGCAAAGCCCGCAGGTTGAGCCCATGCGCCCGATCAAGACCCTCTTCGCCGCCGCATCGCTGATGATGCTCGCCGCCTGCGCCTCGACGCAGGAGATGACCCTCGGCGACCTGGAATTCGAGCTGCCGGCTCCGACCTCCAGCTACGGCCTGTTCCTGGCCGGGCAGGCGGCGCTGAACGACGGCAAGAGCCAGGAGGCGTCCGACTACTTCATGCGCGCCTCCGTGGGCGGCAGCCAGGACGGCGGCTTCCTGAAGGAGCGGGCCTTCACCGCCGCCGTGCTGGCGGGAGACGTCGGCAAGGCCGCCTCGCTGGCCCCTGGCGGCGACGTCAACGGCAACACCGCCACCTACCGCCTAGGCCGCCTGGTCCGGGGCGTCGAGGCGTTGGCCCAGAACAAGGGCCGGGACGCGCGCCAGCTCCTGACCGCAGAGCCCATCGGCTTCCCCCACCGCGCCGCCGCCGCGCTGCTGACGCCCTGGGCCTCGGCCGCCGCCGGGGACACCGAGGGCTCGCTGGTCCGTCCCGAGGTGCCGGGCGACAAGGTGGTGGAATACTTCGGCCAGCTTGGGCAGGCGTTCCTGTTCGAACGCGCCCGCCGCTACGACGAGGCCGAGACCGACTTCAAGGCCCTGACCGGACTGGGCGACGTCGGCAGCCTGTTCATGCTCGACTACGGCGGCTTCCTTGAGCGGCGCGGCCGCTGGGACGACGCCATCGCCCTCTATGAGTCGGGCCTGATGCAGGAACCCGGCGACCGCGAGCTGACCGCCGCCCGCACCCGCGCCTACAGCCGCCGTAACCCGCAGCCGGCGCCCAGCCTGCGCGAGGGCGCGGCCAAGGCGCTGATCGCGCCCGCCGCCGCCATGATCGCCGAGCGGCAGGCGGAACTGGCGCTGGCCTACCTGCGCCTGGCCCTGCGGCTCGACCCAACCCGCGACGAGGCGTGGGTCCTGGTCGGCGACGTGATGAACGCCGCCGACGACGCCGCTGCGGCCCGCGAGGCCTACAGCCGCGTCTCGTCGGGTTCGCCCAACTACTCCGCCGCCCGCGCCAAGATGGCCTGGAGCTACCAGCTCGCGGGCCAGAAGGACGAGGCGCTGAAGATGGCCGCCGACGCCGTCGCCGCCGACCCGCAGGACCGTGACGCCGCCATCACCCAGGCCGACCTGCTGCGCGCCAACGACCGATATGCCGACGCCGCCAAGGTGCTGGACGCGCTGATCGCCGGGGGCGACGGCTCGCCGGACTGGCGCCTGCTCTACATGCGCGGCGTGGCGCTGGAGCGGTCGGGCCGCTGGGACGAGGCCGAGAAGGACCTGACCAAGGCACTGGAGCAGCAGCCGGACGAGCCGGAACTGCTCAACTATCTCGGTTACACCTGGATCGACCGGGGCGAGCGCCTGCAGGAGGCGATGGACATGGTCCGCCGCGCCTCCGAGGCCAACCCCCGTTCCGGGGCGATGGTCGATTCCCTCGGCTGGGCCTACTACCGGCTGGGCGACTACAAGTCGGCGGTCGAGAAGCTGGAGCGGGCCGTGGAGCTGGAGCCCGCCGATCCCGAGATCAACGACCACCTGGGCGACGCCTACTGGCGCGTCGGGCGGCGGATCGAGGCGGAGTTCCAGTGGCGCCGGGTCCTGACCCTGGAGCCGCCCGAGGCGATCCGCGCCAGGGTCGACGGCAAGCTGAAGTCCGGCCTGGGGGCGCCCGAGACGCCCGTGGTCGGCAAGGTCGTCGCCGAACGCTGAGATGAGCCTCAGCGCCTTCGCGCCCGCCAAGGTCAACCTGTTCCTGCACGTCGGGAGGCCGGGCGACGACGGCTATCATCCCGTCGCCAGCCTGATGGCGTTCGCCGACGTGGGCGACGTGGTGGCCATCCAGCCCGCCGAGGCGCCCGGCTTCGAGGCCACCGGCCCGTTCGCGGCGGGGCTGGAGGGCGAGAACCTCGTCGTCCGCGCCGCGAGCGCGCTGCTGGCCCGCTTTCCCGGCCCCAAGCCGCCGTTCCGCCTGATCCTCGACAAGCGCCTGCCGGTCGCGGCGGGGCTGGGCGGGGGCTCGTCCGACGCCGGGGCGGCGCTGCGCCTGCTGCGCGATGCGCTGGGCCTGCCGGCGCCGGATGCGCTGCTGGAGGAGATCGCCGCCGAACTGGGCGCCGACGGGGCTGCGTGCCTGTGGGGCCGGACGGTGATCGCCGAGGGCAGGGGAGAGCGGCTGTCGCCAGCACCCGCCCTGCCGCCGCTGGATGCGGTGCTGGTCAATCCGGGCGTCGGCTCTCCCACGGGTGCGGTCTACGGCGCATACGACCAGTCGGGAGGCGCCGACCTGCCGCCCTTGCCGGACAGATTCGAGAGCGCCGAGGAGGCGGCCGCCTGGCTCGCCTACCGCCGCAATGACCTCCAGGCCCCGGCCGTCGCCCGCGAGCCGCTTATCGGCGAGGTTCTGGAGACGCTGGCCGCCGAGCCCGAGACCCTGCTCGCCCGCATGAGCGGCTCAGGCGCCACCTGCTTCGCCCTCTGCTCCGGCGACATCGAGGCCGAGGGCCTGGCCGAACGGCTCCAGGCGATGCGGCCGGAGTGGTGGGTGCGCAGGTGCAGGTTGGGCTGAAAGGAAAACGGGGGCCCCGAAGGACCCCCGCTCCCTTAAGCCGATGACCGACTATCAGTCGTGCATCGCTTCCCCGTGCAGGGCCTGGTCGAGGCCCTCGACCTCGCCCTCTTCCGACACCCGCAGGCCGGTGGTGAACTTCACGATCATCAGGATCACGAAGGTCGCCACGGCGGACCAGACGATGGTGCCGGCGATGCCGTAGAACTGGGTCAGCACGCTGGCGCCTTCGCCGGCCGAGTTGATGGCCGTGTCGGCCAGCACGCCGGTCAGCAGGGCCCCGGCGATGCCCGCCAGGCCGTGGACGCCGAAGACGTCCAGGCTGTCGTCGTACTTCAGCAGTTGCTTCAGCCACACGGCGCCGACGTAGGCCACCGCGCCGCCGACCAGGCCGATCAGCAGGGCGCCTTGCGGGTTCACGAAGCCGGCGGCCGGCGTGATGGCCACCAGGCCCGCGACCGCGCCCGAGGCCAGGCCGAGCATGCCCGGCTTGCCGCGTTGCACCCACTCGATGGTCATCCAGGCGACGGTGGCGGCCGCGGTCGCGACCTGGGTGTTCAGCATCGCGACGCTGGCCAGGGCGTTGGCGCCCACGGCCGAACCGGCGTTGAACCCGAACCAGCCGACCCACAGCAGGGCGGCGCCGATCATGGTCAGCACGAGGTTGTGCGGGGCCATGTTCTCCGTGCCGTAGCCCTTGCGCTTGCCGAGGACGAGGGCGCAGACGAGGCCCGCGATACCGGCGTTGATGTGGACCACCGTGCCCCCCGCGAAGTCGAGCACGCCCATGCCGCTCAGGAAGCCGCCGCCCCACACCCAGTGGCAGACGGGCGCGTAGACGAACACCGACCACAGCACCATGAACAGCATCATGCCCGAGAATTTCATCCGCTCGGCGAAGGCGCCGGTGATGAGCGCGGGCGTGATGACCGCGAACGTCATCTGGAAGACGACGAACAGGTACTCGGGGATCGTGCCCGAGGCGCTGTCTAGGGCGATGCCGCCCAGGAAAGCCTTCTCGAAGCCGCCGATCCAACTGTTCAGGCCCTCGCTGGGGTTGGACGTGAAGGCCAGCGAGTAGCCGACGGCCATCCAGAGCACCGAGATCAGCGCGGTGATCGCGAACGACTGCGTGACCGTGGCGATCACGTTCTTGCGCCGGACCATGCCGCCGTAGAACAGGGCCAGGCCCGGGATGGTCATCATCAGGACCAGCGCCGTCGAGGTCAGGATCCAGGCGGTGTCGCCCGTATCGATGGCCGGAGGCGCTTCCTCGGGTTCGGCGGCGGGTGCCGGCGCCGCTTCCACGACCGGCGCTTCCAGCGGCGCGGCTTCGGCGACGGGCGCCTCCGCTACCGGCGCTTCCTGGGCGAGCGCGGGAGCGGCGACCAGCGGCGCCCCCGCGATCGTGGCTGCGAGCATCAAGCCCGCCAGCCGGCTAAAACCTGGAATTTTCATAACTATCCCCTTGTCCCGATGCTGATTAGATCGCGGCCGAGCCGGTCTCGCCCGTCCGGATGCGCACGGCGTCCTCGACGTTCAGGACGAAGATCTTGCCGTCGCCGATCTTCCCGGTGGAGGCGGCGGCCTTGATGGCCTCGACCGCCTTGGCGGCGGAGGCGTCATCGACGACCGCCTCCAGCTTCACCTTGGGCACGAAGTTCACCTGGTACTCCGCGCCGCGATAGATTTCGGTCTGGCCCTTCTGCCGGCCGTAGCCCTTCACTTCCGAGACGGTCAGCCCCTCGACACCGGCCGAGACGAGGGCTTCGCGCACCTCGTCCAGCTTGAAGGGTTTGACCACCGCCATGATCAGTTTCATCCGCCTTGCTCCCGAACGCCCTGGGGCGTCCGCCCCTTGCTGATGGTGTGGCGACCGATCCCGACGGGCCCGCAAGGGGCCTGCCATCGCCGATCACGGGCCACGCTAGCGGCGGCGGGCCGGGCGCCACGGTTCTGAGTAAGGTTTCGGCAACAAAGAGGGCGACGGCGCACAAATCGTGTGCGGGGAGGGGATAAGGCGCTGCTTTTTTGTGCAGGACGCTCGCCGGGGCGGCCATCTATGATCGCGCCATGACGCAGACGCTATGGCTGAAGCTCGCGCCCTGGGGGCTGCTGCTGGCCTCCAACATCTTCATGACCTTCGCCTGGTACGGGCACCTGAAGTTCAAGGCGGCCGCCCTGCCGCTGGTCATCCTGGCGAGCTGGCTGATCGCGCTGCCGGAGTACGCCCTGGCGGTCCCGGCCAACCGGATCGGGCACGGCGTCTACACGGCCGCCCAGCTCAAGACGATCCAGGAGGTCATCACCCTGACGGTCTTCGTCGCCTTCTCGGCCTTCTATCTGAACGAGCCGCTGAAATGGACGACGCTGGTGGGGTTCGCCTTCATTGCGGTGGGGGCCGTGTTCGTCTTCTCGGGGCGCTAGGAACCGGCGCCGCCCTCACGCGCTTTCCTCCCGTGTCGAGGGGACCAGGCAAAAGAGGACTGACATGACCCTTGCACGCATTCTGACCACGGGCGCCGTTGTGGCGCTGCTGGGCGGCACGGCCGCGATGGCGGGCTCCGGCAAGGAGCGCCCGAAGGACGTGGTGGGCGACATGCCCGCCGAATCGACCGTGGACCAGACGACCACGTACACGGTCCCGGTGGCCCCGTCGGCCACGAGCGCGGCGATGCCCGCCTCGACCATCGCCCTGGACCAGCCTCCCGGCACGATGACCACCCGCCTCGTCACCAACGGCCCGGTGGCGGACACGCCCGAGAACCGCGCCATGTACAAACCGCTCTCGCGGGCGGGGAAGATGACCGCCGCATCCGGCAACTGACTTTTTTCGCCAGGCGCCATATTTCGACCGTCAGGGGCCATGATTTTCGCGGCCCCTGATTGTCGGAGGCGCTTGATGACCCTGAAAACCACCCTCGCCGCTGCGGCCGCTTTCGCGATGTTCGCCGGCGCCGCTTACGCCCAGACGGCGGAAGCTCCCGTCGCCGCCGCGCCCGCAGAGCCGGCCGTCCCGGCCGCCGAAGCGCCTGTCGCGGCCGCTCCGGCCCCCGCGCCAGAGGCTCCCGCCTATGCGCCGGTCGCGGCCAAGGGCGATGTGGTCGAGACGCTGAAGGCGTCCGGCCAGTTCAAGACCTTCACCAAGGCGCTGGACCAGACCAACCTGACCGCCCTGGTCAAGGCGCACCAGCTGACCGTCTTCGCCCCGACCGATGCGGCCTTCGCCGCCCTTCCGGCCGGCGAGCTGGATCGCCTGATGAAGACCGAGAACGCGGGCGAGCTGCAGGGCCTGCTGGCCTATCACCTCGTCAACGCCAACGTGGACTCCACCAAGATCAAGGGCGCCAAGGGCCCGGTGGCCACGGTCGCCAAGGCCGAGCTGCTGCTCGACGGCGCCAGCGAGGGCGGCCTGAAGGCCAACAGCGCCCCGATTCTCCAGTCGGACGTGCGCACCACCAAGGGCACGATCCACGTGGTCGGCGCGGTGCTGTCGCCCTCCGACCCGGTGATCGCCGCCGCCAAGGCCGAAGCGGCCGAAGCCGCCGCCGCGGCCACGGAAGCGACCACCACCCCGGCAGGCTAAAAGCCTCATCCCTTCGCTTGAAGCAGAGGTCGGCGGGCCCTATGGTCCGCCGACTTTTTTTGCGCCCGCGAAAGACGCATGGCCGAGCCCGTAAAACCCCTGTCGTTCCAACGCCTGATCCTGACGCTCCACAACTACTGGAGCGATCGGGGCTGCGTGATTCTCCAGCCCTATGACGTCGAGGTGGGGGCGGGGACCCTGCATCCGGCCACCGTGCTGCGCGCCCTGGGTCCGAAGGCGTGGAAGGCGGCCTACGTCCAGCCCTCACGCCGGCCGGGCGACGGCCGCTATGGCGAGAACCCCAACCGGCTCCAGCACTACTACCAGTACCAGGTGATCCTGAAGCCGAACCCGGACAACCTCCAGGACCTCTATCTCGGCTCGCTGGAAGCCATCGGCATCGATCCGAAGCTGCACGACATCCGCTTCGTCGAGGACGACTGGGAGAACCCCACCGTCGGGGCCTGGGGCCTGGGGTGGGAGGTCTGGTGCGACGGGATGGAGGTGACTCAGTACACCTACTTCCAGCAGGTCGGCGGCCTGGACGTCGCCCCCGTGGCGGGCGAGCTGACCTACGGCCTGGAGCGGCTGGCGATGTATGTCCAGGGCGTCGACAACGTCTACGACCTCGCCTTCAACGACGAGGGCGTGACCTACGGCGAGGTGTTCCTGGAGAACGAGCGCCAGATGTCGGCGGCCAACTTCGAGGTCTATGACGTCGAGACGCTGAAGCGGCAGTTCGAGGACATGGAGCGGCAGGCGCCGCTGATCCTGTCGCGCACTGGCCCGCAAGGGCAGAAGCTGGTGCTTCCCGCCTACGACATGGTGCTGAAGGCCAGCCACCTGTTCAACCTGATGAACGCCCGGGGCGCCATCGCCGTCGCCGAACGCGCCAGCTACATCGGCCGCATCCGCGACCTGTGCAAGGCGTGCGCGCTGGAGTGGAAGAAGCAGCAGGACGAGGCGGCCTGACATCATGCCCGAGCTGCTGATCGAACTGTTCTCCGAGGAAATCCCCGCGCGCATGCAGGCGCAGGCGGCGCGCGATTTCGAGCGCATGGCGCGCGAGACGCTGGCCGAGGCCGGGTTGCTGCCCGAGGGGCTGAAGACCTTCGCCGGTCCCCGCCGCCTGACCCTGGCGGCCGACGGGTTGCTCGCCGCGCAGGGCGACCGCACCGAGGAGCGCAAGGGTCCGCGCGTCGGCGCGCCGGAACAGGCCGTCGAGGGTTTCCTGCGCTCCACGGGCCTGACCCGCGACCAGCTCACCGAGCGCGACGGGACCTACTTCGCCGTTATCGAGAAGAGGGGCCGCCCGACCGCCGAGATCGTCGCCGAGATGGTCGAAAGGATCGTTCGCGGCTTCCCATGGCCGAAGTCGATGACCTGGGGTTCGGGCAAGCTGCGCTGGGTGCGGCCGCTCAAGCGCATCCTGTGCGTCTTCGACCGCGAGGTGGTGCGCTTCACCATCGATGGGATCGAGAGCGGCGACATCTCCGAGGGGCACCGCTTCATGGGGACGGGCCAGCCGTTCCGCGCCCGCGACTTCGACGAGTACCGCGAGGCGCTGCTCGGCCACTACGTGGTGTTGGACGTAGAGGAGCGGAAGGCCCGCATCCTGGAGGGCGCGCGCACCCTGTGTTTCGCCCGCAACCTCGAACTGGTCGAGGACGACGGGCTGCTGGAGGAGGTGGCGGGGCTGTCCGAATGGCCGACGCCGGTCCTGGGCGACATGGACCCCGGCTTCCTCGACCTGCCGCCTGAGGTGATCCGCACCTCGATGCGCACGCACCAGAAGTACTTCGCCGTGCGCCGCCCCGGCCAGACCGGGCTGGCGGCCCACTTCGTCACCGTCGCCAACATCGAGGCGACCGACGGCGGCAAGGCCATCGCGGCGGGCAACGCCCGCGTGCTGTCGGCCCGCCTGAACGACGCCCGCTTCTTCTGGGACGAAGACCGCAAGGTCGGGCTGGAGCAGCGGCTGGAGAGCCTGAAAGGCGTCACCTTCCACGCCAAGCTGGGCACGATGTTCGAGCGGGTCGAACGTATCACAATCCTGGCCCGCGAGATCGCCCCGCTGGTCGGCGCCGACCCGGACGCAGCCGCCCGCGCGGCGCGGTTGGCCAAGGCCGACCTCGCCACCGGCATGGTGGGCGAGTTCCCCGAGCTTCAGGGCCTGATGGGCGGCTACTACGGGCGGGGCGAGGGCGACGAGATCGCCGACGCCATCCGCGACCACTACCGCCCGCAGGGACCGGGCGACGCCGTGCCGGCCGCGCCGGTCTCGGTGGCCGTGGCGCTGGCGGACAAGCTGGACACGCTGGTCGGCTTCTTCGCGATCGACGAGAAGCCGACGGGGAGCAAGGACCCCTACGCGCTGCGGCGGGCGGCGTTGGGGATCATCCGCATCATCCTCGAAGGCGGCCGCCGCCTGTCGCTGAGCCGGTTCGCCGGCGACGACCTGCTGGCCTTCTTCGCCGACCGCCTGAAGGTCGCCCTGCGCGACCAGGGCAAGCGCCACGACCTCGTGGACGCCGTGTTCGCGCTGGGCGACGACGATCTCGTGCGGATCGTCGGGCGGGTCGAGGCGCTGGACGCCTTCCTGAAGGCCGAGGACGGGGCGAACCTGCTGGCGGGCTACAAGCGCGCCGTGAACATCCTCAAGGCCGAGGAGAAGAAGGGCGCGCTGCCGGTCGGAGAGCCTTCGAAGCTGCCCGGCGCGCCGCCCGAGGAAACCGCGCTGCTGGCCGCGCTCGATGCGGCGCAGCCCAAGGTCGCCGCCGCGCTGGGGGCTGAGGACTTCACCGCCGCCATGACCGCGCTGGCTGGGCTGCGCGGGCCGGTGGACGCCTTCTTCGAGAAGGTGCTGGTCAATTCGGACGTGGCCGCGGAACGGGAAAACCGGCTGCGGCTTCTGGGCAAGGTCCGCGACGCCATGGGCGCCGTGGCGGACTTCTCTTTGATTTCGGGCTGAGGAACAGCATGGCCGACACGCTCTCGAAAACCCGCTGGGTCTATGCGTTCGGAGGGGGCGGCGCCGACGGCGACGCGTCGATGAAGGACCTGCTCGGCGGCAAGGGCGCGAACCTGGCCGAGATGAGCGCGCTGGGCCTGCCGGTGCCGCCGGGGTTCACGGTCACGACCGAGGCCTGCAACCACTACTACGCCAACGGCCGTCAGTATCCGGCCGACCTCGCCGCCCAGGTCGCGGCGGGCCTCGCCAAGGTCGAGGAGATCACCGGCAAGACGTTCGGCGACGCGGCGAACCCGCTGCTGGTCTCCGTGCGCTCGGGGGCGCGGGCCTCGATGCCGGGGATGATGGACACGGTCCTGAACCTCGGCCTCAACGACGAGACGGTGGGCGGGCTGGCGGGGCTGTCCGACAAGCGCTTCGCCTTCGACAGCTATCGCCGCTTCATCCAGATGTACTCGAACGTGGTGCTGGGCCTCGACCACCACATGTTCGAGGAGATCCTGGACGACCATAAGGACAGCCTGGGCGTCTCCGTCGACACGGCCCTCAGCGCCGAGAACTGGGAGGCGGTGGTCGGCGACTACAAGGCCGCCGTCCAGCGCGAGCTGGGCAAGCCCTTCCCGCAGGACCCGCAGGAGCAGCTCTGGGGCGCGGTCGGCGCGGTGTTCGCGAGCTGGATGAACGACCGGGCCAAGTTCTACCGCCGCATGCACGACATCCCCGAAAGCTGGGGCACGGCCGTCAACATCCAGTCGATGGTGTTCGGCAACATGGGCGAGACGAGCGCGACGGGCGTGGCCTTCACCCGCAACCCCTCGACGGGCGAGGCGCGGCTCTACGGCGAGTTCCTGATCAACGCCCAGGGCGAGGACGTGGTCGCGGGCATCCGCACGCCGCAGAGCCTGACCAAGGTGGCGCGCGAGGAGATGGGCGACCGGAACCCGTCGATGGAAGAGGCGATGCCGCAGGTGTTCGCCCAGTTCCGCGACGTCGTCGGCAAGCTGGAAACCCACTACCGCGACATGCAGGACATCGAGTTCACGGTCGAGCAGGGCCGCCTCTACATGCTGCAGACGCGCAACGGAAAGCGCACCGCCAAGGCCGCCCTGAAGATCGCCGTCGACATGGCCGCCGAGGGCGTCATCACCCGCGCCGAGGCCATCTCCCGCATCGAGCCCTCCAGCCTCGACCAGCTCCTGCACCCGACCATCGACCCGTCGGCCGAGCGGGACGTGGTGGCGGCGGGCCTGCCCGCTTCCCCCGGCGCCGCCACGGGCAAGATCGTCTTCGACGCCGACGAGGCCGAGAAGCTGGGCGCGCAGGGCGAGGCGGTGATCCTCGTGCGCGACGAAACCAGCCCTGAGGACATCCACGGCATGCACGCCGCGCGCGGGATCATCACCGCCCGGGGCGGCATGACCAGCCACGCGGCCGTCGTGGCGCGCGGCATGGGCCGTCCTTGCGTTTCCGGCGCGGGCGAGATCGCCATCGTCGAGCGCGAGGGGCTGTTCCGCTGCCGGGGGCGGGAGTTCCGCGCCGGGCAGGTCGTCACCATCGACGGGTCGCGCGGCGAGGTGCTGGCCGGCTCGGTGAAGATGATCGAGCCGGAACTGACCGGCGACTTCGCCACCCTGATGGGCTGGGCCGACGAGACCCGCCGACTGAAGGTCCGCGCCAACGCCGAGACGCCGCTGGACGCCCGCACCGCCCGCCAGTTCGGCGCCGAGGGCGTCGGCCTCTGCCGCACCGAGCACATGTTCTTCGACGAGGACCGCATCGCCGCCGTGCGCGAGATGATCCTGGCCGACGACGAGCGCGGCCGCCGCGCGGCGCTGGAGAAGATCCTGCCCATGCAGCGGGCGGACTTCGTTGAGCTGTTCTCCATCATGGAGGGCCTGCCGGTCACCATCCGCCTGCTCGACCCGCCGCTGCACGAGTTCCTGCCGCATACGGAGGAGGATCTCGCCGCCGTCGCCGAGGCCACGGGGCTCGACCCCGCCAAGCTGATGCGCCGGGCGCGGGAACTGCACGAGACCAACCCGATGCTCGGCCATCGCGGCTGCCGCCTTGGGGTCAGCTACCCGGAAATCTACGAGATGCAGGTGCGGGCCATCATCGAGGCCGCCTGCGAGATCGTGGCGTCCGGCAAGGGCGCGCCCGCGCCGGAGATCATGCACCCCCTCGTCGCCAAGGGCGAGGAGATGAAATTCCTGCGCGAGCTGACCGACCGCACGGCGCGCAAGGTGCTGGAGGAGAAGGGCGTGGAGATCGCCTACACCGTCGGCACCATGATCGAACTGCCGCGAGCGGCGCTGCGGGCGGGGGACCTGGCTGAGCATGCCGAGTTCTTCTCGTTCGGCACCAACGACCTGACGCAGACGACCTTCGGCATCAGCCGGGACGATAGCGGCCGGTTCCTCAACGCCTATATCGACAAGGGCATCTTCGAGAAGGACCCGTTCGTGTCCCTTGACCAGGAGGGCGTCGGCGACCTGATCCGCATCGCGACCGAGCGGGGCAGGGCGGTGCGGCCGGACGTGAAGCTGGGCATCTGCGGCGAGCACGGCGGCGATCCGGCCTCCATCGACTTCTGCGAGCGGATCGGCCTCGACTATGTGTCCTGCTCGCCCTTCCGCGTGCCCATCGCCCGGCTGGCGGCGGCCCAGGCGGCGCTGAGGAAATGACCTCGTCATGGTGAGGAGCGCGTAGCGCGTCTCGAACCACGCAATGCGGTGGGGCCGTGCGTCCTTCGAGACGCGGCTTCGCCGCTCCTCAGGATGACGCATTCGGAGTTATGCTGCGGCCATGCTTCGACTGATACTTCTCGCCGTCCTCACAGCCGGCCCCGCGCTGGCGCAGGACCCCGGCACGACGCAGGCCAAGGACACCTTCCGCGACGCCGCCATGGCGCCGCTGGAGGATCTGAACATCAAGCAGGACGGCATACCGGCGGTGCTGGTCCGCGCGGTCGCCAATCCCTACGATGTGACGGGCCTGGACCGCTGCGAGGCTATCGCCGCCGAGATCGGCCGCCTGGATGCCGCGCTTGGCCCCGACCTCGACGAGGCGCCGCCGCCCGACAACCGGGGCAAGGTGGCGAAGGTCGTGGGGCAGGCGAAGGATGCGGGGATTTCCGAGGTCCGGGGAAAGACGCAGGACCTGCTGCCGTTCCGGGGCTGGGTGCGCAAGCTGACCGGCGCCGCGCGGCACGAGAAGAAGGTGGGCCAGGCCATCCACCACGGCGGCATCCGGCGCGGCTACCTCAAGGGCGTGGGCATGCGCATGAACTGCGCTCCGCCCGCCGCGCCGAGCTGGTTCGTGCCGGAAAAGCCGAAGCCGCCCGAGCCGGCGGGGCTGTGGGCGGCGCTGGTGAAGTGGTTCTGGAGCTGGTGGCCGTTCTAGGCCCGCTTCCTCACGAACACCGTCCCCGCCGAGTACCCCGCCCCGAACGAGCAGATCAGGCCCGTCTCGCCCGGCTGGAAGTCCGCGTTCGTCTTGTGGAACGCGATGATCGAGCCCGCCGACGAGGTGTTGGCGTACTCGTCCAGGATGATGACGTTCTCTTCCGGCGTCGGGTCGCGGCCCAGCACCTTGCGGCCGATCAGGTCGTTCATGTTGATGTTGGCCTGGTGCAGCCACATCCGCTTCAGGGTCGTGGGGTCGATCCCCAGCTCCCTCGCGTGGTCGACGATCATGTCGCTGACCAGCGGCACCACGTCGCGGAACACCTTGCGGCCCTGCTGGACGAACAGCTTGTCGGCCGCGCCGATCCCCTCGGGGGCGGCGTTGTTCAGGAAGCCGAAGTTGTTGCGGATGTTGTTCGAGAACACCGTCTTCAGCCGCGTGCCGAGGATTTCCCAGCCGTCGCTGGCCTGATCCTCGCGCTCGACGATCACGGCGGTCGCCACGTCGCCGAAGATGAAGTGGCTGTCGCGGTCCTTGAAGTTGAGGTGGCCGGAGCAGATCTCCGGGTTGACCATCAGCACGGCCTTGGCCGAGCCGTTCGCCACGAAGTCCGCCGCCGTCTTGATGCCGAAGGTCGCCGACGAGCAGGCCACGTTCATGTCGAAGGCGAAGCCCTCGACGCCCAGCGCCTGCTGCACCTCGATGGACATGGCGGGATAGGCCCGCTGCATGTTCGAGGCCGCGCACAGGACCGCGCCGATCTCGCTGGCCGGCTTGCCCCAGCGCTCGATGGCCTGCCTGGCGGCCTCGACCGCCATTTCGGCCAGGATCGAGAGTTCCTCGTTGGGGCGCTCGGGCAGCAGAGGCTTCATCACCGCCGGGTCGAGGATGCCCTCCTTGTTCATCACGAAACGGGATTTGATGCCCGACGCCTTCTCGATGAACTCGGCCGAGGAGGGGGTCAGGGCCTGGACCTCGCCCGCCGCGATGGCTGCGGCGTTGTCGGCGTTGAACCGCTCGACGTAGGCGTTGAAGGCCGTGACCAGTTCCTGGTTCGAGATGCTGTTGGGCGGGGTGTAGAGCCCCGTGGCGGCGATGACGGCCTTGTGCACTGGAAACCCCGATTCGAGCGCCTTCACGGGCGCGTCGCCTTATTAGCTATCCGCTCCGAAGATAGCCACGACGGTTCGCGCCGTCACGCGCCCGCCTGTCGCAGGGGCGCCACAGGTGGGCAGGTTCCATGCCCCCGGCGCCGAACCCATTGCGCGCCCCGCCGTTTGTCTCCTCGCCAGGGTGGCTCCCTGGGGGTGTTCGTACGAGGAGTAAGCTTATGAAATTTCTCATGGTCGCCGCTTCGGCGGTCGCGCTGGCCGCCGCCGGCGCCCCCGCGGTGGCGCAGGACACCGGCATCTATGCCTCGGCGGGCTATGCCGCCACCGACCGCGACGACGCCAGCCTGGGCGCCATCCAGGGCCGCATCGGCGCGCGTCTGATGCCCTTCCTCGGTGTCGAGGGCGAGGGCGCCATCGGCGTGAAAAGCGACGACGTGAACATCGCCGGGACCCCGGTCGAGGTCGAACTGAACCACCAGCTCGCCGCCTATGCGGTCGGCTTCATTCCCGTCAGCCAGAACCTGGACATCATCGGCCGCGTCGGCTTCGGCACGAGCGAGATCGAGGCTTCGGCGGGCGGGACGTCCGTCGAGGCGGACGGCGAGTCCGTCAACTACGGCGTCGGCGCCCAGTACTTCTTCACCGGCGCCGACGGCGTGCGGGCCGACTGGACCCGGCACGACTTCACCGACGACGATGGCGGCGAGATCGACGTCTGGTCGGTGTCCTACGTCCGCAAGTTCTGATCGCGGCGAGATGGCGCGCCCACGACAGGGCGCGCCATTTTTCTTGACGGTGGCGTCAACTTCACGGAGCTTCCGCGCCGTGGACGACGCCTATCTCATCCAGTTCGCCGTTTCGGCCGTGGCCATCTGCGTGATGGCGGCGGTGGCCGCGTGGGCGCGCGTCCCGCGCCCGACGCCGCCGCTGACGGAAACGGCCGCCCGCGCCATCATCGAGGACGAACTGCCCGACCTCGCCCTCGGCGCCGTGTGGGTCGATGCGCTGGGCGAGACGGCGGTGGCCCGCTCGGGCGACCTGGGCGTGGTGCTGTTCCGCGTCGGCGACAGCTACGCCGTGCGCGAGGCTCCGTGGGAAAGGGTGAAGGCCGCCCGCGCCCGTAACGATCGGCTGGTGCTGACCTTCGGTGATCCCGCGGCCCCTGCGGCCTTCTTCAAGCTGTCGGGCGGCGTCGCCCCCTTCGCGGAGGCCGCCCGGTGATCGACATTCCCTTCGACCCGATCCGCACGGCCATCCCGTTCTTCATCCTCGCCGTCCTGACCGAGATCGGCGTGGCGCGCTGGGCCAAGGCCAAGGTGGTCTATGAGGGCCGCGACGCCTTCACCTCGCTGCTGATGGGGCTGGGCAACACCATCGGCTCGGCGCTGATGCTCGGCCTCATCGTCGGGACGATGCTGTGGGTTCATCAGTTCCGGCTGTTCGAGATACCGATCACCGCCTGGTGGGCCTGGGTGGCGATCTTCTTCCTCGACGACCTGATCTTCTACTGGGTCCACCGGCTGAGCCACGAGCGGCGGTTCTGGTGGGCCAGCCACGTCAACCACCACTCCAGCCAGCATTTCAACCTGACGACCGCCCTGCGCCAGCCGTGGACGGGGCTGATCGTCGGCACCTGGACGCCGTGGCTGCTGCTGATCTGGCTGGGCTTCCCGCCGGAGATGATCGTCGTCCAGAACGGGGTCAGCCTCGTCTACCAGTTCTGGATCCACACCGAGGCGATCAAGCGGATGCCCGGCTGGTTCGAGGCGGTGTTCAACACGCCCTCGCACCACCGCGTCCACCACGCCCGCAACCCGCGCTACCTCGACGCCAACTACGCCGGCATCCTGATCGTCTGGGACCGCCTGTTCGGCACCTTCATCGCCGAGGAGGACGAGGACCCCTGCCGCTACGGGATCGTCAAGAACCTGGGCGGGTTCAACATCCTGCGGGTGGCGTTCCACGAGTGGATGGCCATTGCGAAGGACCTCGCCGGGTCGCGCTCGGTCCGCGAGGTGTTCGGCTACCTCTTCGGCCCGCCGGGCTGGAGCCCGGACGGCTCGCGCGATACGTCCGATACGATCAAGGCGAAGTGGCGCGCGCGGCTGGAGAAGCCGGAGCGGGCGGAAGCGGCCTAGTCCCTCAGCAGCGGCAGCGACAGGCCCGACGCCGGGCGCTCGCTCAGCACCTCGCGGCGGAAGCGGAACAGCTCGGCCGGGCGGCCGCCCGTCTCGGTGTCCATGCGGCCCAGGCCCTCGACCAGGTCGGTGCGCTCGACCATGCGGCGGAAGTTCTGCTTGTGCAGCGGCACGCCCGCCACCGCCTCCACCGCGCGCTGAAGCTCGGACAGGGTGAACTCCGTCCCCAGCAGTTCGAACACCACGGGCCGGTACTTGATCTTGCCCCGCAGGCGCGAGAGCCCCGTCGCCAGGATGCGGCGGTGGTCGGAGATCATCGGCTCGCCCAGCGCCGCGGACAGGGCGGCGGGCTCGGCGGCGGCGCGGCCGTCGGCGCGGTCCTGGTCGCGGGCGGCTTCCGGCGCCAGCCCGGCCTCGTAGAGAAGCTCGTACCGCTCCAGCACCCGCTCCTCGTTCCACGGCGCGCCGTCCAGGGCGAACAGCAGCCTGGTCCGCGACAGCTTCTCGGCGTCCTTCCCGGCCCAGCGGAGCAGGGCGGGGGCGATGGCCTCGTCGATCAGGGCGGGACGGCCCTTGCGCCAGTCCTCCCACGGAAAGAGCCGCGACCACGGGGCCCAGTCGGTGTCCGGGGCGTGGGTGTCCAGGGCCGCCGGGGCGAGCGCCAGGTAGCCGATCGAGACCACCCTTGCGGGCCCCACGCCCACGTCGGCGCGCGGCGCGTCGCGGCCCTTGTCGCCGAAGGTGTAGAGCTGCTCGACGTATTCCAGCTCGAACCGCGCCTGCTGGGCCACGAAGGCGCGCAGGGCCAGTTCGAAGGTGCGGTGCCCGGCCGGGTCGAACGGGCCGAACGGTAGGCCCGCCAGGGTCGAGGCCTTGTCCGTCAGGGCGTCGTGCGGGCGCACGGTCAGCACCACGGCCTCGCCGTCCTGGATGGCGACGACCACCGCCGACAACCCGATGACGACGGAAAGCGTCACGGATAGCGGACCGCGAGCGAGAAGGCCGGGTTGGGCCACTGGTACTGCCCCGGCCCCATGGCCCGGACGGCGTCGACCATCCGGCCGCCACGCCCCAGCATGTCGTCGGCCAGCCGCACCATCAGCGGGTTGGGCGTGGCGGCGCTGGACGCCGCGCGCAGGGCCTGGGCGATGGTCGTCTCCGGCGTGCCCGGACAGCGTTCGCAGGCCAGGATGAAGGCGGTGGCCGTCGAGCGGCTGATCCCGGCCCAGCAGTGGACCAGCATCGGCGCCGACAGGTCCCAGCCCTTGCCGAAGTCGAGGATGTCCTTCACCCGCTCGGCGGTCGGCAGGACCAGGCCCTCGGCGGGCGACCAGATGTCGTTGACGCCGATCCTCAGGTGACGGTCGGGGCGCATCTCGCGGGGCGTCTCGACCGGGGTGTCGGGATCGAGCAGGCTGATCAGGTGCGAGGGCCTGCGCATCCGCACGATCACCGGCATGTCCGCGAGCGAGCTGACGATGAGTTTCATGCGGCCCCTATTCGGTGTCGAATGCGGCGGGAACGGGGTCGAAGCCCGCCGCCTCGGACAGGAGGTGGAAACGCTGCACATACCGCTCCTGGGCCTGGGCGGCGGCCAGGGGATCGAGAGTCAGGGTATAGCCGGGCGGCGGCGCGCCGAAGAAGTCCAGCGCCTCGGCATGCGAAAAGCCCGCGAGCTGCGTCGCCTCGAAGAAGGCGCAGGCGCGGTCGGCCTGCTTGATCAGCTTCCTGACCGGCTCGGGCGTGCCCGCCGGGATGCCGAAGCGGACGTGGATGGCGTGCTCCAGCCGCTCCTCGAAGCCCTTGTAGTTGACGCCCAACGCCGCCTTGAAGGGGCTGATCATGTCGCCGATGACGTACTCGGCGGCGTCGTGCAGCAGGGCCGCCAGGCGCCAGCGCGGCTCCAGGTCCGGGCGGATGTGGACGGCGATCTCCTCGACCACCAGCGAGTGCTGGGCGACGGAGAAGCCGTGCGCGCCCTGGGTCTGGCCGTTCCAGCGCGCGACGCGGGCCAGGCCGTGGGCGATGTCCTCGATCTCGATGTCCATCGGCGAGGGGTCGAGCAGGTCCAGGCGCCGCCCCGACAGCATCCGCTGCCAGGCCCTGGGCTCAATCTTCGCCTTGCCGCGCAGCCCTTTCGCCATAAGGCCGTTTCCCTTGCTGAAGCTGTTCACTGGCGCCGGGTCTTGGAAAGATCAATGATGCGCCGTTTTCGGAGGCTTTGACATGAGCTGGGCAAGGATCATGGCGCCCCTTTCGGGCGGCGCCGGAGACGCTGAAATCCTGAAGGCCGCGGCCGCCGTCGCCGCGCCCTTCGATGCGGAAGTGGCCGGCGTCCACGCTCCCGCCGACGTGGCCGACCTGATGCCCTGGATGGGCGAGGGCTTCATGGGCGGGGTGCAGATCTCGGCCATGGAGAGCCTGAAGGAGGCCGCCGCCGAGGGCGAGCGGGCAGCCCGCGAGGCCGTGGCCGCCTGCGGCTACGCGAGGGCGCGGCTGGTGTCGCTGCCGTCGCCGGTGTGGGCGGGGCTGGCGATGGAAGGACGCCTGTCGGACGTGGTCGTCTTCGACCAGTCCGCCGCGAGCGGGAAGGGGCCCCTGGCCGAAGCTTTCCAGCAGATGGTCGCCGACGAGCAGCGCCCGGTGATCGTGGCGCGGCCGGGGCTGGACGCGAAGGGCGTGGCCGTCATCGCCTGGGACGGCGGCAAGGAGGCCAGCCGCGCCGTGCGGACCGCCGTGCCGCTGCTGGAGACGATGGGCCGGGTGGTTGTGGTCGGCGCGCCCGCCGCCTCGTCCCGCACCTTCGAACTGGCGAGGATGCGCGATTTCCTGGCCGCGCGCGGGGTCAGGGCCGATGTCGAGGAGCTTGCCGCCTCGGGCGACGCCGGCGCGGCCCTGACGGAGGCCGCCCGCCGTCACGGCGCCGCCTTGCTGGTGGCCGGCGCCTTCGGGCACCCGCGCCTCCAGGAATACATCTTCGGCGGCACCACCCGCTCGCTGCTCAATGCCGCCGACGGCCCGTCGCTGTTCCTGTCCCACTAAGCACGTCAGAGGAATGCCATGACCCTATCGCGCATCGTCATGCGCCTGGCCCGCAATCCGGGCACCGAGTTCGCCGGCGGCGACGATCATCGGGGCTATGCCCTGACCGCGCCGCTGACGGGCGACGGGCTGCTGGACGAGGCGGCCTATTCGAAAGCCAAGGCCGACTGCGCCGTCCGCCGCTTCGCCCCCGACGAGGACCCGGCGGACGGGCGCCTCGCGCGCAAGGGACAGCGCTGGTACTTCGACTATGACGATGGCGACGACCTGGACGACGAGCCGGTGCACCGCCTGGGCGAGCATCGCTTCGCCGTGGGCGAGTATGTGACCGTCACCGACGAGGACGGGCGTCCGCTGACCTACAAGGTCGTGGAAGTGACGGCCGTCTAGGGCGCGGCGAAAAGCGCGTCGGCCTGCTTGAAGACCGTGCCGCCGGCGGTGACCATCCCCGAGGGCGTGCTCGCCGTGCCGCGCTGCTTCACATACCAGTCGCCGTAACGCTTGACCTGTATGCTCTGGCTCTGGCCCTGCGCGTCGACCCAGAAGGCCATGTGTGGGGCAGCCTTCGACAGGCCGGGCAGTGGCGGCAGCGACACCATCGGCGGCGCCACGGTCTTCGCCTGCAATTCGTAGAGCTGGTAGATTTCGGCGGCGTCCGCGCCCGTTTCGGCGCGGGTCAGGTAGAGGGTGAACCAGCCCGTCTGGTTCCGGTAGCGGCAGGCGGCGTCCCGGCCGCCGTCCCTCGGATCGAACACGATTATCACCTCGCGGCTGTAGTCGGCGATCTCCCGCGGGCAGACAAAGCGCGTCGCGGCGTGGACCGCGTCGCCGTCGTCGCCCGCCAGGAACACCGTCCCGTCGGGCCCGCGGCTCTGGGTGACCTGCGAGTTGTCGCCCTCGCCAGGGATGGGCGGCGGATCATCGGGCCGATAGACGGCGATGTGGTCCGACCCTGGGATCAGCGCGAAAAGCGGGTCGGCGCGTGTCAGGACCCGGCTCATGTCGCGGGCAAGCCGCTCATCGTCCGGTATCTTGTCGTAGAACTGGAAGACGACCAGGCGCCTCTCGGCGCCGTCGGCCGCCAGCATGTAGGCGTGCGCTTGCGCGGCGAACGCCTTGCGGGCCTTCTCATTCATCGCCCGCCAGGCCAGGGCGTCGGCCAGGCTGGGGACGCGCAGAAGGTAACCGCCGGGCCGGGAGGCGTCCTGGGCCACGGCGTAGCGCGCCAGCAGCCCCTGTCCGCCGCCGCGCAGTTCGTATTCCGCTCCGCCCGCGTTGAAGGTCGCCCGGGTGCAGGGCTTGCGGTCCGCGGCGGCCAGCTTGCGCGGGACGGTCTTCTTGCCGACTGCGATGGCGGCGCTGGCGGCCGCCGTGTGGGTGATCAGTTCCGAATGAAAGGTGTGGGCCGACACCACCACCTGGGCGTCCGTTGCGCCCTGGCCGTCGCACTGGCCCTTCAGCGCCACCTTGGGATCGGCGTCCTCCGGCGGTGTGTGAATGAAGACGGTGACCTGCTTGTCCTGGGCCTGCGCATAGATCGGCAGCTTGCCCGCCAGGGCGAGCCGCACGTCCTGCGCCAGCCGCGCGTCGTCGGGGACGAGGTCGTAGATGCGGTGCAGCCGCACGGTCGTCCCCTCGGCCATCACCAGGCCGAAGGCGTAGCGGATGGCGCCGCCCTCCATCATGGCTCCGATGTCGATGAAGGGGACGATGGCGAAGGCCGCGCCCTGCCGGTCCGCCCGGCGCACGAGGCGGGGCAGGGGATCATCCGCATCGCCGGAAACGTCGTACTGGACGCCGCCCTCGACGAAACCGGCGCGAACGCAGCCGGCCGGGCGGGTGAAGATATCGGCCAGGGCCTCGTCGGTGACGGTCGGGCCCGTCGACAGGCCCCAGCGGATATCGCGCTCAGAGTCGCCCGATGGCAGCACGACGGCCTGGGCGGCAGGTGATCCGTGGGTCTTGCAGGCTTCGGCGTGCGCAGCCGTCGCCGTCAGGCAGAGCGCCATGACGGCCAATCCGATCAACCTCATGTCGCGCACTCCCCCTCGCGTTACCAGGACGCGAGCCTATGGGAGGACCTGACGGCTGGGAAGCGGCCTACTGCCCCGGCCGCGCCGGTTGGCCCTCTCTCCGCGCCAGGAACGCCAGCCGCTCGAACAGGTGCACGTCCTGCTCGTTCTTCAGCAGGGCGCCGTGCAGGGGCGGGATCAGCTTGGTCGGGTCCTTCTCGCGCAGGGCGGCCTCGTCGATGTCCTCGACCAGCAGCAGCTTCAGCCAGTCCAGCAGTTCCGACGTCGACGGCTTCTTCTTCAGGCCCGGCACCTTGCGCATGTCGTAGAAGATGCGCAGCGCCTCGGCGACCAGCTTCTGCTTGATGCCGGGGAAGTGGACGTCGACGATGGCGTTCATCGTCTCCTCGTCCGGGAAGCGGATGTAGTGGAAGAAGCAGCGGCGCAGGAAGGCGTCCGGCAGCTCCTTCTCGTTG
>CAZOHI010000009.1:0-83502 GCA_964579695.1 uncultured Caulobacter sp. | reverse complement strand
CGGCGCTGACCTTGCCCTTCAGCGAGGTCGAACCCGCAACTGAACCGTCGGCCATTGCAATATCCCTCCGTGTTGCGCGGGAAAGTCGCGCCGCGGGGGGCGAGCGTCAAGTGAATGAGCTGTCAGGTTTCGATGGCTAGCCGAAAAGCTCGCTGTGGGACCCGAGGCGGACGAGCCTCAGAACGCCCGGGACCTTCTGGTAGATGAGCACGAGGTCCGGCCTGACGTGGCAGTCGCGAAAGTCCTTCCACGGCCCGGTCAGCGGATGATCGCGATTGGCTTCCGGCAGCGGAAGATCGGCGATCAGCAGCTTGAGGACCGCGAGCAACTTCGCCTCGACGTCCCTGTCCCGGCCCTTCTGCTCACGCTTGAAGTCGCGTTTGAACGCCGTCGTACGCTCAATCGTCCGCATTCAGGTCGGCCATGAGATCGTCGAGATTTCCAACGCTCACAGTCTTCCCGGCCTTGGCCGCCTTCATCGCCGCCCGCGTCCCCGCATTGGGCGTCTTCACTTCGAACGGAAGGGCTTCCTCCGCCGCGACCCTCACCAGCATCAGGCGGATGGCGTCGGAGACCGAAAGGCCCATCTCGGCCAGGACGGCCGTGGCCCGCGCCTTGAGCCCCGCCTCGATGCGAGCGCGCACCACCGTATCCGCGACTGCCATGGACGCCTCCTGTTGGCTACAATGTAGCTACAACATGCGCCACATTCAACTCCGCACCCTCGGCGCCGCGTCCAGCCAGCGGGCGTAGGCGCCCTCGCGCAGGTGGCTGTCGAGGGCGGGCTGGAGGAGTTCGGATTGCGGGCGCTGGGCGGCGGCCTCCTCCACCGAGGCGTAGACGCCCGCCGCCAGCCCCGCGAACAGGGCCGCGCCCAGGGCCGTCGTCTCCTGGTAGGCGACGCGGCAGACGGGGATATCCGTCAGGTCGGCCAGCCGCTGGGAGAACCAGCCGCTTTTCGACATGCCTCCGTCGATGCGCAGTTCGGCCGCCTCGCCGAACGCCTGGGGGGCGTCGGCGCGCATGGCCTCGATCAGGTCGCGGGTCTGGAGGGCGCAGGCGTCGAAGGTCGCCGCGCAGATCTCCGGCAGGCCCGCGTCCCGCGTCAGGCCGAAGATCGCCCCCCGCGCGCCTGCGTCCCACCACGGCGCGCCCAGACCCGTGAAGGCGGGCACGACGACCACGGCGCTGTCGGGCTTGGCGGTGCGGGCCAGGGCCTCGGCGCCCTGCGGTCCGCCCTGCACGCCCAGCTCGTCGTTCAGCCACTGGATCGAGGCCCCGGCCATGAAGATCGAGCCCTCCAGGGCATAGGTCGTGCGCCCGGAGAGCCGCGCCGCCACCGTGGTCAGCAGCCGCGAGCGCGACAGGGCCATCTCCTCGCCGGTGTTCAGCAGCATGAAGCAGCCGGTGCCGTAGGTGGATTTCATCTCGCCCGGCCGGATGCACCCCTGCCCCATCATCGCCGCCTGCTGGTCGCCCGCCACGCCCCGGATCGGCAGCGGGCGGCCGAGGATGGAGGAGTCCACCGTCCCGAAGTCGTCGGCGCAATCCAGCACGCGCGGCAAGAGCGAGGCCGGGACCTCGAACATCTCCAGCATTTCGGGCGACCACTCCTGCCGCCCGATGTCGAAGAGCAGGGTCCGCGAGGCGTTGGTGGCGTCGGTGACGTGGCTGGCCCCGCCCGTCAGCTTCCAGATCACCCAGGCGTCCATCGTGCCGCAGAGCAGTTCGCCCCGCTCGGCCCGCTCCCTGGCGCCCGGCGTGTTGTCGAGCAGCCAGGCGATCTTGGTCCCGGAGAAATAGGGGTCGAGCAGCAGGCCGGTGGTCTCCGTCACCTTCGGCTCGCAGCCCGCCCGGCGCAGTTCCTCGCAGCGGTCGGCGGTGCGGCGGTCCTGCCAGACGATGGCCGGGCGGATCGGGCGGCCGGTCCGCTTGTCCCACACGGCGACCGTCTCGCGCTGGTTGGTGACGCCGAGGGCGGCGATGTCGCCCGCGTCGCGGCCGGACTTCTCGACCGCCTCGCGCATCACGGCGACGCAGGCGGCGTAGATCTCTTCGGCGTCATGCTCGACCCAGCCGTCGGCGGGATAGCTTTGGCGCAGCGGCCGCCCGGCGGCGCAGAGGGGCTTGCCCGTCTTGTCGAACAGGATCGCCCGCGTGCTCGTCGTGCCCTGGTCCAGCGCCAGGATCAGCGGCTCGCCCATCGATTTCCTCCCTTTGGGTAATCCACGGTCCCGGTTTAAGCATGTTTTCACGCAAAGCCCCCAGCTTGATGGGCCTAGTGGCGGGATTCCGGGGTGCAGGTGAGCGAGGCCGCCGAGACCGACGACCTGATGGAGCTGGCGCGAAGCCGTCATCCGACGGATCGCGAGCGGCTGCTCGTGGCCATCGTCGAACTTTGCTCCAGCGCCGAGCAGGCCGCCGAGGCGCCGCCGGTGCAGGACGCCCTGGACAGCATCTTCCTGCGCCTCGTCACCGAGGCCGAGTACGACATCCGCAAGCGTCTGGCCCAGCGGCTGGCGAGCGCGGCCTGGGCGCCGCCAGCCCTGGTCAGCGCCCTGGCCGGCGACGACATCGAGATCGCCCACCCGGTCATCGCCGAGAGCCCGGTCCTGAAGGACCAGGACCTCGTGCGCCTGCTGGCCATAGCCACCCTGGACCACCAGATCGCTGTGGCCCGCCGCCCGCGCCTTCCGGCCTCGGTCGTCGATCTGATCCTCAAGCGCGAAGAGCCGGCCCTGCTGACCGCGCTGGCCTGCAACGACACCGCCGAGATATCGCCCGAGGGCATGGCCCAACTGGTCGAGGCGTCGCGGAAGATCGCCTCCCTGCGCTCGCCGCTGGGCCGTCATCCGCGCCTGTCGTCGGAACTGGCCGAGCGGCTGTATGTCTGGGTGGGCCAGTCCCTGCGCTCGGCCCTGGTGTCGCGTTTCCGCATCGACGCCGAGGCGCTGGACGCCGCCATCGCCGCCACCGTCAGCGAAATCCACGCCGAGCAGGACGCAGGGCTGGAGGCCGACAGCGACCGGCTGATCGAGAAGCTGCACGACGCGGGACAGCTCAAGCCCGGCTACCTGCTGCGGGCCCTGCGCGAGCGGCGCCTGCCGCTGTTCGTCTCCGCCCTGGCGCGGCTGGGCCACTTCCACCCCGAGCACGTCTGGCGGGCCATCGACAGCGACCGGCCGGAACTGCTGGCCCTGGCCTGCGCGGCGGTCGGCATCGACCGGGGGGCCTTCCCCAGCATCCTGGCCACCGTCCGCGACCTGAACAACGGCAAGCCTGGCGGCGGGGCCGAGGGCGCGCGGCGGGCCATCGGCGCCTTCGGGCCGTTCAAGCCCGGCATGGCCGACCAGGCCTTCCGCCGCACCATCGCCGCCGTTTGACAAGCGAAGGGCCTTCGGGCCTTGCTCACCGCCGCATGTTCAACGCCAACCTGACCCGACTGCACTTCACGGCCAGCGACCGCCCCGAGGCCCAGGAGGCGCGCGCCCGGCTGGCCGAACGCTACGGCGACGTGGGGCCGGAGTCGGCGCAGGCCATCGTGGCCCTGGGCGGCGACGGCTTCATGCTGGAGACGCTCCACGGCGCCATCGGGCGGGGCAAGCCGATCTACGGCATGAACCGGGGCTCGGTCGGCTTCCTGATGAACGAGTACGGCGAGGACGACCTGCTCGGCCGGATCAACGCCGCCGAGCGGGCCGTCATCCACCCGCTGGCCATGGTCGCCATCGACAGCCAGCGCCGCCAGCACCGGGCGCTCGCCATCAACGAGGTCTCGCTGCTGCGCCAGACGCGGCAGACGGCCAAGCTGCGCATCTCCATCGACGGCAAGGTAAGGATGGGCGAGCTGGTCTGCGACGGCGTGATGGTCGCGACCCCGGCGGGCTCGACGGCCTACAACCTGTCGGCCCACGGCCCCATCGTGCCCCTGGACGCCAAGGTCCTGGCCCTGACGCCGATCAGCGCCTTCCGCCCTCGCCGCTGGCGCGGGGCGCTGCTGTCGCACACGGCCCGAGTTACAATTGAGGTTCTCGAAGCCGACAAGCGCCCGGTCAGCGCCGTGGCCGACAACTTCGAGGCCCGCAACGTCGTCGAGGTCCACGTGCAGGAAGACCGCGACGTCAGCCTGCAGATGCTGTTCGACGCCGGGCGCAGCCTGGAGGAGCGGGTCCTGGCCGAGCAGTTCTCGGCCTAAATGCCGCAGGGCGGGGAAACCCCCGTCTCACTCGTTGTTAACCCCGCCCCCCTAAGGATTTGGCACGTCCCCTAGGGAGTGAGGCGCGTGAGCGACAATTCGTCCAGCCAGGTCATCCAGGTCCCGAACACCCTGCGGCTCAAGGTCGGCGGGCGGTTCGGCGGCATCGATCCCGCGGCCATCGCCAAGGCGGAAGCGGCGCTGAAGAGCCTCTCCGGCAACTTCGCCGAATGGCTGAACGACGAGATCGTCAAGCTCGACGCCTCCCGCCAGCGCGTCCGGGTCGAGGGCCTGACGCCGGAGACGGCCGAGGGGCTGTACCTGCGCGCCCACGACCTGAAGGGCCTGGGGGCGACCTACGAATTCCCGCTGATCACCCGCATCGCCGGTTCGCTGTGCAAGCTGATCGACGAGCCGGAGTCGCGGATGAGCGCGCCGATGTTCCTGATCGACATCCACATCGACGCGATCAAGGCCGCCGTGCGTGGCGACATCCGCACCGACGCCCACCCCACCGGCCGGGCGCTCGTCGAGGAACTGGAAAGCCGCGTGGCGGAGTTCTTGAAGGTGTAGAACCCCTTCTCCCGCGAGGGGAGAAGGGCAGTTACATCACCGCCGAGAACGGCTCGGTCACGTCGCCGTATCCCGCGTCCGGCTGGATGCGGAGCATCTTGCCCTCGACCCACGGCTCGACCGTCACCAGCCTGCGGGCCCGCGCGCGTTCGGCCGCTTCCGAGGCGCTGGCGCTTTCGGCCAGCAGTTGCAGGTTCATGCGGGTCGGGAAGATCACCTTGCGCTCGCCCCGGTCGGCCATGCGGATGACCTCGGCCGGTTCGATCCATTCGGCGTCCACCGTCTCGCGCCCGTCGCAGGCCGCCAGCTGCTCGCCCGTCGCCTCGGCCACGTAGAACCAGGTGTCGAAGCGCTTGGGCACGAGGTTCGGCGTGATCCAGCGGGCGAAGGTGGTCAGGGCGCCGAGGTCCAGCCTGATCCCCAACTCCCGCACGAGGTCGAGGAAGGGCCGCTCGTCCGCCGCCACCGCCTCGCGCGCCTCCGCCGCCCGGTCGTCGCCGCAGAAGGGCGCGCCGGACAGGTCGCGGGCCATGATGATCGCCGCCTCCTCGTACGCCTCGCGGATGGCGGCGATGCGCAGGGGCCGCTCCTCGGGCGCCACCGCGTCCCAGCCCAGCACGTGACCGGCCCACAGCGGGTCGTGGTCGCCGCCGTGGGTCTTGCCGCCGGGAAACACCAGCGCGCCGGACGCGAAATCGATCTGGTGGTGGCGCTTGACCATCAGCACCTCGAAACCGGGCGCGTCGCGGACAAGCAGGATGGTGGCGGCGGGGCGGACGGGCGCTTGCGCTTCGGACATGCCGCAAGCGTGGACTTCAAACGCCCGTTCGACAAGCCCTCAAGCCGTAGCGGCCTGGACCTGGGCCTCACGGCCGATGCGGTCCATCTTCTCCAGCAGGTAGTCGACGTCGTCGCGGGCGGCGGGCTGCGGCTGGGTCAGGAACCGTTGCAGCATCCGCTCCTGGAACCGCTCGCGGTCGCGGGGGCCGCCGTCGAACTCCATGGAGTGGAAGGTGTCCACGCCCGCCCGGAAGGCCGCGTAGAGCCGCACCGGCAGCCCGGCCCGCTCATAGATGGCCCGCAGGCCCAGCGGCCCCGCGTCGTGGATCATCAGCCAGGTGCGGTGGTGCGGCACGCCCGCCAGTTCGGCCAGGCCCCACTCCAGGAAGGTCATGTGCCCATGCGCCAGCGCCCGCAGCAGCAGCGAGGCGGTCAGCCGCTCGGCCTTGTGCAGGTGGGCGACGAAACCCTTCATGTCCTTGGCCCGGCCCGCCTGGTCGACCAGGTCGACGGTCGCCCGCTCCTTGGCGCCCATGGCGATCATCAGCGCCGTCTCGGGCGACAGGGCGTGGTTGGCCAGCAGGTGGTCGCGGACCTGGTCGCCGACGAGGTCGATCAGCCGCTCCGTCACCGCCAGCGGCAGGGCGTTGCGGTAGGCGACGGCGGCCAGGATGTGCTCGGACCTGGCGAAGCGCTCCACGGCCTCGCGCAGGGTCTTCTCGCTGAAGAGGGCGTTGTCGTTGGCGCAGGCGGCCTCGACGGCCGGGGCGCCGCCGTGGCGGACGATGGCGCCGGTCACCTTCTCCGACAGCTTCGGCCGCTTGGCGACGGCGAGCTGGCGCACCGCCCCGCCCTTCTCGACGATCTCGGCCAGGTCGTCGTCGGTGAACACCGGCGAGAAGTTCAGCACCGGCAGGCAGACGGATTCCACGTCCTTGGCCAGCTTCAGCGCCACGTCGCGCGGCAGAAGGTCGGAGTTGCGCAGGGTGACGGCCAGCGCCCGGCGGACCAGCTCGGCGGCGTCGGCGGCCATGACCCGCAGGATGTCGTGGGCCTTCTCGCGCTCCTCGGCCGACAGCGCCTCGCGGTCGATGGCGCGGCAGAGCTTGTGGGCGGCGATGGCCCGCTCGTCGGCGGTCGCGCCCTTCACCAGCGTGCGGATGTCCGCGTCCGTCAAAGCGGACCGAGTGGTGGTCATCGAAGCCCCCTGCCCGAAGAGATTCGGGATTCTGCCCGAGCCGAACATCTCCTGTTAGGCTTAACGCCTCGTTAGGATCGATTGTCCCGTTCGTTAACGATCCCTCGTAACCCCCTGCCAACCCCAAAACGCTAGGTTGCGCCGATCAGCAGCAGGGGGTCCTTTGTGGTTATCCTTTCCGGCCTCGCGGACCTGACGCGAGCGCGCGGCGGTCCGGCGACGATGTTGTCCCTGGACGCCCAGGCGGCCCTCCTGCCGTACGCGCTCGCCCTGTTCGGCGTCTGCCTGCCGATCTTCGCGTGGGCCGCCTCCTTCGCGCACAACGCCGCCTGGATGGCCGCGACCTTCGCCGTCTTCGCCATCAACTGGGGCGCCTTCTACGCCGCCGTGAGCTGGACGCGGCAGGGCAAGGCGACCGATCCGGCCCAAAGGCTGCGGGTCCACATCATGGGCGGCCTGCTGTGGGCCGGCGCGGTCGCCCAGATCGCCGTCTTCGCCCACGGCGCGGGACCGGTGCGCGAGCCGCTGCTGCTCGGCGCGACCGCCGGGGCCATCGCCTGCATCTTCTTCACCGCGCCCTCGCTGCCCAGCCTGCTGATCGTGGGCCCTGCGGCGGCGGCGGCGCCTCTGATCGCCCTCTACATCCGGCCCGAGACCCGCTACGACTTCCTCGTCGCCTGGGGCTCGGTGGCCTTCGCCATGGCGCTGGGCCTGATCCTGAACCGCCTGCTGCGCGGCCAGTTCGCCATGACGGCCGAGCGCGAGGCCCTGATCGCCGACCGCGCCGCCTCGCTGGAGAAGGCCGAGAGGCTGGCGCGCTCGAAGTCGGACATCGTCTCGACCCTCAGCCACGAGATCCGCAACGGCCTGAACGGCGTGACCCACGTGCTGGCCGCCGCCGCCGGGCAAGGCGGCCGGGCCGCCCCCTCCCGCGAGCAGCTCGGCGCGGCGCTGGAAGCCGCCCACGACCTGATCGCGGTGCTGAACGCCACGCTGGATTCCGAAAGCGCCGAATCCGGCCGGCTGACGCTCGACGTCCAGGCCTTCGACATCGTCCGCGTCACCCGCGACCTCGTGGTGCTGAACCGCCCGCACGCGGCGGCCAAGGGCGTCGAGTTGGCCATCCACATCGATCCGGCGCTGGAGAAGCGCGGCGCCGTGGTGGCCGACATCACCCGCACCCGTCAGGTCCTGGCCAACCTTCTGGGCAACGCCGTCAAGTACACCACGCGAGGCCGCATCGAGGCGCGGCTCGAGGTGCGCGGCGGCCAGCTCGCCATCGAGGTCGCCGACACCGGCCCCGGCCTGTCGCCCGAGGAGATGGAGCGCGCCTTCGAGCCCTTCCGCCGCGTCGAGCGGACCGGGGCGGGCGTGCCGGGGGCGGGCCTCGGGCTGTCGCTGTCGCGGCGGCTGGCCCTGCTGATGGGCGGCGAGCTGACCGGCCAGAGCGCCGTCGGCGTGGGAAGCTGCTTCACGCTGGAGCTGCCCTACGACGCCAACGCCCAGGCGTCTTCCGAACACGGCGAGGCCGCGCCCTTCGTCATCGAGCCCGCCCCGCGCGGCCTGAAGGTGCTGGTCGCCGAGGACGACGCCCTGAACGCCGCCATGCTGCGCGCCATCCTGGAGCAGCTCGGCCATCAGGTCGTCCACGCCCAGAACGGCCGCCGGGCGATGGACCTGGCCAAGCTCGCCGATTTCGACCTCGTCATGCTCGACGGCCGGATGCCGCTGATGGACGGCCCGCAGACGGCCCGCGCCCTGCGCGCCATGGGCGGCCCGACCGGCCAGGCGCCCATCATCGCGGTGATCGGCGGCGACGCCGAGGAGGCCAGCGAATGCGTCGCGGCGGGGGCCGACGCGGTGCTGCGCAAGCCCGTCACCGTCGGCGGCGTGGCCCGCGCCGTGGCCGACGCCGCCGCCCCGCGCAAGACCGCCGCCGGGGTCGCGGCCGCCTGAGGGCTTTCCTCCCCCTGCCCGCCTCGCCACAATGCCCCGCACAACCGGGGGAAGCAGCGCGTGCTCGAAGGACTGAAGGTCGTCGAACTGGCCACCTATATCGCCGCGCCCGGCGCGGGCGCGATCATGTCCGACTGGGGCGCGGAGGTGGTGAAGATCGAGCCGCCCAAGGGCGATCCCCTGCGCGCCTTCTTCGACACCCTGGGGGCCGACAGCGGCCCGAACCCGGTCTTCGACCTCGACAACCGGGGCAAGCGGGCCGTGGTGCTGGATATCGCCACGCCCAAAGGGCGCGAGGCGGCGCTGAAGCTGGTGCGGGGGGCCGACATCTTCCTGACCAACGTGCGGCCGGGCGCCCTGAAGCGCGCCAGATTCGACTGGGACAGCCTGCGCCGGGAGAACCCGCACCTGATCTATTCCAGCGTCACGGGATACGGCCTGACCGGGCCGGACGCCGACAAGCCGGGGATGGACGTCGCCTCCTTCTGGTCACGGGCGGGGGTGGGGTCGATCACCGCGCCGAAGGGGACCGAGCCCTTCCCGATCCGCACCGGCATGGGCGACCACGTCTGCTCGCTGGCCACCGTCTCGGCCATCCTGGCGGCGGTGCACGAGCGCGGGCGGACCGGCCGGGGACGGCTGGTCGAGACCTCGCTGCTGCGGGCGGGGGTCTACGCCATCGGCTCGGACATGGCGATCCAGCTCCGGCTGGGCAAGCTCGCCTCCACCCGGCCGCGCAAGCAGGCGGTGCAGCCGCTGGCCAACTTCTTCCAGACCTCGGACGGCCGCTGGATCAGCCTGCTGGTGCGCCAGGGCGGCTCGGACTGGCCGAAGATCGCCGAGGCGGCGGGACGGCCGGACCTGGTGGACGATCCGCGCTTCGCCACGTCCCGGGCGCGGCGCGAGAACGTCGGGGCGCTGATCGAGGCGATGGACGCGGGCTTCGGCGCCCAGACGTTCGCGGAGGCCGCCGCCCGGCTGGACGAGCGCGACATCACCTGGGCTCCCTACCAGACCCCGCGCGAGGTGGCGCAGGACCCGCAGGCCCATGCGGCGGGCTGCTTCGTGGAGACGGCCCACGGCCTCGCCCCCGCCGGCCCCGCCCGCTTCCCCGGCGTCGACGACGGGCCGAAGGGCCCCGCGCCGAGGCTGGGGCAGCATACGGACGAGGTGCTGGGGGAACTGGGCTACACTGCGGGCGAGATCGCGGCGATGAGGGCGTCCGGGGCGGCGGCGTAGGCGCCCGCTACCTGTCCTTGCTCGCCTCCGACAGCACCCGTAGCATCTCGGACGAGAACAGCGAATTGGTCAGGCGCGAGCCGCCCTCGTCCATCCCCTGCGGCCCGCGCAGGATGAAGTCGACCAGCGCCTCCTGCTGCTGCACCCGGTCGATGCGGCGGGCCGAGGCGTACTGGATGAACCCCTCGTCGCGCGCGGGCGACACCGCCTCGCCCGGCCCGCCGGTGCGGGTCAGGTTGGCGTAGACCTCCGACACCGTCGCCGCCCGCCCGCCGCGGTAGAAGATCGAGCGGTTGGCCGCCGCCGCGTCCGGGAACAGCGAGGCCGCGCTCGCGCCGGGACTGGTCTGCACCGCCTCGATCAGCTTCGCCGAGCCCTTCGGCCCCAGGAAGTGGGCGGCATAAAGCTCGCCCGCCGTCGGCGTGCGCCCCACCCGGCCCTTCAGGTAGGCGGCGTGGTCCGACGTCAGCTCCCCCGCCATCAGCGAGGCGGCGTGCGGGTCGAGCCGCAGGTTCATCACCGCCTTGCGCGCCTCGTCCCCCGCCACGCGATAGCGGCCGTCCGAGCCCTGCTGGATCAGGTCGGCGTAACGGGCGTAGCCGTACTTCGAGCCGTGACGCTTCAGGGTGGAGAGCCACGTCTGCTCCACGAACTGGAACAGCCCCGCCGCCGACGAGGTCGAAGCCTTGGCGCCGGGATTGTAGCCGCTCTCGCGCTTGGCCGTGCCCATCAGGAACGTGAAGTCGACGCCCGTCGCCTTCGACGCGCGCTGGATGGCGGCTTCAACCGCGCCCCGGATCGACTGGACGGTCATGGTCCGAGATAGGGAGATTCATGGTTAAGGTTCGCTTAACCATGAATCCGCTTCCGCTCAGTAGCTCTTGGGCAGGCCCAGCACGCGCTCGGAGATGAAGTTGAGGATCATCTCGCGGCTGACGGGCGCGATGCGGGCGATCATGGCCTCGCGGAAGTAGCGCTCGACGTCGTACTCCTTGGCGTAGCCCATGCCGCCGTGGGCGAGCACCGCGTTCTCGCAGGCGTGGAAGCCCGCCTCGGCGCCCAGGTACTTGGCGGCGTTGGCCTCGGCCCCGCAGTCGCGGCCCGCGTCATAGAGGGCGGCGGCCTTGAAGCCCAGCAGGTTGGCGGCCTCCAGCTCTGCCCAGGACTTGGCCAGCGGGTGCTGCACGCCCTGGTTCTGACCGATGGGGCGGCCGAAGACGATGCGCTCGTTGGCGTAGGCCGCCGCCTTCTTCAGCGCCGCGCGGCCCAGGCCCACGGCCTCGACGCAGAATAGCGTCCGCTCCGGGTTCAGCCCGGCCAGCAGGTACTGGAACCCCTTGCCTTCCTCGCCGACCAGGTCCTCGGCGGGGACCTGCAGGTCCTCGATGAAAAGCATATTACATTCAACGGCTTTCCGGCCCATCTTCGGGATCGGCTTGGCGTCGATCTTCACCCGGTCGAAGTCGGTGTAGAACAGCGACAGGCCCTGCATCGGCTTGGCGACCTGGTCCTTGGGGGTCGTGCGGGCGATCAGCATGATCTTGTTGGCCCGCTGGGCCATGGTCGTCCAGATCTTGCGGCCGTTGATGACGTAGCCGTTCCCCTTCTTCTCCGCCCGCGTCTCCAGGCTGGAGGTGTCGAGGCCGGAGTTCGGCTCCGTGACGGCGAAGCACGCCTTGTCCTCGCCGGAGATGATGCGCGGCAGGTGGCGCGCCTTCTGCTCCTTCGTGCCGAACTTCACCAGCGGCATCAGGCCGAAGATGTTGAGGTGAATGGCCGAGGCGCCGGAAAAGCCCGCGCCGGACTCGGCCACCGTCTGCATCACGTGGGCCGCCTCGGTCAGGCCGAGCCCGGCGCCGCCGAATTCCTCCGGCATGGCCACGCCCAGCCAGCCGCCGTCGGCCATGGCCCTTGTGAAGGCTTCGGGGAAGTCGCCGGTCTCGTCCGTCCGGCGCCAGTACTCGTCGTCGAAGCCGGCGCAGATACGGCCGACGGCCTCGCGGATGGCCTCCTGCTCCTCGGTGGGCCAGAAACTCGTCATTGGGGGGGGTCCTCTCTCGAAAAACGCAGGGGGTCCAGTTGCGCCGCGAACGGCCCTGGATCTTGCCCCCGCAGATACGCGGCGACCGTCCGCGCGACAAGCGGCGCCAGCAGCCAGCCGTTGCGGCGCGCGCCGACCGCTAGAAAAACGTCCGTCTCGGCGCTTGGCCCGACCAGCGGCAGGCCGTCCGGCGTCTCGGCCCGCACGCCGGCGGAGGGAGTCGTCTCCAGCCTGGCGATCTCCGGCAGCAGCGCCTGGGCGGCCCGGGCCAGGGAGGCGGCCTTGGCGGGATCGACCTCGCGCCCCGCCTCTCCCGGCTCCATCGTCGCCCCGACCACCGCGCCCGCCGGGTCGGGGCAGAGGTAGACGCCGTCGCCCCGAAGCACCGCCCCTTCGAGCGGGCCGCCGTGGACGCGCAGGATGTGGCCCTTCACGGGGCGCACGAGGTCGAGTTCCGGGGCCAGCCCCCGCCCGCCCGCGCCGGTGGCGACGACCAGCAGGCCGCCCGGCTCGGCGGGGCCCTGCTCGAACTGCACGCCCGCCGCCTCGGCCGCCGCCCGCAGCGCCACGAGCGCCGCCAGGGGACGCAGGCGCCAGTCCTCCTGGGTGAAGACCTCGCCGCTGCGATAGACGCTGTAGGCCGCCCCGGCCGCCTTCAGCCGCCCGGCCACCGCCTTCCCGTCACGGCCGCGATAGATGGCGCCGGACCGCTCCAGGGCGATCCCCGCCTGCTCGGCAAGCTCCGGCCACAGGTCGCGGGCGGCCTTCAACAGCCTGAAATGGCGATGCGAGACCGGATCGAGGGCCGACTCGAACGCCGGGGCCAGCATTCCGGCCGCCACGCCCGAGGCGTTGTCGCCGAGCGGGGCCGGATCGCGCACGGTCACGTCGAAACCGGCCTTCGCCAGCGCCAGGGCCGTCGTCAGACCGATTGCGCCCGCGCCTGCGACCACCACCTGCTTCATGCGGCGCAAACCATCCGCGCCGGGGCCAAAGGTCAAGTCCCCGACACAGGAACCTCGTCACCGGGCGGGGGTTCTCTCTCCACAACCCCAGGAGAGCGACATGGCTTCCACCCAATCCGCCAAATCGAAGGCCACCGCGAAGAAGGCCGCGACCCGCAAGGCCGCCGCCAACGACGCCATCAAGCTGCTCGAAGCCGACCATCGCCAGGTCGAGAAGTGGTTCGCCGAATTCGAGAAGACTAACGGCAAGGTGACCAAGACCAAGCTGGTCGAGCAGATCTGCACCGCCCTGAAGGTCCATACCCAGATCGAGGAGGAAATCTTCTATCCCGCCTCGCGCGAGGTGCTGAACGCCGAGCAGGAGGAGATGGTGGACGAGGCCGTGGTCGAGCACGCCTCCGCCAAGCAGCTCATCGCCGAGATCGAGCAGATGGAGGTCGGCGACGATCTCTACGACGCCAAGGTCAAGGTGCTGAGCGAACTGATCGAGCACCACGTCGAGGAGGAGGAGAAGGAATACTTCCCCACCGTCCGCAAGACGGACCTCGACCTTGAGGCCATCGGCATGCAGCTCGCCTCCCGCAAGGAGGAGTTGATGTCCATGATGAGCCGCAAGAACGGCCAGCCGATCCAATAGGCCGTGGCCGAGGCCCTCGACCCGCCGCTGCCGCCCAGGCTCGACCGGATGGCGCGCCTGGTGCTGACCGAAGCGTGCGAGCGGCGGCTGCGGCTGGCGACGGCCGAGAGCTGCACGGGCGGGATGCTGGCCTCCCTGCTGACCGACATTACCGGCTGCGCCCACGCCTTCGAGCGGGGCTTCGTCACCTATACCGACGAGGCCAAGCAGGAGATGCTGGGCGTGCCGGGGACGGTGCTGGAGAGCGACGGCGCCGTCTCGGAGGCCGCCGCCCGGGCGATGGCCGAGGGCGCCCTGGCGCGCTCGCACGCCGACATCGCCGTGGCGATCACGGGCTTCGCCGGCCGGGGCGCGCCGGGCGAGACGCCGGGCCTCGTCCACTTCGCCGCCGTGCGCCGGAGGCGGCGGACACATCACCGCATGGAGTGCTTCGGCGACGTGGGCCGCGCGGCGGTGCGGCTCGGGTGCCTGGAGGTGGCGCTGGAGATGCTGCTGGGGGAACTCTCACCGTCATCCCGGCCGTAGCGCAGCGAAGAGCCGGGATGACGGGGAAAGTTACGGCCGTAACACCAGCCCCACGCGCAGGGTGCGCGGGGCGTCGAAGCTTTCCGTGCCGTCGAACGCCTGGGCCGTCTCGATGGCGGCGTCGGTCAGGTTCTCGGCCGCGACGTACAGGGTGGCGGCCTTCGTCACCGCCCAGTCGGCGCGCAGCGAGATGTCCGTCGCCGCGCCCAGCTTGCGGGTGTTGCGGTCGTCGTCGAAGCGCGCGCCCTCGTGGCGCACCACCCCGCGCAGGGCCAGCCGCGAGACCGGCCGCCAGGTCGCCTCGGCCGTTGCCGACAGGCGCGGCGTCTGTGCCGGGCGCAGGCCCGCCGCCTCGCCGCTGACCACCTCGGCCTGGGTGTAGGCGCCGGAGAGCCGCACGGTCAGCGGGCCGAGGCGGCGGCGCCCCTCCCCTTCCAGCCCGAAGGCTTCGATGTCGCCCGCGTTGCGGCGCTGGCGCAGGGTCCCGCTGATCGTGGCGTTGGCGACCGCGCCCTCCAGCCGGTTGTAGAAGCCGGTCAGGCTCCAGCCCTCTCCGCCGATCCCGAGGTCGGCGCCGTATAGCTTTTCGGGCTCCAGGTCGGGGTTGGCCAGGGTCACGTCCGCGCCCAGCACGAAGGGCCGGTAAAGCTCGTTCAGGGTCGGCGGCCGGAAGCCCGCGTAGGCGGCGGCCCGCAGGTAACCGCCCTCGTGGTCCCGCCGCGCACCCAGCCGGGCGGTCGGCGCCCAGCCGTCGCGGCCGGCGTAGCGCTCGTCCAGCGGCGCCGAGCCTGTCTGCGTGCGGTGTCCGTCGAAGCTGGCCCAGCGGTCCAGCCGCGCGCCGCCGGTCAGCAGCCACGGGCCGGACTGGCGGTAGCCCTCGGCGTAGAGGCCCACCACCGACTGCCCGCCGCCGCTGATCCGGCCATCCGCCAGCCCGGCGCCGAAGCGCTCGCGCGTCTCGCCCTCGAAGCGGCGGCCGTCCGCGCCGACCTCCCAGCCGCCGCCGGGCAGGTCGCGGCGCAGGGCGGCGTTGAAGCCCACGCCCAAGGCGGGCGTGCCGTACTGCTCGTTGGTGACAAGGCCCGAGCCCCGGTTGACCGAGCGGTTCTCCAGGTCCGAGCGCCGCGCCCAGCCTTGCAGCCGCCAGCCCGTGCCGATGCCGGGCGAGGTGTCGGCGACGGTCGCGGTCAGCCCGCCGCCCGCCACGCGGGCGTTGCCGCCCACGAGCCCGGAGCCCCGGCTCTCGCGGTAGCCGTTCAGCCGCACCGACAGCTTGCCCGGCGCCCAGCGGATCGCGGCCCCGGCGGCGTCGAAGGCCAGGGCTGCGTCCACTGGGCGGCGGCCTGCGCGCACCGGGACCCAGCCGTCGCTGTGCTCGGCGGCGGCGGTCAGCAGCACATTCCCCGCCGCGACGGCCATCGCCCCGCCCTTCAGGCCGCGCTCGCCGATGTAGGCCTCGTACTCGCCGTGCGCGGGGACCGTGGTCCGCTCGGAAAGCTGGATGACGCCGGTCAGGGCGCCCGCGCCGTACGGCCCGGCCCCCGCGCCGCGCACAACCCTCGCCTGCTCCACCCCGATGGGCGGCAGGCCGGACCAGATGACCCAGCCGCCGAAGGGGTCGTTCTGCGGCGCGCCGTCCAGCGTCACCAGCGCCCGGCTGGCGCCCGATCCCGCGATGGACCGCACCCCGATCCCCTGGGTCGTGGGGTTCGAGGCGTTGGACGAGGTGCGGCGGAAGAGCTGCACCCCCGGCGTGGCGGTCAGCGCCTCGTCGAGGCGCGGGGCGGTGGCGATGGCCTCCGGTCCCACGGTGACGACGGCGAAGGCGCGGTCGATGGGCGAAGGCGGCAGGCGGGCGGCCTGGACGGTGACGGTCTCGACGACGGGCGGCAGGTCAATGAGCATGGCGCAGCTTCAACGCCCTGCCGCGCAAAAGGTCCTGCGCCGGGCGCTCGAAAATCCGCCAGGCGATCCAGCCGCTGGCCGCGCCGACCACGATGGCGACGGGCATGAACGCCCACTCGTACCAGGCGCCCATGGTCACGGCGACCGCCCCGACCGTCAGCGGATGGCAGAGGTAGATGGAATAGGAGGCGTCGCCCAGCGTGCGCAGAAGGGGGATGTCCTTCAGCCCTCCGTCCGCCTCCACCGCCGTCAGCCCGGCCACCACCAGCAGGGCCGGAAAGCCCCAGAACAGCGGCCGCCACAGGTCCCACTCCGTACCCATGGCGTGCATCAGCGCGAAGGCGGCGATGCCCAGCACGAACAGGTTCCAGCCCATCGCCCGGCCGGGCGCGAACCGCATCTTCGCCAGCCACATCCCGGCGGCGAACTCCAGCAGCAGCGGGTTGAACAGCATGATGTAGAGCGGCGGGTGCATGAAGCCGATCACGGTCGCCGAACCCAGGGCCAGCGTCAGCACGGCCGCCCGACGCCGGACCGGGACCAGCAGCCCGGCCGCGAAGACCAGGTAGAAGACCGCCTCGTAGTTCAGCGTCCATCCCGGCGCCAGGACGGGGAAAGGCAGGCCCTGCGGGTTCAGGTGCTGGATGAAGGCCAGCGAGGCGAGGACGTGCCAGGGCTGCGGCTCGATGTCGGGAAAGCGCGCCGGGAAGGCGAGCGCCGCCGCGACCAGCCCCAGCGTCACGGCCCAGTAGAGCGGCACGATGCGGATCGCCCGGCGGCGCAGGAACTCGCGCGGCCCGACCCCGCCCTGCTCGGTCGTGCGCCACATGATGAAGCCGCTGACGACGAAGAAGACGTCCACCCCCGCCGAGCCGACGTCGAAGTCCACCCGCGCCCACTGCCCCGCGTGGAAGACCAGCACGGACAAGGCGGCCAGGGCGCGCAGGTACTGGATGGAGAGCAGCGTGTTCGTCACCGCCGCCACCATCCGGGGGCGCGCGGCGCAATGCAACAGGCGCTAGCCTTCCAGCTTCGCCACCAGCCGCCCCATGTCCCAAAGCTCGACGACCTCGCCCGGCGCGGGCGGTTCGAGCCGCGCGACCGCGCACGCGTCATCCGGGCATTCGACGCTCTCGCGTCGGACGACCCGGCCGCTACGGTCGAGATGGTATATGCGGTATTCGCGCAAGCAGGCGCCCCCTGGGAGAAGGAACCCTAGGGCCTTTGGACCGCACGCTACGTCGGGAGCCCGACGGAGCCGCGGGGAAAAAGCGCTGCTGCACAAAAAACGACGCCTGCCCGGAACGGGCCGCGAGCAACGACGTTATCCCCTCGCCTTCCCTTGACTACAAGCGAGGGCGTCAAAGAACCGGCCCGGCGTCCGACACGCCCCCCCCGACATCGATGCGCCGGGCCGGAACTTCCCCCATCACCCGAACGGAACGACCTTGTTGCCCGCGTCGTGGCCTATGTCCGCGCGGCCCAGCCAGGGAATGCCGGAGCGTTCGCACCAGTGGCGGACGACCCCCTCCTCGTCCATGCCGAAGTCCGGCTCGTTGGGCGGGATGTCGCTGCATCGGCCGAGGCGGATGCCCGCCACCTTCCGCACCTCGGGATTGGAGGTGATGTGGAACATGAAGCGGTCGATCCGGTACATGTGCTCCGACACCTCCTCCAGCATCAGGACGTGGCCCTCCATCGGCGGCTGCAACGGCGTGCCGAGGATCTGGCTGAGGATGGTGATGTTGAAGGCCAGCGCCTTCCCGCCCGGCTGGAGAGAGGGTTCGAGCGCCGCCGGATCGCCGTCCGCCAGCCAGGACAGGGCGCGGGCGACGGCCGCCTCCCCGCCCTCACGCACCACGTCCTGCGCCACCGGCCCGTGGGCGGCGCCGCCGAACCCCGCCTTGTAGAGCCCGGCCAGCAGGCAGCCCGCATCGCTGTAGCCCATGTAGCGCTTGGCCCGCGCCGCCTCCGTCAGCCCCGCGACCACCGTCTCGGCGATGCGGCAGGCGCCGTAGCCGCCGCGCCCGACCCACAGGGCGTCGAAGCCCGCGTCGTTGGCGATGTCGAGGAAGGCCGCCGTCCGCGCCTCGTCCGGCCCCGCGAAGTGGCCCTGTGACAGGAAGCACTGGGGATGGAAGTGGATTTCGAGGGCGCCCTGCGGGTAGAGGTCGGCGGCCAGTCCCTTGACCCGGTCGGCCACCTCGGTGCGCATGGCCGATCCTGGCGCGACGACACCGATTCTCTTCACGACGCACCCCGTCCTTCGATCCGCGAGAGCATTACGCCCCGCCCATGACGCAAGACAAAGCCTATTTCTTCTGCGGCGTGGGCGGCAGCGGGATGCTGCCCCTGGCGCTGATCGTCCAGGCGAAGGGCGCGAAGGTGGCGGGCTCCGACCGCTCGCTGGACCAGGGCCGGACGGCGCCGAAGTTCGACTTCCTGCGGCGCCATGGCGTGGCCCTGTTCCCGCAGGACGGCAGCGGGGTGAACGCCGGGCAGACCGTCGTCGCCTCCGGCGCGGTGGAGGAGACGGTCCCCGACATCCAGGCCGCCCGCCGCACGGGCGCGCCGGTCGTCTCGCGCGCCGAGCTGCTGGCCGAGCTGTTCAACGCCGCCCCGCGCGGGGTGGGCGTGGCGGGCACCAGCGGCAAGTCCACCGTCACCGGCATGATCGGCTGGGTGCTGCGCCGCGCGGGCGCCGACCCCACGGTGATGAACGGGGCGGTGATGAAGAACTTCGTCACTCCCGACGCGCCCTTCGCCAGCGCCCTGGTCGGCGGCGGCGACATCTTCGTCAGCGAGGTGGACGAGAGCGACGGCTCCATCGCCCGCTACGCGCCCGACGTGGCGGTGGTGAACAACGTCGCCCTCGACCACAAGTCGATGGAGGAGCTGCGCGCCCTGTTCACCGCCTTCACCGCCAAGGCGCGGATTGCGGTGCTGAACCTCGACAACGCCGAGACGGCGGCCCTCGTGCGGCCCGGCGCGATCACCTACAGCCTGGAGGGCGGGGCGGACCTGGTGGCGAGCCATGTGACCCAGAGCCCCGGCGGCGTCGCCTTCACCCTCAACGGGACCATCCCCGTGCGGCTGGCCGTGCCCGGCCTGCACAACGTCTCCAACGCGCTGGCGGCGCTGGGGGCGGCCACGGCGCTGGGCGTCGACCTCGCCCAGGCCGCCGACGCCCTGTCCGGCTTCCAGGGCATCCGGCGCAGGCTGGAGGTCACGGGGGAGGCGGCCGGCGTGACGGTCATCGACGACTTCGCTCACAATCCCGACAAGATCGCCGCCACGCTCGACACCCTGCACGCCTTCGAGGGCCGCCTGCTGGTGATGTTCCAGCCGCACGGCTACGGCCCCCTGCGGCTGATGAAGGACGCGCTCGTGGACGCCTTCGCCGGGAAGCTGGCCCCCGGCGACGTGCTGCTGATGCCCGAGCCGGTCTATTTCGGCGGCACGGTCGAGCGCGCCGTCTCCAGCGCCGACATCACCTCGGCGATCGCGGCGCGGGGGCTACAGGCGCAGGCGCTGGCCGACCGCCCGGCCTGCGGCGAGCGCCTGCTGGAACTGGCGCGACCCGGCGACAGGATCGTGGTGATGGGCGCGCGGGACGACACCCTGTCGACTTTCGCGGCCGAGCTGCTGGAACGGCTGGCGGCGAGATAGCGGTTGGCTTGGTCCCGTATTTGATGTTCTGAAACTCGGATGGACCTCGTCGGCCAGCCCTTCGTGACCTTTCAGTTCGGCGAGACCGTCGCCGCCCTGCCGCTGGCCGCCGTGGCCGAGGTGCTGCCGCTGCCGCGGGTGTTCCGCCCGCCGGGCCTGCCCTCGACGCTGGCGGGCTTCATCAACCTGCGCGGCGAGGCCGTGCCGGTGATCGCGCTGGCGCCCCTGCTCGGCGGCGAGGCGCGCGAGCCTTCCCTCTACGACCACCTCGTGGTGCTGAAGGACGGCGTCGCCCTGCTGGTCGAGCGGGTGCTCGACGCCGCCGCCAGGGCGGCCGAAGCCGCCCCGGCGGACGAGGCCGACAGCCTGAACGGCTGCGTCGAGGCCAACCTCCTGCTGGACGGCCGCCTCGTCCCGGCGCTGTCGGCCCAGCGGCTGCTGATGGCGGAAGAGAAGGAACGGCTGGCGGACCTGACCGCCAGGGCCCAGGCGCGTATCGGTGAATGGGACAGCCTCCCCGCCTAAACCTTCCTCAGTTCGGGGCCGACGATCCCTTCCGGCGGCTGAAGCGGCTGGTGATCGAGCGCACCGGCCACTTCTACTACGAGGACAAGGACGACCTCCTGTGGGAGCGGGTGCAGCGGCGGCTGAAGGCCCGGCGCGTGGACGTGCCCGCCTACATCCTGGCCCTGGCCGACGACGAGGCCGAGTGGGCGGCGCTGGAAGCCGAGATCACGGTCGGCGAGACCTTCTTCTTCCGCTACGCCGAGCAGTTCCAGGCGCTGCGCGACACCATCCTGCCGGACATCCTGGAGCGAAACGCCCAGACCCGCCGCATCCGCATCTGGAGCGCGGGCTGCGCGACGGGGGCCGAGCCCTACTCCATCGCCATCCTGCTGCACGAAATGCTCGGCGAGGCGCTGGCGGGGTGGCGCGTCTCCATCCTGGGGACCGACATCAACGACGCCTTCCTGGCCCAGGCGCGGCAGGGACGGTTCGGGCGCTGGGCGTTGCGCTCGCTCTCGGCCGCCGACCGCGAGCGGTGGTTCGTGGAGAGCGGCCCCGCGGCCTGGAGCCTGCGCCCCGCCTACCGCGCGATGGTCAGGTTCGAGCGGGGCAACCTGCTCGACCTCCTCGGCTCCACGCCGCCGCTGGAGTGGACCGACTTCGACCTGATCCTGTGCCGCAACGTGCTGATCTACTTCCACCCGGACATGGTGAACCGGATCGTGGAGGCGATGGGCGCCAGGCTGTCGGACGACGGCTGGCTGCTGGTCGGCCACGCCGAACCCAACCCGGCCTTCGGCGAGATGCTGGCGGCGGTGCAGCTTCCCGGCACGGTCGCCTACCGGCCGCCGGGATCGGAGGTTCCGCCGCCACCGCCCCCGGCGCCAAGCTTCGACCCACCGGCGCCCGCGCCGGAACACAGGCCGTCCGCCCGCCTCCCCACGGCCCGCCGCATGGCGAAGGCCGCGCCCGTCCCGGCTCCCGCCCCCCCGCCGATCGAGAAGATCGTCGAACAGGTCCGCGCCCGCGCCGACGCCGGGGACCTGGATGGCGCCGCCCTGAAGTGCGCCGAGGGGCTGGCGCTGGCGCGCGAGTCCGCCGTCCTGCACTTCTACGACGGGATCATCCGCCAGAGCCGCGACCAGCTCAAGGAGGCCGAGGCCGCCTTCCGCCGCGCCCTTTACCTCGACGGCGAGTTCGTGATGGCCCACTATCACCTCGGCCTGCTGCTGCGGGCCGTGGGCCGGGCGGCGGACGGGCGGCGCTCCATCACCGTCGCCGCAAAGATTTCGGGAACCATGTCGCCCGACGCACGTTTGCGCGAAGGCGCGGGTCTGACAGCAGGCGGGTTGCGTGATTTGGCGCGCCTCCACCTCGGCGCGGCCGAGGGGGCGTAGAGTGGATGAGTGAAACCCGCTTCAGCGAGGATCGCGCCCGTGCGCTGGTCGAGGCGCGCACCCGCGCCCTCGCCCAGGCCAAGGACGGCGGCGACGAGGCGGCGAACGACCGCCGCGTCATCCTCTGCGCCATTGGAGACAACCTCTATGGCCTGCCGCTGGACGGCGCCCAGCACGTCGCCCCTCTTCGCCGCCTGACCGCCGCCCCCGGCGGCCGGGGCGGCTATCTCGGCCTGACCGGCGAACGCGGGCGGCTCTACGACGTGTTCGACCTCGGCGCCCTGCTCTCCCTGGCCGCGCCGCCCGAGGCGCCGGATGGCTACCTCGTGCTGTTGAAGGAGGCGCCGCCGGTCGCGCTGCGCATCGACGCCCTCCCCGTCGCCGCCACGGTGCGGCCGATGGAGGAGCCCGGCCAGGCGCTGATCATCGACGGCGGCAGGGAGCTGGACGGCAAGACCGCCATCCTCGTCTCCCCCGCCGAACTCATCGAATCCTTCCGATCCCCTTCCCAGCCACCCGGAGCCTGACGCCCTTGTCGATCGCCAACAGAATCCTCGCGGGCTTTGCGGCCGCCACCATACTGATGGTGGCCCTCGGCCTCTTCGGCCTGTCCCAGATCGGCGTCGTCCGGGAGGCGACCGAGACCATCGTCTCGCGGGACCTCGCCTTCATCCGCCAGGTGAGCGTCGTGCGCGACGGCCAGCAGAAGATGCAGGCGGCGGGCGAAAGGGTCCTGTCCGACGGTCTGCTGCGCGGGCAGGCCCAGGGCTCCCAGGAAGCCCTGACCCGCTGGCGCGCGCAGCAGGCCGTCACCGAACGCGCCCTCGGCCGCGCCCTGGACCTGGCCAACCAGTACCGCGACGCCGCCGTCTCCGCCGACCGCGCCCAGGCGTGGGGGCGGATCGCGGAGCTGCTGGGCCAGGCCTCGACGCAGTTCCAGACCCTCATCAAGGGCCGCGAGGCCCAGCTCGAAGCCCTGGCGCAGGGGCGGACCGCCGACGCGGCGGCCATGCGCGGCGGGCTGGACGCCGCGCTCGGCGACTTCGAGCGCCAGATCGAGGCCATCGACGCGGCGCTGGACCAGAGCGTCCTGTCCGGCCAGGAGCGGGTGAGGCAGGTCTATGAGCTGAGCCGAATGTCCACCCTCGCGGGCCTGGCGCTGGCGGTCGGCGTGGCGATCATCGTCGCCTACCTGATCCGCCAGTCGATCGTCGGCCCGCTGCACGTCTTCATGAGCTTCGTCGAGCAGGTGGGGCGGGGCGACCTGACCGGGCAGGCCCCGGCGGGAAGCCGCGACGAGATCGGCACGCTCGGCCGCACCCTAAACGGCATGGTCGACGGCCTGAAGGACCTCGCCCGCCAGAGCCGCGAGGCGACAGAGAACCTCAACGCCGCCACCGCCGAGATCCGCGCCTCAACCCAGGAGCAGGCGGCCAGCGTCGAGGAACAGCTCGCCGCCGTGCAGGAGACCGCCGCCACGGTGGACGAGATCACCCACTCCGGCGCCCAGATCAGCAAGCGGGCGCAGGAGGTCATCGCTTCCGCCCAGGCCACGGCCCAGACCAGCAACGACGGCCTGCGCGCGGTGGACGAGACCACCCGCGCCATGGACGCCATCCGCGACCAGGCCGAAGCGGTGGCCCAGAACATCGTCGCCCTGAGCGAGAAGACCCAGGCCATCGGCGAGATCATCGCCACCGTGAACGACATCTCGGAACGCTCGCACCTGCTGGCGCTCAACGCCGCCATCGAGGCCGCCTCGGCGGGCGAGAACGGCCGCAGCTTCTCGGTCGTGGCCTCGGAGATGAAGATGCTGGCCGACCAGGCCAAGGACGCCACGGCCCAGGTCCGCTCGATCCTCGGCGACATCCAGCGTGGCATCAACGCCTCGGTGATGCTCACCGAGGAGGCGGTCAAGCGCGTGGCGGCCGGCAAGGAACGCACCGACACCACCCAGCGCACGATCACCGAGATCACCGGCCGGGTGCAGGAAAGCGTGCAGACCTTCCAGCAGATCGTCGCCTCGACCAACCAGCAGCAGCTCGGCATCGAGCAGGTGATGGGCGCCTTGCAGAACATCCGCCAGGCCAGCCAGCAGACCGCCGCCGGGACGCGGCAGCTCGACGACGCGGCGGCTAATTTGTCCGACCTGTCGCGCCAGCTCCTGACCCTGTCCGAACGCTACCGCACCTGACGACGTGACAGACATCCGCCAGCAGCTCCTCGCGGCGTTCGACATCGAGCACCGCGAGCATCTCGAAGCCATCCGCCGCGCCCTGCGCGGCCGGGAGGCGGGGGTGGACCTGCGCGAGATCTTCCGCCGCGCCCACAGCCTGAAGGGCGCCGCGCGGGCCGTGGACCTGCCCGCCGTCGAGGCGCTGGCGCACGAGCTGGAGGGCGTGTTCTCAAAGATCATGGACGGCGAGATGTCGCTGGACCAGGCGGCGGTGGACCGGGTGCAGACGACGCTCGACGCCATCGAGGCGAAGGCGTCCGGCGAGGAACCCGCGCCCGACGCCGAGCCGGAGCCCGAGGCCGCCGCCACCGAATACGTCCGCGTCGAGGTGGACGAGGTCGGCCGCCTGTCGCGGGCCATGCAGGAACTGGCCGGGGACCTTCAGGGGCGCGGGGCCGTCCAGGGCGAGCTGCGGCGGCTGAAGAGCGGCGCCGAGAGGCTCCAGGCCCTGTGGGGCGAGATGCGCCCCGCCGCCACGCCCAGGTCGCGGGACTTCGAACAACTGCTCAAGGCGCTGGTGCGCGACACCGCCGCCATCGCCCGCCGCGAGGAAGCCGCCGACTGGGCGGTCGAGCAGGGCGCCCGGCAGGTCCGCGAGCAGATCGAGCAGATATCGCTGACCCCCGCCGAGACGGTGTTCGGGGGCCTCGGCCGCATGGTCCGCGACCTCGCCCGCGAGTCCGACGCGGAGGTCGAGGTCGATATCACCGGCCTCCAGGTCCAGGCCGACCGGCGGGTGCTCCAGGCGCTCAAGGACCCCGTGATGCACCTGATGCGCAACGCGCTCAGCCACGGCATGGAGGCCGGCAGGCGGCTGACCATCGGGCTGGAGGCGACCGCGCGCGGCGGGCGGCTGCACCTGCGCGTCTTCGACGACGGCCGGGGACCGGACCTCGCGAAGCTGGAGAAGGCCGCCGTCGAGAAGGGGCTGCTGCAGCCGGGACTGGGAGCTTCCCCCGACGAGCTGATGACCCTCGCCTTCGAGCCCGGCCTGTCGACGGCGGCGGAAGTGGACAAGCTGGCCGGACGCGGCATGGGGCTGTCGGTGGTGGCCGAGACAGTGCGGCGGCTGCGCGGCGGCGTGCAGATGCGCCGCCGCCAGCCCTCCGGCGCCGAGATCGCCCTCTCCGTCCCGCTACAGATCGCCCGCCAGGCGCTGGTAGTGGTCGAGGCGGGCGGCCATGCCTATGCCCTGCCGAGCTTCGGGGTGAAGCGCCTGCTGCGCCTGCCCGCCGAACAGGTGGAAAGCGTCGAGGGCCATCCGGCGGTAAGGATCGGCATCGATGGCTCCGACGTTATCGTTCCCATCGTCCCGCTCAACGTCATGGCAGCCGTGAACCAAACCGAAATCACCGTCGAGGCCGGGGCCGTGAAGGCCCTGCTGGCGGGGCGGGGCGACCGTTATGTCGCCTTGTCGGTCGACGCTTTCCGCGATGTCCGCGAGGGGCTGGTCGAGGAGCCCAGCACGCTTGGCCTCGACCCGGCCATCGTCAGCGGCGCGGTGCTGCTGGACGACGAGACCCCCGCCCTGGTGCTCGACGCCGAGGGGCTGGTCGAGCGCTGGCTGCGGGACGAACGCCGCCTGGCCGCCGCCGGCCTGGGCTTCGCGCCCCGCGCCGAGGCTGCGCCAGCCCAGCGCACGGTGCTGGTCGTCGACGATTCCATCACCACCCGCACGCTGGAGAAGAGCATCCTGGAGGCCCAGGGCTACCGTGTGCTGCTGGCGGTGGACGGGCTGGACGCCCTGTCCATCCTGCGCGCGGGCGACGCCGTCATCGACCTCGTGGTCGCCGACATCGAGATGCCGCGCATGGACGGCTTCTCGCTGCTTCAGGCCGTGAAGGCCGACGCCGGGCTTGCCGCCACGCCCGTCATCCTGATGACCTCGCGGGCCGACCCGGAGGATGTGCGCCGGGGCCTGGACCTGGGGGCCGAGGCCTACATCACCAAGCAGAAGTTCGATCAGCGGGAGCTGCTAGCCACCATCGGGCGGCTGCTGTGAGCGCCCCCATCCGCGTGATGATCGTGGAGGACTCCGTCGTGGTGCGTCAGTTGCTGACGCACATCATCGGCCGCGACCCGCGTTTCAAGGTCGCCGCCGCCCTCGGCTCGGCCGAAGAGGCGCTGGCCGAGATCGACAAGGTCAGGCCCGACGTCATCTCCATGGATATCCGCCTGCCCGGCATGGACGGGCTGGAGGCCACCCGCCGCATCATGGCCGAGCACCCGACCCCCATCGTGGTGATCGCCGACGCGGTCGAGGACGCTTCGCTGGAAATCTCAATGAACGCCCTTCGTGCGGGCGCCCTGACCGTCGTGGAGAAGCCGGTGGGCACGGTCACCGACGGCTACGAGAGGCTGGCGGGGACCATCTGCACCCAGCTCTTCATCATGAGCAGCCTGCCGGTGATCCGGCGGCGCGGGACAGCCGAGCCGGCGCCCAAGACTCCCCCGCCGCCGCTCTACGACGAGCCGATGAGCCGTCCGCTGCGCTACCTCGGGCTGGCCGCCTCCACCGGCGGGCCGCCCGCACTGGCCAAGCTGCTCGACGCCCTGCCCTCCAGCTTCCCGGCCCCTGTCCTGCTGGTGCAGCACATGGGCGCGGCCTTCATGGAAGGCTTCGCGGGCTGGCTCGACGGGCTGACCACCCTGCCGGTGTCGGTGGCCCGGGACGGCGAGACGCCCCAGCCCGGCCACGTCTATGTCGCGCCCGGAGACCGCCACCTGACGCTCGGCGCCGGGGGCGCGCTGAAGCTGTCCGACGGCCCGCCCGTCAACGGCCAGCGGCCCTCCGCGACGGTGCTGTTCCGCTCGCTGGCCCAGGTCGCAGGGCCGGGGGCCGCCGCTGTCCTGCTGACCGGCATGGGCGAGGACGGGGCCGAGGGGCTGGCCGAGATGCGCGAGGCCGGCGCCTACACCATCGCCGAGCATGAGAGCACCGCCGTCGTGTACGGCATGCCCGCCGCCGCCGTGCGCCGGGGCGCGGCGCGGGCGATCCTGGGCCTCGACCTTATCGGGCCCAAGATCGTCCAACTGGCCAGGAGGAGCGCCAGATGAGCGCCAAGTTGCTGGTCGTCGAGGACAGCGACACCCAGGCCCTCTACCTGCGGCGGATGCTGGAGGCGGAGGGTTTCGAGGTCGCCTGCGCCAGCAGCGGCGAGGCGGCGCTGGAGGCGCTGAACCAGAATCTGCCCGACTTGGTGGTCGCCGACTTCCACCTGCCCGGCATGGACGGCCGCGAGCTGTCGCGGCAGATCCGCCTGAACGGCCGCACCCGCGCCCTGCCCCTGCTGATGCTGACCAGCGCCCGCGAGGCCGACCTGGAGCGGCAGGGATTGGAGAGCGGCGCCGACGCCTACATCGCCAAATCCGCCGACCCGAAGACCCTGGTCGTGCGGCTGAAGGCCCTCCTGCGCACCGGCGCGCGAGAATCCAACGTCGGGGCGGGCGCTTTCGAGCCTTTCCGCCGCGCGCGGGTGCTGATCGCCCACGACGGCCGCACCGAGCGGCTGCGCCTCCAGCACCTTCTGGAGCAGGAGGGCTATGAAGTCCGCGTCACCGACAACGCGGCCGAGGCGCTCGACAAGGCCGAGGAGCTCGACTGCATCGTGCTGGGGCTGTCGGGGCCGCAGCTGGACGGGCTGGCGCTCTGCCGCGCCCTTCACGAGCGGCGCACCGCCGACGGGGCGCGCTTCCAGATCGTCGGCATCGCCGGGACGCGCGACACCGACAACGAGCAGCTCATGGCCGCCTTCTCGGCCGGGGCGGACGACGTGATGACCTCCGAGGCGTCGGAGGACGCGGTACGGGTGCGCATCCGGGCTCTAATGCGGCGCAAGCTGAACGCCGACGAGAGCCGACGCATGGAAGTCCAGCGCCGCGAACAGGAGGTCGCCCTGGCCCTGGCCGAGGCCCGCGCCGCGGCCGCCGACGCCATGGCCCAGGCCAACGCCGAGCTGGAGACCGCCAACCGCCAGATCCGCGACACCCAGTCCAAGCTGGTGCAGTCGGCCAAGATGGCCTCGCTGGGCGAGCTGGTGGCGGGCATCGCCCACGAGATCAACAACCCGCTGGCCTTCATCCTCGGCCATCACGACACGGTGGAGCGCCTGACCGGCGAGGCGGAGAAGGCGCTGGAGGGTGAGCTCGAGCAGGCCGCCCTGGCCAAGGCCCGCGAGAGGCTGGACTCGATGAAGGTGGGGCTGAAGCGGATCGAGACGCTGGTGCGCAACCTGCGCCGGTTCTCGCGCATCGACGAGGGCTCGCTGCAGATTCTCGACGTTCCCGAGGCCATCGACACCGTGCTGGCCCTGCTGACCCACAAGCTCCGCGACCGGATCGAGGTGCGCACCAACTACGAGGCGCGCGGGGCGCTGGAGGCCTCTCCCGCCCTGCTGAACCAGGTGGTGATGAACATCGTCGGCAACGCCGCCGACGCCATCGAGGGCGAAGGCGTGATCCAGATCGCTACCCGCGACGAGCCGGGCGCCTACGTCATCGAGATCGACGATTCCGGCCCCGGCGTGCCGCCGCAGGTCCGCGACCGTGTCTTCGAGCCCTTCTTCACCACCAAGCCGGTCGGCTCGGGCACGGGGCTGGGCCTGTCCATCGCCTACAACATCGTCCAGGCCCACAACGGCTCCATCTCGGTGGGCGACGGGCCGCTGGGCGGCGCACGCTTCACCATCAGCATTCCCACGGACGGCGCCGCATGACCTGGGACGAGGCGAGCGAACAGCCCGCGACGATCCTGATCGTCGACGACGAGCCCGACATCCTGGTGGCGCTGCAGGACCTGTTCGAGCCGCGCTACCGGGTGCTGACCACCACCTCGCCCGCCGAGGGGCTGGAAATCCTCGGCCGCAAGGATGTCGCCCTGATCATCTCCGACCAGCGGATGCCCGGGATGACCGGCGACCGCTTCCTGAAGGCCGCGCGCGAGATAACCGACGCGCCCTCCATCCTGCTGACCGGCTACGCGGACCTCAGCGCCGTGATGGCGGCCCTGAACGAAGGCGGGGTCAGCGGCTATGTCGCCAAGCCGTGGGAGCCGGACGCCCTGCGCGCCATGGTCGACGGGGCCGTGGAGCGGGTGCGGCTGCGCCGGGCGCTCCAGGTCGAGGGCGCGCTGCTGGGCGGGCTGATGGAGAACCTGCCCGCCGCCGTGGCCTTCAAGGACGACAAGGGCCGGATCGTGCGGGTCAACCGGCTGTTCGCCCAGGCCCTCGGCCGCGACTGCATCGGCCAGCCCGCGCCCCCCGCCAGCGAGGCGATGCGGGCGGCGGAGGCCGAGGCCGCCGCCTCCGGCGCCCCGGTCATCATCCAGGAGGAGCGGGCCTCCGTCTGGATCGAGGTCGCCTACGTGCCGATCCTCGGCCCCGCCGGGCGCCACGTGGCGGTGCTGGAGCGTGACATCACCATCGAAAAGCAGGCCGAGGCGCGGCTGCGGCAGGCCGACAAGCTCCAGGCGCTGGGCACCCTGGCGGGCGGGGTGGCGCACGACTTCAACAACCTGTTGACCGCCATCCTGGGCAGCCTCGAACTCGCGGCGCGGCGGCTGGACGACACGGAGCGGACCAAGCGCTACCTGGAGAACGCCGCCGCCGCCGCCGAGCGCGGCGCGGCGCTGACCAAGCGCCTGCTGAGCTTCAGCCGCCAGGACGACGGCGAGGTGGGCGCGGTGGACGTGGCCGAGGCGCTGGCCGGAATGGAGGACCTGCTAGACCGCACCCTGGGCGCCGAGGTGACGGTGGAACTGGCCGTGCCGCCCGGCCTGTGGCCCGCACAGGCCGAGGCGGACCAGATGGAACTGGCGGTCCTGAACCTGTGCATCAACGCCCGCGACGCCATGCCGTCGGGCGGCGTCATCGTCATCGGCGGCGAGAACCTCTCCGACCCGCCGGACCTGCCGCCGGGCGACTATGTGGCGGTGACGGTCGCCGACCAGGGCGAGGGCATCGCCCCCGATCACCTGCGCCGCATCTTCGAGCCCTTCTTCACCACCAAGCCGGTCGGCAAGGGCACGGGACTGGGCCTGTCCATGGTCTACGGCTTTGCGCAGCGGTCGGGCGGCACGGTGACGGTCGAGAGCGCCGAGGGAAGCGGCACGACCGTCCGCCTCCTGTTGCCCCGCGCCTCCGAGGCCGCTCCGCCGCGCATCGCGCCGGTCCGCGCGGAAACCGCCAGGTCGGGCGGCGGAAAGGTGCTGGTGGTGGACGACGACGACGCCGTGCGCACCGTGACCGCCGGACTGCTGCGCGAACTGGGCTACGAGACGATGGAGGCCGGGGACGGCCCCGCCGCCCTGGCCCTGCTGGACGGCGGCGCGGAGCCGGACCTGATGGTCGTCGACTACGCCATGCCGGGCGGCAACGGCCTGGAGGTCGCCCGCGCGGTCTGCGCCCGGCGCCCCGGCCTGCCGGTCATACTCGTCACCGGCTATGCCGAGCCGGACATCGATGCGGGCGACATCCCTGTCCTGCGCAAGCCCTTCGACGAGGCGGCGTTGGCCGCGCATATCGTGAGGGCGACGGCGAAGAAGGCGTCCTAGGAGCGCGCCTTGTGCTCGCGCTTGATCCGCTTGGCCATCGACCAGCGGTGGACCTCCGACGGGCCGTCGTAGATGCGGAAGGCGCGGATATCGCGGAAGATCTGATGGACCGGCGTGTCGTCCGTCACGCCCAGCCCGCCCAGGACCTGCACGCAGCGGTCGGCGATGCGGAACAGGGCTTCCGACACCGCCACCTTGGCAATGCTGGATTCCGCCGTGCCGGAGCCGTGGCCGCCGTTGTCCAGCACCCAGGCGCACCAGTCGATGGTCAGTTCGGCCTGCTTCAGGTCGATCTCGTTGTCGGCCAGCATGAAGCCGACGCCCTCGTGGTCGATGAGCGGCTTGCCGAACGCCTGGCGGCGGCAGGCGTAGTCGACGGCGATGTCGTGCGCCCGCCGGGCCGCGCCCCACCAGCGCATGCAGTGGGTCAGCCGCGCCGGGGCGAGCCGCACCTGGGCGTACTTGAAGCCCTCGTCCGCCTGCCCGAGGATCTGGTCGGCGGGCACCCGCACGTTCTCCAGGGTCATGACCGAGTGGCCGCCAGGCATGGTGCGGTCGATGGTGTCCAGAACCCGGTCGATGCGGATGCCGGGCGTGTCCATGTCGGCCAGGAACATGGTCGCGCCATGCTCGGTCCTGGCCATGATGATCCCGAAGGCCGCGCCTTCCGCCCCGGTGATGAAGGCCTTGCGGCCGTCGATCACCCAGTGGTTGCCGTCCAGCCGGGCCGTCGTCTTCATCATCGAGGGGTCGGAGCCCGCGCCGCCGTCCGGCTCGGTCATCAGGAAGGCCGAGCGGGTGCGGCCCTCGGCCAGCGGGCGCAGAAACCGCTCCTTCTGCTCGGGACTGGCGACCTTTTCCAGCAGGGCCATGTTGCCTTCGTCCGGGGCCATGACGTTCAGGGCGATGGGGCCGAGCGTCGAATAGCCGGCGGCGCGGAAGACGGTGGCGATCTCGCGGTGGTTCAGGCCGTGGCCGCCGAACGCCTCGCCGACGTGGGGCGACAGCAGGCCAGCCGCCCGCGCGTGGCCCTTCAGTTCGTGGGCCAGTTCGTCGGACGGGCCGTGCCTGTCGATGCGGGGGTCTCGTTCGTAGGGGATCACCGTCTCGCGGATGAAGGCGTCCACCCGTTCGGCCAGCTCCCGCTCCCGTTTCCCACGCTCAAGCTCGATCATCGCGACGCCCTTTCCCTGTGAACCGGCGCGACCATAATCCAAACGCTCGTTTGAACCACGGTCTTTTCGACCGCCGACGCATTGATCCGCGGGCGGCTTGCGGTCAGAAAGGCGCGCACAACCCCCCAATAGAGGTCCCCCAATGCGCAGAGCCGCCATCGTCGCCCCCCTTCGCACCCCCGTCGGCAAGTTCCAGGGGGCGCTGTCGAGCCTCGCGGCCGGCGACCTGGGCGCGGTCGTCCTCAGGGCACTGGTCGAACGCACGAAGATCGACCCGGAGCGGATCGACGACGTGGTGTTCGCGCAGGGCTACGCCAACGGCGAGGCGCCCTGCGTCGGCCGCTGGTCGGCGCTGGCGGCGGACCTGCCCATCGGCGTGCCGGGCGTGCAGGTCGACCGCCGCTGCGGCAGCGGCCTCCAGGCGGTGATCGACGCGGCGATGCGGGTGCAGACCGGCGCGGCCGACGTGGTCATCGCCGGCGGCGTCGAGAGCATGAGCAACGTCGAATACTACACCAACGACATGCGGCGCGGGGCCCGGGCTGGCTCGGTGACCATGCACGACCGCCTGTCGCGCGGCCGGGTGATGAGCCAGCCGGTCAGCCGCTTCGGCGTCATCAGCGGCATGATCGAGACGGCCGAGAACCTGGCCAAGGACTACGGGATCAGCCGCGAGGACTGCGACGCCTACGCCGCCATGAGCCACCAGCGGGCGGCCGACGCCTGGGCGGCGGGCAAGTTCGACGACGAGCTGGTCCCCGTCACCATCCCGCAGCGCAAGGGCGAGCCGCTGGTCCTGAACCGCGACGAGGGCGTGCGCCCCGGCGTGACGGCCGACAGCCTCGCCGCCCTGTCCCCCATCGAGAAGGGCGTGGTCACGGCGGGCAACGCCAGCCAGCAGAGCGACGCGGCCGCCGCCTGCCTGGTGGTCGCCGAGGACAAGTTGGAGGAGCTGGGCCTGGAGCCGATGGGCTGGCTGCACGGCTGGGCGGCGGCGGGCTGCGATCCCTCGCGCATGGGCATCGGCCCGGTCCCGGCGGTCGAGCGGCTGTTCGCCCGCACGGGCCTTACGTGGAAAGACATCGACCTCGTCGAGCTGAACGAAGCCTTCGCCCCGCAGGTGCTGGCGGTGCTGAAGGGCTGGGGCTGGGACGACCGCGACAAGCTGAACCCCAACGGCTCGGGCATCAGCCTGGGCCACCCCATCGGCGCCACCGGCGGCCGCATCCTGGCCACGCTGCTGCGCGAACTGCGCCGCCGCGACGCCCGCTACGGCATCGAGACCATGTGCATCGGCGGGGGCCAAGGTCTGGCGGCGGTCTTCGAGCGCGCCTAGTGGCTCGCGTGGTGGCCGTGCTCGGCGTTGCGCTTGCGCGTCGCGGCGGCCTTCTTCGCCGAGGCCGAGCGGTCGGCGGCTGAACGCGAGGCCGAGGCCGCGCCGCCCTTCTCGCCGCCCTTGTGCGCGGCGGGATGGCCGGTCTTCTTGCCTCGGCCCGAACCGCCGGGGTTCTTGCCGCCGCCATCGTCCTTGTTGACTGTCGCCCAGGCGCGGCGCTCGGCCTCCTTCTCCGAGACGCCGCGCGCCTCGTAGCCTTCGGCGATGTGGTCGGCCTTGCGTTCCTGCTTGTCGGTGTACTTCGACTTTTCCCCGCGCGGCATGTCCAACTCCTTCTGCTGTCGCCCGACTCCAAGCCGGACCCCGCGGGAAATGTTCCGCCGCTGCAATTGAGAATGACTCTCATATACCCTTGCCAACACGCCGCTCAGGCTCTAGTGCGAGGCCATGTTGAACCCGGAGCCCGCAACCGCCGAGGCGGCCGCCGCCAAGGCCCTGGCCAAGAAGAAGGCCATGGCCCGCGCCGGCTTCCTGCGCCAGACGCTGCGCTGGCACTGGATCAGCGCGGCCATCTGCCTGGTCGGGATGCTGCTGTTCGCGATCACCGGGATCACCCTGAACCACGCCGAGGCCATCGGCGGCCAGCCGCGCACGACCGAGCAGACGGCCACGATGCCCGCCGACCCGCTGGCCGCCCTGCAAAAGGCGGAGACGGCGCAAGGCGCCCTGCCCGACCCGGTTCGCGCCTGGCTGCGCAAGGAGATGAAGGTCAAGGCCCCCGCCGCCGCGCCCATCGAGTGGTCCGACGGCGAGGCTTACGTCGCCCTGCCCCGCCCCGGCGGCGACGGCTGGGTGACGGTCGACACCGCCACCGGCGAGGTCATGCACGAGAACACCAGCCGGGGCCCGGTCGCCTACCTCAACGACCTGCACAAGGGCCGCAACACCGGCCCGGCCTGGAGCTGGTTCATCGACATCTTCGCCATCGGGGCCGTGGTCTTCTGCGTCACGGGCCTCCTGCTCCTGCAACTGCATTCGAAGGCGCGACCCTCGACCTGGCCGCTGGTCGGGGCGGGTCTGGTCATCCCCTTCCTCCTCGCTGTCCTGTTCATTCACTAAGCCGGTCCTCTCCCCATGCGCATGATCGTTCCCGCGGCCTTCCTCACCGGCCTGGTCGCCACGCCCGTCTTCGCCGCCGACATGACGGTCGAGGTGGAGATTCCGCGCCTGACGGTGGCCGAGTACCACCGGCCCTACACCGCCATCTGGATCGAGACGCCGGACCAGGAGGTCGTGACGACCCTGGCCGTCTGGTACGACGTCAAGCTGAAGAACAACCAGGGCAAGACCTGGCTGAAGGACATCCGCCAGTGGTGGCGCCGCGCCGGCCGCAGCCTGGAGCTGCCCGCCGACGGCGTCAGCGGCGCGACCCGCGCGCCGGGCAGGCACCAACTCGTCTTCAACGAGGGCGCCGCGCCGCTCGGCAAGCTGGCGGCGGGCGAATACGCCGTGGTGACCGAGGCCGCCCGCGAGGTCGGCGGCCGCGAAGCCGTGCGCGTGCCGTTCCAGTGGCCGCCTAAGAAGAAGCAATCGTCCTCGGCAAAGGGTAGTGAGGAACTGGGTGCGGTGTCCGTCGCCCTGCGTCCCTAAGGAGTTTCCATGCGCCGTCCCCTCGCCCTCCTGGCCCTCGCCACCGCCCTCGGCTTCGCGCCCGCCGCCCAGGCCCACCGGATGTGGCTGCTGCCGTCGTCCACGTCGCTGTCGGGCGAGGATGCGTGGATCACGGTGGACGCCGCCGTCTCCAACGGCCTCTTCATCTTCGAGCACCGGCCGATGCAGCTCGACAACGTCCGCGTCACCGGCCCCGACGGGCAGGCGGTGGAGATGCAGAACGCGTCGACCGGCAAGTACCGCAGCACCTTCGACGCGCCGCTGGCCAAGCCCGGCACCTACCGGATCAGCAGCGTCAGCGACGGCCTGTCGGCGACCTACACCCTGAACGGCGAGCGCCAGCGCTGGCGCGGGGCCGCCGGGACCATGTCCCTGCCCGCCGAGGCCAAGGACGTGAAGGTCACCCACAACCAGCGCCGGGTCGAAGCCTTCGCCACCAACGGCGCGCCGACGACCGAGGTGCTGAAGACCACCGGCCAGGGCCTGGAGATGGAGCCCGTCACCCACCCCAACGACCTGTTCGCGGGCGAGGCGGCGACCTTCAGGCTGCTGCTGGACGGCAAGCCGGCGGCGGACGTGGAAGTGACGATCGTCCCCGGCGGCTCGCGCTATCGCACCGACAGCGGCGAGATGAAGCTGCGCACGGGCGCGGACGGCGCGTTCACCGTCACCTGGCCGGAAGCGGGCTTCTACTGGCTGGAGGCCGAGGCGCGCGGCGGCGCATCCGAACTGGCGCCCGGCGCCGAGCGCAACGCCAGCTATGTCGCCACGCTCGAAGCCCTGAACGACTGACGGCTTGAACCGGGTCGCGGTCCCGCTGGACCTGCCGCCGCCCTCTCCGGGCGGGGGAGAGGTCTTCACCTTAAGCGGCCCGACGATGGGGGTGCGGTGGACCGTGAAGGCCCTGCTGCCGCCGCAGGTCGGTCCGGCGCGGGCGCAAGGGGCCGTGCAGGCGCGCCTGAACCGCATCGTCGCCCAGATGAGCACCTGGGAGCCGGACTCCGCGGTCAGCCGCTTCAACCGCGCGAGGGCCGGGACCTGGATGGCGCTGGCGCCCGAGTTCTTCACCGTGCTAGAGGCCGCGCTCGATCTCGCCCGCGACAGCGAGGGAGCGTTCGATCCCACGGCCGGACGGCTGGTCGACCTGTGGGGCTTCGGCCCGGCGGGGGCGGCGCAGGAGCCGCCCTCGCCCGACGCGGTGTCGCAGGCGCTGGCAGGTTCCGGCTGGCGGCGGACGGCGCTGGACCGGGCGGGACGGCGGGTGCTGCAACCGGGCGGCGTCAGCCTCGACCTCTCGGGCATCGCCAAGGGGTTCGGCGTGGACGAGGCCGCGCGCACGCTGGAGGGGCTGGGCGCGCGCCACTACCTCGTGGAGATCGGCGGCGAGCTGCGCGGTGCGGGGACCAAGCCCGACGGCCAGCCGTGGTGGGTCGAGGTGGAGATGGCCCAGCCGCCGCTGCTGGTGGCGCTGAGCGGACTTTCGATCGCCAGTTCGGGGGATCACCGGCGCTTCTTCGAGCACGGCGGGAAGCGGTACGCCCATACGCTGGACCCGCGCACCGGGCGGCCGGTGGACAACGGGATCGCGGGAGTCAGCGTCCTGCACCCGGAATGCATGTGGGCGGACGCGCTGTGCACGCTGCTGACGGTGCTGGGGCCCGAGGCGGGCATGGCGCACGCGGTCCGCACAGGGCTCGCCGCGCGCTTCGTGCTGCGTACGCAAGGCGGCCTGGAGGAGCGGGTCTCCCCGGCCCTCCAGGCCATGCTGGACTAGATTCCAGCGCCTTCCTTCTTGGCCTCGCCGTCCTTCACGACGCCGTCGCCGTTCCCGTCATGGCTCGTGAAGGCCCGTTCGCCCGAGGCGTGGTACTCGGCGACCGTCAGGTCCTTGTCCTTGTCCTTGTCGAGAACGTTGAAGCGGACGTGGGCCTGGTCGAGCTGGCGGCGGCGGGTGACCTTCTTGTCCTCGTCGGAGTCCGTCGAGGCGGCCAGCTCGGCGTCGAGGCGGGCGGTGTATTCGGCCACGTACTCGGCCTCGTCGACCTTGCCGTCGCCGTTCGTGTCCATCGCCTTCAGGCGCGCCTCGCGCACGCCGTTGTACTCGTCCAGCGTGACGGTGCCGTCCTTGTTGGTGTCGTAGTCGCGGACGAACTCCGGCTGGCCGTGCGGCGCGGCCTGGGCGGCGGTGGAGGCGGCGAGCAGGACGGCCAGCGCGCAGGCGGGAAGACGAACGATCATGGACTTTCCTTTCAGGGTCATTCCGCCGCCTCGAAGGTCAGCGTGTGGGTGTAGCTGCGGTAAGGGGTCTCGGCCCCGGCCGGCGCGGGCGCGCGGTGGCGGACGAGGGTCATGTAGGTCCCGGAGTCGGGCGCGTTGACGCTGAAGCGGCCCGCCGCGTCGGTGGTCACGGCGTCCAGCGCCTTGCGGCCGTCATAGACGCCCGCCGAGCGGAACACCTCGACGCGCGCGCCTTCCAGCGGCTGGCCGTCGAACAGCAGCTCGAAGGCGGCCGGGGTTCCGGCGAAGACCTTGGCCGGGTGGGTGACGGGGCGAAGCTCCAGCCCGTTGCCGGTCGGGGCCAGCACGTCGTCGGTGGGGGCGCCCTTGCTGACGTAGACCTCGGCCTGGGTGACGCTCTGGACCTCGACCTGTTCGGCGCCGGGGGCGGCGGTCGCGCCCTCCCCGGTCATCGCCCAGCGGCCTTCGGCGTCCTTGAACATCTTCGACTTGCGGCCCAGCCGCTCGCCCGACGAGATGCGGTAGGCGCCCGGCTTGGGCGTATCGACCTCGAACAGCGCCAGGTCGCGCAGGTAGGTCACCTTGGCGATCGGCGCGGTCCCGTCCGGCCCGCGCACCTGCCAGGCGTCGGAGCGCATCACCACGTCGGGCACGAACACCTCCTCGGTGAAGGAAGCCTGGACCGTCACGTGGTCGCGGCTGGTCACGTCGAACTGCCCCGGCAGGAGGTAGGGCATATGGGCCAGCGCCGCGCCCGGCGCCCCCAGCATCAGTGCGCCCAGCCCAGCGGCCAGAGCCTGTCGTTTCGTCATCGTAAATACCCCCTGGTTGGGCCCCATCCGTATTACGAATGAGAATCACTTGCAATTAGACACCTGCTGAGCCATACGGCGTCACACCCGCCCGACGGGGGGCGTTCATCCGCTTAGTGCGATTGACTCGCATTAGCAACCATCTTGGGGATATCAAGGTCATGGGTCGTTCCACCCTCTTCAGACGCGCGGCTCTCCTCGCCGGCGCGTCGAGCCTGCTGCTGGCCGGCGCGGCCGCCGCGCAGGAGACGCCGGCGCCTGCCGACGCCCAGCTTTCGCTCGGCAAGATCGTCGTCACCGCCGGCGCCGAGAAGGTCGCCATCGACACGCCCCAGGCCGTGACCACGCTCGACCAGGACGACATCGACCAGATCCAGGCCACCACCATGGCCGACCTGCTGGAAGGCATCCCCGGCGTCAGCCTGCACGGCGGCGTTTCCGCGCTCGGCCAGGGCTTCAACATCCGCGGGCTCGGCACCGGCATCGGCGACTCCGACAGCCGCGTGCTGTTGCAGGTCGACGGCGTGACCAAGTTCTTCGAGCAGTACCGGATGGGTTCGCTGTTCAGCGAGCCGGAGCTTTACAAGCGCGTCGAGGTGCTGCGCGGCCCGGCCTCCTCCACCCTCTACGGCGCGGGCGCGCTGGCGGGCGTGGTCAGCTTCCAGACCAAGGACGCCTCGGACTTCCTGAAGGGCGACGACCGCCTCGGCGCGCGGCTGAAGGCCGGCTACGAGAGCCAGGGCGACGGCAGGCTCTATTCCGCCATCCTGGCCGCCCGGTCGGCGAAGGACCTCGACGTCCTCGTCGCCTACAACGACCGCAACGTCGGACACTACGAGAACGGCGACGGCGAGGTGGTCTACCCGTCCGACGCGGTCTCGACCTCATGGCTGGCGAAGGCCCGCTACTACATCGGCGGCGACAAGGGCCACAGCGTCTGGGCCAGCTACCAGAACTGGCTGAGCGAGAGCACCCAGAACTACGACCAGGCGGAAGCTGCCTTCATCATGCCGGTGCGCCGCAAGGTCGACGACAACACCGCCACCCTCGGCTACGAGAACGACTTCGGCGGCAGCGCGGTCCTCGACCTGAGCGCCCAGCTCTCCTTCGCCGACACCACGGTCGAGCAGCGCGACACCACCTTCCTGGGCCCACTCTCGCTATCGGAATTCTCCTACCGCTCCGTCCAGGGCCGGATCGAGAACGTCTCGCGCTTCGGCGACGAGGACTGGGCGGGCGTGCTGTTCGTCGGCGTCCAGGGCAGCAAGCAGGAGCGCCGCAACCCGCGCGTCAACGCCGCGACCGGCGCCGTCACGCCGGGCGGCGCCACCCACCCGGAAGGCGACATGAGCCGCTACGGCGTCTACGCCCAGGCCGAGGTCATGTGGCGCGAGAAGCTGACCCTGATGCCGGGCGTGCGGGTCGACTGGGCCACGCTGGTCCCCGGCGCCGGCGCCCCGGCGAACACGCCGGACGAGAAGCAGCACGGCGTGTCGCCGAAGCTGGCGGCCATCTACTCCTTCAACGACACCGTGGCGGTGTTCGGCTCCGTCGCCCGCACCGTGCGCCTGCCGGTGATCGACGAGGTGTTCAGCCGCCGGGGCACGCCCGCCGCCGTGTCGCTGAACCTGGAGCCCGAGATCTCGCAGAACTACGAGATCGGCTTCACCCTGTCGTTCAAGGACCTGCTGGGCGGCGACGTCGCCCACGTGAAGACCACCGCCTTCCGCAACGACGTGACGGACCTGATCACCCGCCGTCCCTCGCCTTCCCCGGCCGGGACGAGCGAGTACTACAACCTCGGCGAAGCCCGGTACGAAGGGGTGGAGATCGAGGCCGAATACGCCCGCGGCGGCTTCTTCGGCCGGGCTGGCTACTCGACCATCGAGGGCACGAACGAGCTGACCGGCGCGGCCCTGAACACCATCCCGGCGGACGAGCTGAACACCACGGCGGGCTATGTCTTCCGCGATCTCGGCCTCACGGCCGGCTGGCGCGGGGAGTTCGCCAAGGACAAGGGCGCGACGGACGGCTACGCGGTCCACAGCGTCTTCGCCACCTGGAAGCCGACGCAAGGGCTGCTGAAGGGCGTCGAGGTCCAGGTCGCGGTCAGCAACCTGACCGACGAGCAGTTCAAGCGCCACCTTTCGGCCCTCGACGCCGAAGGGCGGAACTTCAAGATCTCCGTCGGCCGCGCCTTCTAGGCCGACGTGATGAAGGCGCGCGCCAGATCACTCCCCGGACCGGCTGTCGCCGTGTCCGTGCTGGCGCACGCCGCACTCCTATGGGCGGCGGTGAACTCCCTCCCACCGCCGCCCATCATTTACCAGGAGGAGGCCATCGCGCTGGAGTTCGCCGCCGTGCGCGGCGTGGAGTCCGCGCGGCCCGCGAAGGCGCAGCCGTCCGCCCCCGCGCCGCCCGTTCCGAAGGCGCCCGCCAGGACGCCGCCGCCTTCGCCCATCCCCTCGCCTTTCGCCCCCCCGGCGCCGGCGGCGGAGCCTTCGCCCGCCAGGGCGGCGGCTCCGCCCCAATCCGCGCCCGCCGCCGCCGCGTCGCCGGGGCGGGCCGACACCTCGACCACGACCGCCGCCCGCGCCGAGCCTGCACCGGTCCGCCATGGGGTGCGCGACGGCATGGACGTGGACGCGCCCCACGGGAAGGGCGTCGACTACATGTCGCGCCTGCGCTCGTGGATCGAGGCGCACAAGACCTACCCCAAGCGCGCGAAGATGATGCGGATGACCGGCGTCATCACCGTGCGCTTCGCGCTGGACCGGACGGGCCGCCTGCTGGCCTGCGAGATCGTCAGCGGCTCGGGCCATGCGGACCTCGACCGCGAGGCGCTGGCCATGCTCCACCGCGCCACCCCCTTCCCCGCCCCGCCTCACACGGTGAAGGGCGAGCGGATCGAGGTGACGACGCCGATCGAATTCTCGCTGCGCTGACTATTTCCGGCGGCTCATGACGCCGCCCAGGACGACGCCGAGCGCGATGCCGATAGCCACGCCTATGCCGATGTCGTCCATGGCGGCGCCGATCCCGGCGCCGACCGCCACGCCGATGGCTATCCACAGGCCCAGTCCCATGATCAGCGCGTCGGCAAGGCGTAGGCGATGACCTGGTCGCCGACCGGGGTCTCCATGAAGTGATGGCCGCCGGTCATGATGACGAGGTACTGCCGCCCGCCCGCCTCATAGGTCATCGGCGTCGACTGCCCCCCGGCGGGCAGCACGTCCTGCCACAGGGTCTTGCCGGTGCGCAGGTCCACCGCGCGGATCAGGTTGTCGGTCGTGGCGGCGACGAACACCACCCCGCCCGCCGTGACCACGGCGCCGCCGTTGTTCGGCGTGCCGATCTCGAAGGGCAGCATGGAGTGGATGCCGAACGGCCCGTTGCGCCGCGCCGAGCCCAGCGGCCGGTCCCACAGCGTGCGGCCGGTGCGCAGGTCGATGGCCCGCAGCCCCCCATATGGCGGCTCCTTGCACAGCAGGCCCGTGACCGGCAGGCGCCAGCCCGCGTTGACGTCGATGGCGTAGGGCGTGCCCGCCTGCGGATCGCCCGCGCCTTCCGCGCCGTGACCCATGTCGCCGCCCCGCGCCTGTCCGCGCGGCGCCCAGCCCCTGCGGTCGGCTTCCGCGCGGGGGACGAGGCGGTTGTAGTTGGGCATGTCGTTGTAGTTGGCGACGATCACGCCCCGGACGGCGTCCACCGCGATCCCGCCCCAGTCCGAGCCGCCGTTGTAGCCCGGATACTGGACCCAGCGCCGGTCGGCCGTGGGCGGGGTGTAGAAGCCGTCGTACTTCGCCCGCTTGAACTGGATGCGGCAGATCATCTGGTCGATGGGGGACATGCCCCACATCTGGCGCTCGCTCAGGTCTGGCTTGCGGAGGGTGTGGAACAGCGAGAAGGGCTGGGTGCGGGACCGCTGCGCGGGCTCGACGCCGCCCTGCGCGACCGGGCGCTCCTCGACGCGGGTCAGCGGCTGGCCGGTGCGGCGGTCGAGGACGTAGAGATCGCCCTGCTTGCTCGGAAGCACGATGGCCGGGACCGCGCCCCCGGCGGTCGGGAAGTCCACCAGCGTGCCCTGCGATCCGAGATCATAGTCCCAGACGTCGTTGTGGACCGTCTGGAAGGACCAGGCGGGCCGCCCTGTCGTCACGTCCAGCGCCACGAGCGAGGTGGAATAGCGCTTCTCCAGCGCCGAGCGGCTGCCGCTCCAGTAGTCAGCCGCCGAGTTGCCCATCGGCAGGTAGACGTGGCCCAGCGCCTCGTCGCCCGAGGCTGTCGTCCACATGTTGGGCGTGCCGCGCGTATAGGTCTCGTGCGGCAGGGGCGCGCCTGTGCGGTCGGGACGGGTCATGTCCCAGGCCCAGCGCAAGGCGCCGGTCACGGCGTCGAAGCCCTGGATCACGCCGGACGGCGCGGCGCGCATCTGGCCGTCGAGAACCTGGTGGCCGGTGACGACCACGCCGCGCACGATGGTCGGCGGAGAGGTGATCGAGACCATGCCGGGCGTGACCTCGCCCATCCCCTGCTTGATGTCGACCTGGCCGTTCGTCCCGAAATCCATGCAGGGACGGCCGTTGCGGGCGTCCACCGCGATCAGGCGGGCGTCGAGCGTGCCCTCGATGATCCGCGTGGCGCAGGCGACGGCCGGGTCGGCGCCGGGGACCGCGTAGTAGCTCACGCCGCGGCAGGCCGCGGTGTAGGGAATCCAGTCGTCGGAAACCTTGGGATCGTAGCGCCAGATCTCGCGGCCCGTCGCCGGGTCGAGGGCGATCAGGATGTTGCGCGCCGAGCAGAGGTAGAGGGTGTTGCCGATCTTCAGCGGCGTGGTCTCGGCCCCGAACTTCTCCTCCGGCAGGTCGCCGGTGCGGCTCAGCCACACGCGTTCCAGCTTTCCGGCGTTGCGCGGCGTGATCTGGGTCAGCGGCGAATAGCGCCGGGCGCTGTAGGTCCCGCCATAGGCAGGCCAGTCGGCTCCGGCGGGCAGCAGCGAGGGCTCGGTCATGGCGAGCGTCGCGGGCAGGTCCTTGCCCGGAGCCGGCCGGTTCATCATCCCGATCCCGACGGCCGCCACGACCATCACCGCCAGCGCGCCGACGAACCCCGCGAGCGCGGCTTTCCGCGCGGTCCGCGAAGCGGTCAGGCCCGGAACCGCCGCCAGCACCAGCAGCAGCAGGACGGAGGGCGCGACAAGCCGCGGGACCAGCGGCCAGCCCTTCAGGCCGACTTCCCACAGCGCCCAGACGACGGTGACGAGGAAGACGGCGACATAGACCCAGGCGCCCAGCACCTGCCCGCGCAACATCAGCACCCCGGAGACGATCAGCCCCAGCCCGGCGGGCAGGTAGTAGGGCGAGCCGCCCAGCGCCAGCAGCCAGCCGCCGCCGATGGCCAGGATCAGCCCGACCAGCGCCAGAACGCCGCCCAGCAGCCGGACGGCCCACACTCCCGGTCCCCTGACCGTGCGATCGTCCAGCCCCATGACCGTTTCCTTCCATTCAAGCTCCACCCTAGAACCAAGGCCGCGCCCTACTGTTCCCTCCTCCAAGCGGAACCATGGCGGGAGGCGGCGGTTTCGCCGTCATGGAAAGTCCGGTCCCCTATTGCGGCGCGGCCCCGGAGCCCTGGGAACTGGCCTCGCGCTGGAACCTCGACCCCTGGGTGATCGGAGCGCTCGCGGGGCTGGCGGCCTATGCCCTCGCCCGACGCCGGAACCCCTTCCTGGGTGGCGCCTGGCTGTTGCTGGCCGTGATCTTCGTCTCTCCGTTCTGCGCCCTGACCTCGGCGCTGTTCTCGGCGCGGGTGGTCCATCATGCGCTGCTGGTCGCCGTGGTCGCGCCGCTGCTCGCCTTCGGCCTGCCGCGATGGAAGACGCCGCCGCTGGCGGTCGCGACCGGCCTGCACTTCGCGGTGCTCTGGGCGTGGCACGCGCCGGGCGCCTACGCCTGGGCGCTGGCCGGCGACGGCGCCTACTGGCTGATGCAGGCTAGCCTGCTGGGCTCGGCCCTCGCCTTCTGGGCGGCGGTGCGGAGCGCCCCGCCCCTGGCCGCCGCCGCCGGACTGGCGGGAACGATGATGCAGACGGGGCTGCTCGGCGCCCTCATCACCTTCGCCGGATCGCCCCTCTATGCGCCCCACTTCGGCGTCACCGCGCCGTGGGGCCTGACGGCGCTGGAGGACCAGCAGGTCGGCGGGCTGATCATGTGGGCGCCGATGGCCGGAGCCTACCTGCTGGCGGTGCTGGTCCTGACCGGGCGCGGCCTCTTTCCCGCGCCCCGGAGGGCGGCGGCATGATCCGGCGCCTGCGCCACTGGGCGCGCGGCCATACGCGCAAGCGGCGCTATACGCCGGTCGGCGTGGCCTTCCACTGGACGGTGGCGGCGCTGGTCGTCTTCCAGCTCTGGTGGGGCTGGCGGGCCGGGCAGGCGCCGGTGGGGGCCGACAAGCTGGACGCCTATGCGGTCCACGGCCACATCGGCCTGCTGCTGCTGGTGCTGACCCTGCTGAGGATCGGCTGGCGGATGATGGTCCCAGGCCCCTACAACGACGCCGACAAGCAGGGCCTCCAGACGGTCTTCGCGCACGCGACCCACTATGTCTTCTACATCTGCCTGCTCGGCCTGCCGCTGAGCGGCTGGGCGATGGTGTCGGCCACCGCGCCGGACCAGCCGCTGAGGATCGCGGGCGTGATCCCCTGGCCGATGATGCCCTTCCACGACCTGCCCCCGCCGACCCGCTGGGCTGTCGAGGCGGCCAGCGAATGGGTCCACTTCGGCTTCATCGTCACCCTGCTGGTGCTGATCCCGCTGCACGCGGGGGCGGCGCTGTACCATCATTTCGTCCATCGGCACGACGTGCTGACGGGGATGGTTCCGGGGCTGGCGACGCTGGAGAAGCGCCTGCGGGCAGGCCAGCCACGTAAGCCGAAAGCGCGGCGATCTGCGCCCCGTCCAGCCGCCGGCTGACCTCGAACATCGCCTGGCGCGGATCGTTGCGCCGCTCGGCCCGCTTCCAGCGCCATAGCTGTTCGGCGACATAGCCCGCCGGTTGCCCCGCGATGGCCGGGTTGGCGCCGATCCCCAGCCCATCCGCCCCGTGGCAGGCGGCGCAGTCGCGGGCGTAGGTTCCCGCCGGGGCGGGCGGCCCGGCCGCTCCCGTCGCGGGCAGCGCGGCGTAGTAGGCCGCGACCTTGCGCCGGTCCTCGGCGCTCAGGCGGCGCGAGACCGGGACCATCACCGGGTCCGCCCGGCGATGCGTCGCATAGTCCTGCAACTGCTTCTGGAGGTAGCCCAGGTCCAGGCCCGCCAGCCGGGGGACCAGCGCCCCATCCCCTTCCCCCCGCGCGCCGTGGCAGGTGAAGCAGGCGTTCTCCACGCCGCCGTCGCCGCCGCTCAGGGCGATCAGCTCGCCCGTCGCCGTGAACGGGTCGCGCGCGGGCTCGGCCGCACCGCAGGCGGCCAGCGTCAGGGCGAGAAGCGCGGTCCAGCGGGACATGGGCTTCGAACACCGCCCTGCGGCCAAGGTTCCGATGGAACCACCGCCGCCGCGCCGGGTTGCTCACGGTGAAGCTGGATCAAGGGGAGTTGATGCGCCCAGGCCGCCTCTGTGTGCTGCTGCTGGCGGCGGCCGTCGCCGCGGGCGCGTGCGAGGCGCCGTCCATCCCTGCCCGCGCCATCGCCGGCGCCGACCCCGGCCAGGGCCGCGCCGTCGCCCAGGCGATCGGCTGCGGCGCCTGCCACCAGATTCCCGGCGTCGACTGGCCGCGGGGCCGGGTCGGGCCGTCGCTGGAGGGCTTCGGCGGGAGCCCGCTGATCGCCGGGCAGTTCCCCAACGAACCCGAGACCCTGGTCCGCTGGCTGCGCAACGCGCCGTCGATGTCGCCCGGCACGGGCATGCCCCCCATCCCTCTCAGCGAGCAGGAGGCCCGCGATGTCGCCGCCTACCTCTACACGCTCGACGCTCGCTGAGCCCCTGGCCGGATGGCCGCCGCCCGCGCTCGACGCGGCGGGGCCGTTCGCCTCGTCGATCTCCGTGCTGTCCTGGAGCCTGATCGCCGTCGTCGCCGCCGTATTGCTGGTGGTGCTGGTGGCGCTGGGCCTGGGCCTGTTCGGCGCGCCGAAGCAGCGGGCGCGGCTGGGCGGGAACCGGGCGGTGTGGATCGGCGGGTTGGCCTTTCCCGTCGTCGTGCTGGCGGCGCTGCTCCTCTACGGCCTGTCCCTCACCGGACGGCTGACCGAGGCCCCCGCGCCGGGCGAGATGCGGGTGCGGGTGACGGGCGAGATGTGGTGGTGGCGGGTCGCGTACCTCGACGCCCAGGGCCGGGAGGTCATGCAGGACGCCAACGAGGTCCACATCCCCGCCGGACGGCCGGTGACGTTCGAGCTGGAGTCCGCCGACGTCATCCACAGCTTCTGGGTCCCGCGCCTGGGCGGCAAGGTCGACATGATCCCCGGCCGCCGCAACATCCTGCGCCTCCAGGCCGACGCGCCCGGCGTCTACGGCGGCCAGTGCGCGGAGTACTGCGGCGGCCCCCACGCCCTGATGGGCCTGGTCGTCGTCGCCCACGAGCCGCAGGCGTTCGAAGCCTGGCGCGCCCGGCCCACGCCCACGCCGCCCGCCGATTCGCTGGCGGCAAGGGGCGCGCAGGTGTTTCGCGACAACGGCTGCGGCGCCTGCCACGCCATCGCAGGCTCCCCCGCCAACGGGCTGGCGGGACCGGACCTGACCTTCGTGGGCGCGCGGCGTTCGCTGGGCGCCGGCATCCTGGCCAACAATCGGGGCACGCTGGCCGGGTGGGTCGCCGACAGCCAGACCATCAAGCCCAACAACCGGATGCCGCCCTACGCCAACCTCTCGGGCGAGGAACTCCAGGCCATCGCCGCGTACCTCGAGAGCCGCCGATGACCTCGGAGACCGGCTTCGACCCGGCCCTCTACGACCGCTTCCCCACCAAGGGCCGCCGCCCGGCGGGAGAGCTGGCCGAGCTGCGCCGCATCTGGTGCGCGCCGAAGGGGTGGGAGTACCTGACGGCGGTCAACAACAACTACATCGGCGCCTATTACGTGGCCGCCGCCTTCCTGTTCTTCCTGCTGGCCGGGGTGCTGGCGCTGCTCATGCGCACCCAGCTCGCCCTGCCGCTGAACGGCGTGCTGCCGCAGGAGACCTACAACCAGGTCTTCACCATGCACGGCACGGTGATGATGTTCCTGTTCGCCGTGCCCGCCGTCGAGGCGTTCGGCGTGCTGCTGCTGCCGCAGATGCTGGCGGCGCGCGACCTGCCGTTTCCGCGCCTGTCGGCCTACGCCTTCTGGGCCTACCTGGTGGGGGGCCTGTGTTTCTTCGCCTCCATCTTCGTGGGGCTGGCGCCGGACGGCGGCTGGTTCATGTATCCGCCGCTGACGGGCAAGGACTTCTCCCCCGGCATCAACGCCGACTTCTGGCTGCTCGGCATCGGCTTCATCGAGATATCGGCCATCGCGGGCGCGGTGGAGATCATCGTCGGGGTGCTGAAGACCCGCGCACCGGGCATGACGCTCGACAAGATGCCGATCTTCGCCTGGGCCATGCTGGTCTTCGCGGTGATGATCGTCCTCGGCTTTCCGGCCGTCATCCTCGGCACCCTGCTGCTGGAGCTGGAGCGGGCGCTGGACTGGCCGTTCTTCGACGCGGCCAGGGGCGGCGATCCGGTGCTGTGGCAGCACCTGTTCTGGTTCTTCGGCCACCCGGAGGTCTACATCATCTTCCTGCCCGCGGCGGGGATGATGTCGATGATCGTCCCGGCGGTCGCCCGCACGCCGCTGGTCGGCTACCGCCTCGTGGTTCTGGCCCTGATCGCCACGGGGTTCATCAGCTTCACCGTCTGGGCCCACCACATGTTCACCATCGGGATGCCGACGGCGGCGCTGGGCTTCTTCTCGGCCGCCAGCATGGCCGTCGCCGTGCCCGCCGGGGTGCAGGTCTTCTCGTGGATCGCCACGGTGGCCTCGGGGAAGATGCGGTTCAACACGCCGGGCCTCTTCACCCTCGGCTCCCTGGTCATCTTCACCATGGGCGGACTGACCGGGGTGATGGTGGCGATGGTCCCCTTCGACTGGCAGGCCCACGACACCTACTTCATCGTCGCCCACCTGCACTACGTGCTGATCGGCGGGATGGTCTTCCCGATGTTCGCGGCCCTCTACTACTGGACCCCGATGATGAGCCGCCGGGCGCTGTCGGAGCGGGTCGGCAAGTGGGTGTTCTGGCTGATGTTCGCCGGAATGCACGTCGCCTTCCTGCCCATGCACCTGACCGGGCTGATGGGGATGCCGAGGCGGGTCTACACCTACCTGCCGGGACGCGGGTGGGAGCTGCCCAACATGATCTCCACCGTCGGCGCCTTCATGATCGGCGCGGGCGTGCTGCTGTTCGTCGTCGACTTCATCCGCAACTTCCGCTTCAGCCCCGAGGACAACGCCGGCAACGTCTATGGCGGCGGCACGCTGGAATGGCTGCCCACGGGCCTCTACTCCTCCCGCAGCATCCCGGTGGTGCATAGCCTCGATCCCCTGTGGGACGACCCCAAGCTGGCCCGCGACGTCGAGCAGGGCCGCTACTTCCTGCCCGGCTCGGCGACCGGCGAGCGCGAGACCATCGTCACCAGCCCCCTCCGCGCCGAGCCGCAGTACGTGCAGTGGATGCCCGGCCCCTCCGCCTGGCCGTTCCTGGCGGCGGTGTTCACGGCGGGGTTCTTCCTGCTGCTGACCGTCCAGGCGTACTGGCCCGGCGTGGTCAGCGGCGTGCTGGCGGTCGTCTTCGTGCTGCGCTGGCTGTGGGAGACGGACTGGCTGCTGCCGGCGGACGAGGTCGACATCGGGGCCGGGATCATGGTCCCGACCTACCGGACCGGCCCGTCGAGCCACGGCTGGTGGGCGATGGCGGTGCTGCTGGTGGTCACCGGCATGATCTTCGTCATGGCGGTGTTCAGCTACCTCTTCCTGTGGAGCCGCCACGGCGCGGACTGGATCGCCGCGCCGGACGCCGGCTGGCTCGTCCCGGTCGCGGGCGGCTGGGCGCTGAGCGGCCTCCTGGCGCTCGCAGCGATACGGCTGGCGGGCCGCCCCGTCCTCGCCGTCCTGCTCGTCGCGCTGGCGACGGCGGCGGGCCTGGGGGCGCAGGGCGCCGACCTGCATAGCTGGCTCGCCGCCGGGCTGCGACCGCAGGACAGCGGCCAGGGCGCGAGCGTCTTCGCCCTCGTCGCCTTCCAGGGCGTGCTGCTGGGCGTCGTGGTGCTGATGGCGGGGTACGTCCTCGCGCGCGCCGCTCGCGGCCTGATGAGCGCGCGGCGGCGGACGACCCTCGACATCGTGGTCCTGTTCGTCGGCTACACGGCCGCGCAGGGGGTCGTCGCCGCGCTTCTCACCCGGCTTTTCCCATAAGGAGGACCCCATGGCGACCCGACCGCGCAAGGGAATGCCCGACCCCCACCTCGACGAGGCGGCCTTCCGCCGGCGCTTCATGGCCCGCTACGCCGACCCGACCTTCGACGCCGTCCGCACCGAGTTGGGGCGCGTAGCCAACGTCGCCTGGGAGAACTACGAGGCGGGCCGCAAGGCGCCTGTGACCCGCAAGGCCGGGCCGGGCTACGCCGACCCCGACTACGACCTTTCCGTCGACTGGAGCGCCGCCAAGGCGGCCATCGGCGCGGCGCAAGCCGAGCACGACGACGCCTCAGGCCCGGCCCGCATCCTGCTCATCAACTGCTCGTCCCGCAGCGAGCACACCTGCCCCGGCGAGATGTCCAAGTCCTATCGCTTGGTCCAGATCGCCAGGGAGGTCTTCGACGAGAAGGTGACGACCGAGGTTCTGGAGCTGAACCGGCTGGCCTCGGAGTACGGGCGCGAGATCCATCCCTGCAAGGCGTGCTTCTCGACGGCCGCGCCGCTCTGCCACTGGCCGTGCTCCTGCTACCCCAACCACGGCATGGGGCAGGTCAACGACTGGATGAACGACATCTATCCCATGTGGGTGCGCGCCCACGGGATCATGATCGTCACGCCCGTGAACTGGTACCAGGTCTCCTCGCCGCTGAAGCTGATGATGGACCGCATGGTCTGCGCCGACGGCGGCAACCCCGACCCGACGCTGACCCACGGCAAGGATGCGGAAAAGGCCAAGGCGGAGGAGCTGAAGGGCTGGGACTATCCCCGCCACCTGGCGGGCCGGATGTTCGCCGCCGTCGTCCACGGCGACGTGGAGGGGGCCGAGAACGTCCGACGCAGCATCCACGACTGGCTATGCTTCATGCATCTGTGCCCGGCGGGTCCCCTGGCCGAGCTGGACCGCTACATCGGCTACTGGAAGCCCTACGCCACCAGCCACGACGAGCTGGACGCCGACACCGCCATCCAGGAGGAGGTCCGCAACGCCGCCCGCGCCCTGCTCGAAGGCGTGAAGGCCAAGCGCGCGGGCCGGATGACCAACGCCGGGGAAAACCTGCGGCAGCCGCGCCAGAAGTGAGCGCCAGGGGTCAGGGCGCCGTCTTGCCCTGCTCCAGCCGCTGGGCGACGTGGAGGCAGATGCGGCCGAGTTCGGCGAGTTGTACGTCGGAAAGTTCGAACACGTGAGTCTGACCGGCGTCCTCGACAGAAAAGAAGGCTCGGTGCTCCGCCCCAGCGAGGTAGAAGCTTTTGACTTCTTTCGGAGAGTTATCGCCAGCCACGACCTGCTCCCTATCACCGCCTCATCCGTGCAAAAGCACGAGAAACAAGCTTAACGATACAACTCGAAAGCGAATCTTGGATATCTCGCTATGTGTCGGCTGGATATGCAAGTATCTTTTCCCGAGAAGTTGAAACGACGTTCGCGAGCCCCGTCCCGCTAATCCGGATAGGTTTCGCTCCAGTCATTCTTCCATCGGAAGTTCGTGTAGGTCAGAGTCACACTGAAGTCCAAGGCCCGAACCTGATGCCACCATCCGATAGGAAGGAAGAGCAGGTCGCCCGGTTCCAGAACAACCTCGTAGAACCTGCCCCCCTGAATTTCATGGATATCGGCGGCGTCTATTACGGGATTCTGGATATCGACCAGGTCGCTGAACACATGGATATTGTTCCTCATCCTCGACGTTTCGGAGGGAGGGGATAGAATTATCTGTTTTCGGCCCACAACCTGGGCGATCAGATTGTTGGTCAAATCGTGGTGAAGGGGGGTGAATGTGCCCGCCGGACCGATCCACATCATCCCGCCGCCGTCGCCCGCCAGCAGCTTGCCCAGCGGCCGCATGTCGGCCCGGAGAGGCTGAAGCGCCTCGATATTCTTACGTGAGTTGTATGCGGTCATATAGGCGTCGTTGCCGGCGCCCGGCCGGGTGATCCGTTCGATGAAACGGTCGAAGGGCGCCTCGCGCCTGTGGGCCTCCTTGTGCAGTTCGAACTCGGCGTCGCCGTCGCGGCCGCCCTGGTACTCGATGGGCGCGGCGCCGACGGTCCTGGCCAGGTGCTCGGGGGTCCACAGCTTCAGCGCGGGCCAGTCGGCCATCTCGCCGCCCAGCACCACCGGGCGGTTCTGGGTGTAGAAGCGCTCGAAGAACTCTTCCGCGCCCAGCCCCTCGTAACGGTCGATTGCCCCGGCCTCGGGCGCGAGGTGGCGGTGGGCCTCGATCACGTCGAGCAGCCAGTCGCGCTTGCGCAGCGCCGCGTCGGCCGAGCGCTCAGCGGGGCGGGGCGGAGGCTCGGCTTCCCAGCGGCGCGGCTCGACGGGCGGGGTGAAGCCGGAAACCCGCAGCTTGGTGCGGTGGTCCTCGGCGCCGCGCTTCTGCTCGACGTCCGTGCCCTGGTAGTAGTGCTTCTGCCAGCGGTCGGCGGGGGCTTGCGGCGGGGCCGTCTGCATCTTCTGGTGGAAGGCGTTGCGGGCCTGGCTCCAGGCCTCGAACTGCGCCTTCAGCGCCGGGGCGTCGGCGATCTCGGCGAAGGTCGGCTGCACCGTCTCCACCATGTCGCGCAGCACCGGGAAGAAGAAGCAGATCGGCTCGCCCTCCTCGAAGCGCACCCAGTGATCCGCCCGCGTGAAGCGCCAGTTCATCGTGAAGGTGAAGGGCGCCCAGTCGGTCTCCACCACCCCGGTCAGCGGCTGGATGGCGTCCTTCGGCGAGTTCGGGCTGCCCCCGACCCACAGGTTCCAGCCCGGCGGGGTGCGGAAGATGCCCTGGACGTGAAAGGTGATGACCCCCTGCCCGAACAGCGAGACGGGAGCGAGGTCGGACGGCAGCCCTTCCGGCAGGCGCAGGATCACCTGGTCCGTGCCCGTCCCGCCCAGCCAGCAGGCTTCGAACGTGCAGGGCGACAGCAGTTCCCACCCGTGGGTGTTGGCGATGTTGAGCGGCAGGCAACGGTAGGCGAAAGCCTCCGGCGAGTTGCTCATCCAGTCGCGCTTGACCGGCGCGGGCCGGATGTTCGGCCGCCAGCCAGGATAGAGGAAACAGGTCAGGCTCGGCGCGTCGGGCGCCACCGCCTCCGAACCGGCGGCTTCGCGGGACTCGAAATCGGCCTGCAACATCCCTGGCTCCCTCACCTCAGGTTGAGGCTAGGCGCGAATTTATGAACAATCCCTATTGTTGCAGGAGTTGCCTTTCAATCGGCAATTTAATGACAAAAGATCGATCCCCCGAGGCGGCAGGGGGAACGTCTGGAGGCGAGGTCCTAGAAGCGCTCGCCGAAGGTGCGGATGCGTTGCCACTCCTGACCAGCGCTCATGTAGCGGTCGCCGTCCAGTTCGAGCGTCAGTTCCACGAAGCCGCTGCGCCGCACGCCGTGAGCTTCGATCATGTCCTGGTTCAGGGCCAGGAAGTCGCAGACCAGCGGCTCCTTCTGGACCACCCCGACCACCACCCGCTCCTCGTAGCCGTGCGGCACCGCGAACTTGAACACGCTGGCCGATGTCCGCTGGGCCAGGGCTACGTGGAAGGCGTAGTGGGCGCCCTTGATGATGGCGTAGAGGTCGACCCGCGCATCGCCGCGCGCGCCGGGGTCCATCTCGTCCGGGAAAGCCGGATGGCCGCCGCTCATCTGGATGAAGCCGGCCACCACGTTGACGGCGCCGTCGGCCGTGGCGTTGCGGATCTTCCGCTCGCGCGGCGCAAGCTCCGGCGCGACCCCGAGGGCCAGCCAGGCTTCGTCCACATCGAGCAGCCGCGCGAGCAGGCTGATCTTGTCCGTGCGCGGCCGCGCCACGCCCGTGAACCACTTGCTGACCGTCTCATTGCTGACCGAGACCCCGAAACGCTCCTGGAGCTGGGCCTTGATCCACGCCTGACGGCCGTAGTTATACGCAGGAACTGCGGTGTTTTCGTCGCAGGATTTCTGCAGCCGTAATGCAAATGGACGATCGCGGACACCTTTTCCACGACCATCCAGGCTTTCAGATACCCCCGAATCTTCCGGCCCAGTCTTCATGGTGTCGATCTACTCCCTAGTCGATACGCCCCCAATGCCTCCCACATCTTGCGAGCCGCCAGATAACTGCGTCCTGATGCTCAGGCTTACGTCCCGCTAACTAAAAGGCAGGTTTCAAACACTGCCTCATATGGCGCAAATGCTCTGGGGGCGCACCAACTTTTGTCTACGTCACCAAGGGGTTCGGCGAGCGGCGCGCCGGTTAGCGGCGACAGCGAAAGCAGATCAAATTCACCTATAACGCTTATTTAATCCCTGTGGTGACAACCATACCTCATCGGGAGGCGCCAAGTCGGACTTAGCGGAAAGAAACCCGGACGCCCTTTCCTGCAAACGGGAAAGATTGGACGCGTTTTTCCGCGGGACCGAGGCCATCCGGTGAGTAATAGCAGGATTAACGAAGTCAATCCTTGTTAGGGGCCAGAATGTCCGGTCTTTCGATACACAGGCTCCGGCCTATAAAACCCAGCCATGCCCTGATCGCTGCCGGCACTGTTCTTGGAGTCGGCTTGATCATGTACGGCGCGGGCCAGCTGGGCCCGAAGCCCGCACCCGTCGCAAATCTCCCTGAAAAAGCAACAGTAACGGTCGTGACGGCGCGCAAGCCCATCAACCGGGGCCAGACGATCCGCATGGAGGACCTGACGACGACGGTCCTGACCGGCGCTCCGCCCTCGGGCGTGATCATGTCGCCCTCCGCCGCCATAGGCCGCACGGCCCTCGCCGACATGCCCGCCGGGCAACTGGTGATGGGCCCGATGGTCGCCACCGACCCCGCCGCCGCCGGCCTCGCCCACCTCGTCCCCACCGGCCAGCGGGCGATCAGCCTGTTGACCACCGACGAAAGCGGCGTCGCCAACCTGCTGATCCCCGGCGATCGGGTGGACGTGCAGGCGGTCCTTTCCGAAAGCGTCGTCGCCAAGCGCGGCGCGCAAGGAGCCAGCGACCTCAGCGAGGCGCTGACCCTGCTCCAGAACCTCGAAGTGCTCGCGGTCGGCGCGCGCATGAGCGCCGCCCCCGCCGAGGGCGAGGAGGAGAAGCCTGCCCAGTCCGGCCGCAACCGCACCGTGACGGTGGCCATGACGCCGGAGCAGACCACCGCCTTCGTTCTGGCCCGCAGCCTGGGGCCCTACTACCTGACCCTGCGCAATCCGGGAGACACCGCCGCGAGCGAGGTCCCCGGCCGCGCCCGCCTGCCCGACATCCGCAGCGGCAAGGCCGGTCCGGCCCCCGCCCCTGCCCGCGTCGCCTGGCGCCGGACCGCCGCCGCGCCGTCCTCGGTCGAGCTGGTCGTCGGGGGCCAGAGCCAGGTCATCTACCCGGAGGCCGGCCAATGATCGCGCGCCCGCTCGCCCTTTCCTTCGCCGCCGCCCTGTTGGCGGGCACGGCCCTGGCCCAGCCGGTGGACATGACCGTCGAGGTCGGCGCCAGCCAGACGCTGGCCACCAAGGGCCGCATCGACAAGGTGGTGGTGGACAAGGCCGGGGTGGTCTCCACCGCCGCCGCCAGCGCCCGCCAGCTCAAGCTGACCGGCGTCGCGCCCGGCCGCACCCTGGTCACGCTGAACGCGGGCAAGGAGAGCGCCGAGTACGACGTGCGGGTGGTCGAGGCCGGGTCCGGCGAGGCCGACGCCCTGCGCCGCCGGATCACGGCCCGCCCCGGGCTGGAGAACGTGAAGGTCGAGAAGGCGGGCGACACCCTGATCCTGTCGGGCAGCGTCTCCGACCTCGCCAGCCACGCCCGGGCCGTCGGCATCGCCCAGTCGCTGGCGGGCGACGCCTACAACGACCAGATCCGGGTGATGGACGACCGCATGGTCGCCGTCGACATCCAGTTCGTCGCCGTCTCGGACGTCACCCTGAAGGCGCTGGGCGTGAACCTGATGAAGTTCGGCCAGACCGACAACCAGATCGGCGTCGTGGCCCCGAACACCGTGCAGGGCTTCGATTTGCCGAGAAGCGGAGGCCTCGACATCGGGACCGCCGCCCCGATCCAGAGCGCCTTCAACTTCTTCCTGACCAACCGGGCCGAAGGCATCACGGGCGTCGTCAGCGCCCTGTCGCAGGTCGGCCTGTCGCAGGTGCTGGCCCAGCCGACCCTGCTGGTCCGCTCGGGCGAGCAGGCGGAGTTCCTGGCGGGCGGCGAAATCCCGATCCCGGTCCCGCAGGCGGGCTCGGCGGCGGGCGCGATCACCATCGACTACCGCCCCTACGGCGTGCGGCTGAACGTGGCGCCGACGGTGCTCAGCGGCGACCGCATCGTCCTGAAGCTGTCGCCGGAGGTGAGCGAACTCGACTACGGCAACCGCATCTCGATCCAGGGCTTCGACATCCCGGCCCTGCGCCGCCGCACGACCAGCACGACGGTCGAGCTGGGCGACGGCGAGAGCTATGTCATCGCGGGCCTGACCTTCTCCAGCACAACCGTCAACGACAGCCGCTTTCCCGGCATCGGCGACCTGCCGGTGATCGGCGCCCTGTTCAAGCGGGCCCAGAACACCCAGGAGAAGCAGGAGCTGATCATCATCGCCACGCCGCGTCTGGTGCGGCCGCTGCCGCGCGCCGAGCTGGACGTGGCCTCGCAGGTGACGCCCAGGACGCCGTCGTTCGGCGAAATCCTCCTCAACGTCCCGAACGGCGTCGCCTCGCGCGGCTTCGGCCTGACGCGGTGATCCCCATGCGCCGCCTCGTCCTGGCCAGCACCGATGAAAGCCTTCGCGACCGGCTCTCGGTCAGCCTGGACGGGCTGGCCCAGGTCACCGCGTCCTCGCCCGACCTGCGCCGCGTGGCGCAGGCCGTCGCCCACACCAAGCCGCACCTGCTGCTGGTCGACCTCGACCCCCACACAGGCGTCACCTCGCAGGTCCAGACGGTGATCGACTCCATCCGGGCCATCGACCCGCGCGTGGAGGTGGTGGTCATCGGCGACGCCGCCGACCCCAAGGTCGTGCTGCAGGCCGTGCGCGCCGGGTCGAGCGATTTCCTCGGCCGCGACGACGAGCCGTCCGCCTGGCGCGCCCACATCGCCGCGCGGATGGAGAACCTCCAGGCCGAGCGCGCCCAGCCGGGCCGCTTCACCCTGGTCCTGAACGGGCGGCCCGGCGGCGGCGAGAACCTGTTCGCCGTGAACCTGGCCCTGCTGCTGTCGCGCCAGGCGGGCGAGGGCCTGCTGATCGACTGCGCCCTGCCCTCCAGCGAGGCGGGCGCGGCGCTTGACCTGCGGCCGACCTACACCGTGCCGGACGCCGTGCGCGACCTGCAACGGCTCGACCGCACCTTCCTGCTGTCCACCCTGGCCCAGCACCAGGCCACCGGCCTGCACCTGCTGCCGCTGGTCGGCGAGGGACTGGGCGACGACGGCCTGTCCTCCGACGACCTGCTGGCCGCCGTCTCCACCGTGCGGCCCCTGTTCCGCGAGACGGTGCTGAACGCCGGCGCCCTGCGCCACAGCGGCCTGATCGCCGCCCTGTCGCGCCCGGCCAACGAGGTGCTGCTGGTCTGCCCGCAGACCTTCACCGCCCTGCGCGACTGCCGCCGCCTGCTCGAAGCCTTCGGGCCGGAGGACGAGATCCACCGCCGCTGCGTGCTGGTGATCGACGAGTACACATCCGCCATCGGCCTCTCCGAGGAGCAGATGCTGGAGACGCTGGGCCTGGAGCGGGCGCACCGCCTGCCCGCCGCCCGCGCCGACCTGATCAACGGCCTGAACATCGGCCGCCCGCTCGTGCTGGACGCCCCCCGCGCGCCCTACGCCCTGGCGCTGGAGGCCATCGCCCGGGGCGAGGCCCCCGCCCCGGCCCGCGCGGGTCCGCTGGAGGCGGTGATGGAGCGCCTGCGCGCCGCCGGAGGCCGCCGATGATCGCCGGCTCCGCCCTTCTGGGTCCCGGCCAGGGGCTGCGCGACGGCGAGGCCGCCCACGCCGACCTGATGCTCACGGACCTCTACCAGCAGATCAAGTTCGCCATCTTCGACCTTGTCCTGGAACGGCTGGAAGCCATGGGCGTGGTGGCGACCGCCGCCTCGGCCCGCGCCGTGCGCACCGCCATCGAGGATGTCATCCACCGCTACGCCGCGCGCGAAAGCCTGGCGCTGAACGCCGCCGAGCGGGTGCGGCTGGCCGACGACGTGCAGAACGAGGTCACGGGCCTTGGCCCCCTCGAACCCCTTCTGAAGGACCCCACCGTCGACGACGTGATCGTCAACGGCGCCCGGCAGGTCTACGTCGAGCGGGGCGGCAAGCTGACCGGCGCGCCCGTGCGCTTCCGCGACGACGCCCATGTGATGAACATCATCCAGCGCATCGTCAGCCCCATCGGGCGGCGGGTGGACGAGGCGACGCCCTACGTCGACGCCCGGCTGGCCGACGGCTCGCGGGTCAATGTGGTGATCCCGCCGATCGCCCTCGACGGGCCGATGATCTCCATCCGCAAGTTCCGCGCCCAGCCGATGACGGCGGCGGACTATGTGCGCAGCGGCTCGATCAGCCAGCCGATGGTCGACTTCCTGGCCAACGCCGTGCGCTCGAAGCTGAACATCCTGATCTGCGGCGGCACCGGCTCCGGCAAGACGACCCTGCTCAACATGCTCAGCAGCTTCATCGGGGATGCCGAGCGCCTGCTGACCATCGAGGACGCCGCCGAGCTTCAGCTTCGCCAGAAGCACGTGGTGCGGCTGGAGACCCGTCCCACCAACGTCGACGGCACGCGCGAGGTCAGCGCCCGCGACCTGGTGCGCAACGCCCTGCGGATGCGGCCCGACCGCATCATCCTGGGCGAGGTGCGCGGCTCGGAAGCCGTGGAGATGCTCCAGGCCATGAGCACCGGCCACGGCGGCTCGATGGCGACCATGCACGCCAACTCCAACCGAGACGCCTTCTCGCGCCTGGAGATGCTGCTGGGCTTCGGCGGACTGACCGGCGACCCCCGCGCCATCCGCCGCTATGTCGCCAACAGCATCCAGGTCGTGGTGCAGGTCGACCGGCTGACCAACGGCGGGCGGCGCGTCACCTCCATCTCCGAGCTGACCGGGCTGGAGGGCGACAGCTACACGCTCAACGAGCTGTTCACCTTCGACGAGCATCCGCCGATGAGCGGCCTGGGCGAATTCCACACCCAGTCCGTCCGCCCCTTCTTCGCGCACAAGCTGGTCGACGCGGGCGCCGCCCCGGCCATCGGGCCGCGGCTGTGAGCGCCGCCCTCGCCATGCTGGGCGGCGTCGCCGTCCTGGGCGGGGCCGTGGCGGTGCTGGCCACCACGGTCGAGCGCCGCCGCAAGGCCGCCGCCGCCCTGTCCGCCCGGCTGGAGGACCTGAACCCCGCCGCCGCGCAGGAGACCGCCGACCGGCCCTTCGGCACGGCCATCCCCATGCCGGAGTTCCTGGGCCAGGCCCTGGCCCGCGCCGACGTGACGGTGCGGCCGGAAGCCCTGCTGATCGCGGGCTTCGCGCTGCTGCTGGCCTCGGCCGGGGCGATCCAGCTCGGCGGGCCGCTGGCCGGGATCGCGCTGGTCGCCGCCGGATTGGGCGGGGCGTGGGCAGCGCTGCAACTGATCGGCAAGCGGCACGCGGCCGCCTTCGCCGAGGGCCTGCCCCACCTGCTCGACGCCATCCGGCAACTGCTGATCGCCGGCAACTCCTTCCACCAGGCGCTGCTCAAGGCGCTGGAGGGGGCGAGCCCCGCCGTGCGCCGCTACCTGCACCCGGCCGAGCGCCGCATCCGCAACGGCGCCCCCATCGCCGACGCCCTCACCTGGACCGCCGCGCGGCTGGGCAGCAACGAGGTCCACATGCTGGCCGCCGCCGTGCGCACCAACGCCCGGTTCGGCGGCGCCATCGGCCCGATCCTGGCCGATCTGGCCAAGATGCTGCGCGAGCGGGCGCGGGTGACGCGCGAACTCAGCTCGGCCACCGCCGAGACCCGCATCAGCGCCATCCTCATCACCTGCCTGCCGCTGGGGGCCATGCTGCTCGTGGCGATGCTGAACTACGACTACATCAGCTTCCTGTGGACGGAGGCCGAGGGCCGCCGCCTGCTGGCCGTCGCGCTGGGCTTCCAGGCGGCCGGGACCGTGGTCATGCGGCGCATCATGAGGCTCGACTTCTGATGGCCGCCTTCATCGAGATCTTCGTCTTCCTGACCCTCGGCCTGATCAGCGCCGGATGCCTGACCGTGGGCGGGGCGATGGCCTGGGGCGAGGCCCGCCTTTCGCGGCGTCTGAGCGACCTGTCGGGCGCAGAGCCGCAAGCCGCCGCCTCCGGCCGCCCCTGGGCCTTCGGCGAGCGCCTGACCTTCGCCGGGCGCGACCGCGAGGAGATCCAGGCCGACCTGTTCGCCGCCGGCTACTACCACCCTGACGCCCTGGCCGTGTTCGGCGTGCTGCGGCTGGCCCTGGCGCTGGCGGCGGGACTGGGCATGGCGGTCCTGCTGGCGGTCGGCGGAAACTGGGAGGGCGGGATGCGCTTCCTGGCCGTCGCCGCGACGGGCGGGACCTTCATCATGGCCAAGCCGCTGCTGCGCTCGCGGGCCAGGAACCGCGCCCGGCGGATCAACGCCGAGATGCCCTTCACCCTCGACATCCTGCTGATGATGCTGGAGAGCGGCGTCAGCCTGGACCAGTGCTTCCGCGCCTTCGCCCAGAACGAGGGCGCCGCCGCCCCCACCGTGCGCGCCACCGTCGTCGCCCTGGTCGACGACCTGCAACGCGGGATGTCCTACGACGCGGCGCTGGCCCGCTGGTCCGACCGCCTGGGCGTGACCGGCGCGCGGGAGCTGGCCTCGGTGTTCCGCCAGTCGCTGGCCCACGGGTCGGAGCTGGGCGCCACGGTGCGCCAGTTCTCGGCCGAGTTCAGCGAGACCCGCGTCGCCAACGCCCGCGAGGCCATCGGCGGCAAGAGCGCCAGCATGACCATCGCCATGATGATCTTCCTGATGCCCGCCCTGTTCATCATCCTCGCCGGACCGGCGGTCTCGACCCTGTCCAAGACGATGACCCAGTTCCGCAACGGCGGCGCGGCCGAGCCCGCCGCCTCCTCCCAGCCCGCAAAGAGGTGATCGATGCTCGCCGCCGTCATCATGGCCGCCGCCGTGGCCCATGCCGCCCCGCCGCCGCCCGCCGTCCACACCGGCCCGCCGACCGCCCGCCAGGTGGTCGAGCGCCAGCTTGAATCCCGCAACCGGCCGGACGCGCCCCCTCCCCCCGCGCAGAGCGGGGCGGAAGCCTCGGCCGTAATGGACAACTACCTGCGCTCCATCGGCCGCCCGGCTTCGGACCTGCGCTCGCCCGACGAGACCCCGCGCTGAGCCCATGGACCGGACCGGCGCCACAGGACTGGCAGGCGAGCACGGCGCGGTGGCGCCGATGGTCGCGCTGCTGTTGTCCGGGCTGCTGGCCTGCGCCGGGCTCGTGACCGACGTGGGCGTCTGGTACGCCGCCCGCCGCAGCCTCCAGTCCGCCACGGACGCGGCGGCGCTGGCGGCTGCGGGCGCGCTGGGCAGGGGAAGCGACCCCCAGGCCGCCGCCGCCGCCATCCTGGCCGCCAACGGCTTCGACCCGGCGCAGACGCTGGTCAGCCTGACCCCCGGCGTCTACTGCCCCGACGTGGCCCTCGCCCCCGCCGACCGCTTCGGCGAGGCGTGCGAAGGGCTTCCCGCCTCCGACGACAACGCCGTCAAGGTGGTCACCCAGCGGGAGTCGCGCACCTTCCTGCTGCGTGCGCTGGGCACGCCGGGCTCCCGCGCCCCGGTCCTGATCGGCGCCACCGCGATCGGCGCCCAGGTCGACCAGGCCGGGCTGGAAATCGCGACGAGCATGGTAGAGAACCGTGACGTCGCCAACGCCGTTCTCGGAAGTCTGCTCGGCACGACGGTCAACCTGCAACTCGTCCACTATCAAGGACTGGCCAGAACCCAGATCGACGCCCTCACCTTCCTGGACGCCCTGGCGATCCGCGCGGGCGCCACGGCTGGGACCTACAACCAGCTTCTCAGCACGACCATGTCGGCGCAGGACGTCCTCGACGTCGCCGCCGACGTGCTGGCCGAGCAGCAACAGACCGCCGATGTCGCCGCCGCCATCGCAGGGCTCGACGCCCTGAAAGCCGCCGTGCCGGGGGCGACCCAAGTCTCGCCTTCCAGCCTGTTCGACCTTGGCATGTGGGGCGACACGCCGGTCGGCGGGTCCGCCGCCAAATCCGCGTTGCGGGCAGGCATCAACGTCCAACAGCTCGCGACCGCGACGGTGCAACTCGCCGATGGCGACCATGCCGTCACAATTCCAGCCTCGTCGCTAAACGTATCCGGGCTAGCCAGCTTGGCCATCGAAAGTACGGTGATTGAGCCTCCACAGAGGGCGCGCTTCGCCTTCGGGCAAGAAGGCTTGTCGGTGCATAGTGCTCAGGTGCGATTGAAGCTGAACCTTCAGCTTGTCGGCAGCCTCGTGAACGTGCCGCTCTACGTGGAGGTGGGTTCCGGTGACGCTGAGTTGGGCGAGATCCGGTGCAGTGGCGATGTGGCCAACGACGCGCAGGTCGATGTCATCAATGCTCGGAGCGCCGCAGCCGCAATCTACATCGCTGATGTCCCCGACGGTTTGGTCGAGAACTTCAGCCAGCCGGTCCCCTACGCTTCGATGAACCCCGCGATGCTCTCCAACCTGCTGGGGCTGGTGACCATCTCAATCAAAGCTAAGGCGAGCCTGGAATCTGAGGGTGCTTCCGTGCTGACGTTTGCGCAGCCCGGCGCGCCAGAAATGGATGGCGTTATTGGCGCCCCCCCCTGGGGGCAGGAACTCGGAATCCAAGGCAAAGCTGCTCGGATTTCAAGCGCAATACCTCTTGCAAGCCTGCTCACCGGACTGCTCGGTTCCATGGGCTTGAAGGCATGTGTCCTAGGAATTTGTACGTCGGCCAGTGGCCTACAGGTCACCGCCGTCACCAACCTATTAACACCCGTTTTATCCACGCTGGACGAACCGCTCAGTCAAATACTGTCCGCCCTAGGCACAGATATCGGAAACATGGATGTCGCCGTAACGGGTTTGAAATGCGGATTTCCCGTTGTGGTATACTGAACAGTAACCAATGATGAGCATCATCAATCACGTTCTACTAGCAGAACTTCTGGGAGAATACCGATGATCAAGGCAATCATTACTCGGCTGAATGCCATTCTGATTCAAGACGAAGAAGGTGTCAGCGCCCTCGAATACGCAATCCTGGCCGTCATGGTCGTGACCGCCGTGGTGGCCATCACGCCCGCCTTCCACACCGGCCTGGGGGGCGCATTCACCGCGATCTTCGAACAAATCACCCCCACCACCTGATGCTCACTAGGGCTTCCATGTCGAAAAGGCCGTCCGGGCCTCCCCCCGGTTCGGACGGCCTGTCGGATGAAGAAGGCGGGATCGCGCTGGAGTTCGCTCTCCTCGCGCCCGCCCTTCTGTTCCTGCTGATCGGCATCGCGGCTGTGGCGCTCTACTTCGCCATCTATGTCGGACTGGTCCATGCGACCACCGAAGGGGCGAGAGCCTCCGTCGGGGGCCTGGGTCCAGCAGATCGAAACGCCGCGGCCGTCGCCCGCGTGCAGGATATCTTCTCTGGTTACGGCCCCCTGCTGTCCTGGGAGAATACCCAGGTGACCACGGGCGTCGGCCCAAGCACCGGCACCTATGCCGTAACCGTCAGCTACGCCCCCGGCGACCTTGGGCTCAGCGGCTTCTTCAACCTGTGGTCCGCGCTTGCCGGGACGTCGCGCTCCGGTCCAGCGACTATCAGCTACACCGTAACCGTCGCCAACGGCGGCTACTCATGAGCGGCGTCGGCATCATTTCCCTGGGCCTGCTGGTCCTGCTGTCGCTGCCGGTCGTGCTGACCGACCTGCGCGAGCGGCGCATCCCCAACGCCTGGAACCTGGCGCTCGGCGCAACGGGGCTGGCCATCGCGCTGGTCCGCGCCCCGGCCCTGAAGACCCTGGGCGTGGCGGCGCTGGACGCCGGGATGACCCTGGCGCTGTTCTTCGGGCTGACGATGCTGGCCCGCTGGCTGAAGCGTCCCTCGGGCCTGGGCATGGGCGACGTGAAGTATCTCGTCGCCGCCAGCCTGTGGGTCGGGTTCGGCGGGGCCTGCGTCCTCTTCATCCTGGCCAGCCTGCTGGCCGGGCTCACCGCCCTCGCCCGCGCGCCGTGGCAAGGGCTGGACCTCAAGAGCCCCCGCCCCTTCGCGCCGATGTTGGCCGTCAGCCTGCTGGCCCTGACCGCCCTGCTGGACTTCGGACGCCCTTAAGGCCCCTCGGCGGCGATCATCGCCGCCACCGCCTTGCGGTCTTCGGCCGACAGGCGGGCCGTCGCCTCCTTCACCGCCGCCTCGTCGCCCAGGGCGTTCAGCGCCAGGATCAGGTTGTTGCGGATCACCGGGTCCTCGGGCGCGAGGTCGTGGGCCTGGCGCAGGCGGAACACCGCCCCCTGCCGGTCGCCGGACTTCAGCAGCGCATAGCCGAGGTCGCTGACGTAGTTCGGCGTGGTCGGCGCCCGGCGCACCGCCTCCGCGAACATCTTGGCCGCCTCGGGCCAGTCCTGGCGCCGCGAGGCGATGCGGCCGAGGCCGCGATAGGCCGGCGCCGCCTCCGCGCCCTTGAGCTGGCCGCGATAGGCGGCCTCCGCGCCCGCCAGGTCCTCGACGTCGAGCAGGGCGTCGCCGCGCAGCACCGCCGCCTGCGCGTCGCGGCCGTACAGGCGGTCGAACTCGTCCAGGTGCGCCAGCGCCGCCCACGGCCGCCCGCGCGTTCGCATGTCCGCGATCATGGTCAGGTAGAGCTTCTTCGAGCCCTTCACGTCCAGCGGCACGGCCTCCAGGCCCGCGTCCGACTTCGGTGCGGCGGAAGGCGCCTGGAGCCTTGCCGCCTGGGCGGCCACGGTCTCGGGCAGCTTGGCGACGGTCGAGCAGCCGCCCACGGCGGCGGCGGCCATCAACGCTCCCAGGAAACGGCGCTTGGGCATCCTTCCCTCCCCGGCATGCGATGCAAGAGATGCCTATTGAGAGGGTGCTTCGCGCCGCACACCAAGGGGTAGAATTCTAGAATCTCGACCGCCAGTTGACGAGCAGGCGCCAGGGGTCGCCCTCCTCATAGGGGCTGTCGACGGCCTTCGCCGCCTCCAGGCCCACGACCACCTTGTCGACGAAGTTGGCGCGCACGCCCACCCCCACCGACGACAGGTCGCGGGTCCGCTCCGGCAGCAGGTCGAACAGGCGCGAGCGGGAGGTGGCGACGCCGTAGTCGGTGAAGCCGTAGACTTCCGAGCCCTTCAGGCGCCGGGGAATGAGCGCCTTGGGCCGCCACCCCACCTCGGCCGAGGCCGCGCCGCCGTAGTCGCCGATGACGTGGGCCGAGGGGAAGGCCCGCCCGAACTGGTCGCCGCCGAGGGAGAACTGCTCCGAGCCCGGCAGGCGCCCGTCGCTGGCCTGGACCACGCCCTTCAGCCGCACGACCCATTCCTGGCCCAGCGCCTGGTCGAGGCCGACCTGGCTGTTGAGCTTGATGAAGTCGATGTCGGTCAGCCGCTCGTCGGCTTCGGCGTCCAGCACGTCGAGGCCGTAGGAGGCGGTGGCGTTGGCCGCCGCGACCCGTTTCGCCGACGCCTTCGACCACGAGGCCGAGCCCCGCAGCGCCCGGGTATGGTCGCTGAAGATCGAGCGGCCGAAGGCGGCGTTGTCGCTGTTCTGCCCGTCCAGCCCGAGGCTGACGTAGACGTTCTCGCGATAGCCGCGCTTCAGCGGATAGCTCAGCGTCAGGCCGGCGGAGGTCGCCTCCCCGCTGATCGGGCTGTCCGTCGGCCGGGTGACGAGGTGGGCCAGCGAGGTGGTCAGCGTCAAGCCGTCGTCGCCGATGCGGGTGGTGTAGCCCAGCCCGTAATACTGGAAGGGATCGAACTCGGTCGGCGCGCCGAAACTCAGCCGCAGCTGGTCGCCGGGGGTGGCGACGCCGCTCAGCATCAGGCCCGCCTGGACCTGGGTGCGGCCGAGGCGGATCGAGCCGCGGTTGCTGATCACCACCTCGCTGCGCACGCGCTGCTGCTTGAGGTCCAGCGACAGGATCACCCCGCCGGGCGTCTTGGCCTGCAGCAGTCTGGCCTCGACGGTCAGGCCGGGGATCTCGCGGATCAGCGACATGTAGCGTTCCATCGAGCTGCGCTTCAGCGGCTTCTCGGCCGTCATCCTCGCGGCGTAGCGGCGCACCAGCCTGGCGCTCTTGCTCTTCGTCTGGCCGTCGATGGCGACCTGGGTCAGATGGCCTTCGGTGACGCGCACGGTCAGCACGCCGCCCGCGAAATCCTGGTTGGGGACCTCGATCGTATAGAAGGCGATGTCGCCCTCGGCGTAGGCGGCCGAGATCGCCTGGGCCACCGCCTGGATCGTGGGGGCGTCGAGCCGGCGGCCGGTGAAGGGCTTCCAGGCTCCCTCAAGCCGCGCGGGGACGGAGGAGCCCACCACCCGCACCCGGCCGAGGGCCACGCCCGGCGCCGGGGCCGCCTGGGCCGCGACGGACGGTCCGGGCAGGGTGACGGGGGGAGACACGGGAACCTGGGCGGGCGGCAGGCGGTCCTGCCGCTGCTGGTCGATGATCAGCGAATTGGTGGTGGTGATCGGGTCGTCCGCGCCGGGGGGCAGAGGACTGTCGCCGGCCTGCTTGGCCAGGGCCGGCGCGGGGCCGGCCACGGCCAGGGCCGCGGCGAGCGCCGCCGTGGCGCGGAACGCATGGGTCATGGTCTTGGCTTCTTGGGAAAAGGGTGCGGCGGACGGCATGGAGCCGCCCGCCGCCAGGGCCTAGCGGCCGCCGAGGAGGCCGCCCACCAGGCCGGTCACCGGCGCCAGGGGCGTATCGCCGCCGGTGACGCCGCCCACCAGTCCGGTGACGGGAGCCAGCGGCGAGGAACCGCCGCCAAGACCGCTGGTCAGGCCATCGACCAGACCAGTGACGGGGGCCAGCGGACCACCGCCGCCGCCGCCGAGACCACCGGTCAGCCCGTCGACCAGGCCGGTCACGGGGGCCAGGGGCGAGGCGCCGCCAGCCAGGCCGCCGACGAGGTCGGTGACCGGAGACAGCGGGGTTCCGCCGCCGCCGACCAGCCCCCCCGCCAGGTCGTTGACCGGGGCGAGCAGCTCGCCCGGCTGGGCGCCGCCCGGCAGGGCCGGCCCCTCGATGCCGAGAAGCTGGCCGCCGGACAGGACGCTGACGGACAGCTCCTGGCCGGACGCCGTGCCCGGCGACAACAGGTTGAGCCCGATCGGGACGGAGCTGCCGTTCCCGACCACGTTCCGGTCGTCGACGTTGACGTTCAGCAGCCCGTTGGCCTGACCGGCCAGCGGGCCGGTCGCGCCGCCGAGCGGGGCGAGCACCCCGCCCACGACATCGCCCACGGCGTGGCCGACATCGGAGACGGCGCCGTTGGGATCGGTGACCCCGAGGCTGACCGTCTGGCCGTTGTTCAGCGCGCCGGCGGTGACGAGATCGCCGGAGACCGGGTTGCTGGAGGCGAGGCCGAGACCGATCAGCTGGCCGCTGTCGGGATCGGATGAACCCGCGACCGTGCGGTCGAGGATCACGACCTTTCCGGCCGGGGCCGTGGCGTCGTCGATACCGGCGATGACCTGGCCGAAAGGCTGGCCCACCGTCGGAAGGCCGGCGGCGCCCTCATCCTTCAGGTCCGAACCGAGGTCGCTCACCACCTGGCCGGTCGGGGCCACCGGGCCGGTCTGCAGCAGCACGTTGCCCACGGTGACGAGAATGCCGCCCGTCAGGTCGCCGGCCAGATCGCTCAAGCCGCCCAGCGCGCCGGTCGAGGCGGCAGGCGAGGGCGTGGGAGTCGGCGTCGGAGTGGGCGTCGGCGTCGGAGTCGGAGTAGGCGTCGGAGTCGGAGTCGGAGTCGGAGTCGGGGTAGGCGTCGGCACGTTCGGGCGGAACGCCAGGCTGTGTCCGCTGCTGTTGCAGGCGGCGAGCGACGAGGCCACCAGCAGGGAGGCGCCCGTGAGGGCCAGGAACTTGTGGGTACGTGTGGCTGGCATGGGAAACCCCTCTCCAGAAGCGCTCCCTTTTGGAGCCCAATAATGACTTTATTCGCATCAGTTGCTTTATCATTGAATAATGGCTGAGCAGATTTCGCCGGGAGCGCGAATTTTGTCGCACATACCTTCCTCCGAGGCGATCTGTCGCGGAGGGGGCGAAATTGTATAGGAAAATCATATGGAAGGCCGCCACAACGGCGATCCGGGAGGCGTCAAATCGCCAGGCTTAATTTTGCCTTATCTGCACTTTTTAAGTTTAACTTCATCATGGAGCAAAATTTCTCCGCGCTCCATCTCCAGCCGCTCCAGCACGTCGGTCAACGGCTCGGGCGCATGCAGCGCATATCCCTGGATACAGTCCACCCCTATCGCCCGCACGATGTCGGCGGTGGCTTCGTCATGGACGTATTCGGCCACCGTCCGGGCGCCCAGCCGGTGGGCCAGGGCGTTCATGGACTCCACGATGGCCCGGTCCACTTCGCTGTGGGCGATGCCCTTGATAAAGCTGCCGTCGATCTTCACGTCGTCGACCGCGAAGCTCTTGAGGTAGCTGAACGAGCTGAGGCCCGTGCCAAAGTCGTCCAGGGCGATGCGGCACCCTCGCGCCCGCAGCCGCTCCATCGCCTTGCCGGCCGTGACGAGGCTGTTCAGGGCCGCCGTCTCCGTCACCTCGAAGGTCAGGGCGGAGGCGGGCGCCATCGAACGGTCCAGCACCGTCCACAGGTGGGCCAGCGCCTTGGTGTCGTTCAGCGTGTTGCCCGACAGGTTGATCGACAGCCTCAGGCGCGGGATGGCGGCGATGCGCGGACCCAGGCGCTCCAGCGCCTCTTCCATCACCCAGCGGTCGATCTCGCCCATCAGGTCGAAGCGCTCGGCGGCCGGGATGAAGACGTCGGGCGAGACCACCGTCCCGTCGCGCGCGCGCAGGCGGATCAGAAGTTCGAAGTGACGCCCCTCCCCGCCCCCGGCGGCGGGCGCGATCTCCTGGGCGTAGAGGACGAGGCGGCCCTCGGCCAGCACCTCGCGCAGCCCGGCGACGGCGTTGATCTCCTCGTACCAGCGGGCCACGGCGCTGTCGTCGGGGCGGTAGACCGACACCCGCCCCCGGCCCCAGCTCTTGGCCGCGTAACAGGCGGCGTCGGCCTGTCCGAGCAGGTCGGCGGGCGCGGCGCCGGGGCGGATTTCCGCCAGGCCGATGCTGACGCCGCTGGGATAGATGCGGCCCTGCCACAGGAAGCGGAAGTCGGCCGCCGCACGGACCAGAGCCTCGCCGACGGCCTCGGCGCTCTCCAGCGTATCGTCGCGCAGGATGATGGCGAACTCGTCGCCGCCGATGCGCGCAAACAGGTCGCCCGGCTTGACGATCTGCTGGAAGACGCCGGCGATCTGGCGAAGGAACATGTCTCCCGCCCCGTGCCCGGCAGAGTCGTTTATGACCTTGAAGCGGTCGATGTCGAGGCAGCACAGGACGTGGCCGCCCTGGACGGCGCAGGCCGCCAGCGCCTCCTCCAGCGCCTTGCGATTGGCCAGCCCGGTCAGGCTGTCGTGGGCGGCGGCATGCAGCAACTCCCGCTCGCGGCCCAGAGCCTCGGTGATGTCGCGCAGGACCATCAGCACGCCGACGACCTCGCCCTGGCGGGTGCGGATGGCCGAGACGGTCGCCTCGACGTCCAGCGGCCGCCCGGCCGCCCCCGCGATCCGCCGGGCCTGTCGCGGGGGCGGCCGGCTGCCCGCCAGACAGGCGCCGATCATCGCGCCCAGAGGCTCCTGCCCCTCGGCGGTCTCCATCTCCAGCACCTCGGCCAGCAGACGCCCGCGCCATGCGTCGAGGCCGTGGCCGGTCAGGGCCCCCCCGGCGCCGTTCATGAACGCGACCCGGCCCTGGGCGTCGGTCGTGACCACCGTGTCGCTGATGGAGGCGAGGGTCAGCTCGAACTGCTCGCGGCCCTCGTGCAGCTCGTCGGCCAGCCGCTGGTCGTCGGTGACGTCCCAGGCGGCGCCCAGCAGGCGGGTGGCGTGGCCGTAGCGGTCGCGGAGCAGTTCGGCCTTGGCGCGTATCCAGCGGCCGCCCGCCAGCAGGAAGTCGGTGTCGAAGGCGGCCAGCCCCGCGGCGGCGGCTTCCAGTTCGGCGGCGACCCTGGCCCGGTGGCGCGGATCGACAAGCCGCAGGAAGTCGGCCAACTCGACCTTCGGCGCGGACGCAAGGCCGTGCAGCTCGAACATCCGCTCGTCCCAGACGAGGTCGGAGGCCAGGATGCGCCATTCCCAGATGCCCACGCCCCCGGCCCGCGCCGCGACGTCCAGCCTCTCGGCCATCCGCGCCCGCCAGTCCCAGCCTTGGTCGTCGATCTGGATCATCGCCTTTGCGAAGGTGAGCTATGGGTCAACTATGAGGTGAATTGATTAATAGTAGTGCAATCTCCGGGGGAAACGCCGCTTTCAGTCCACGGCGCGATGGCCGCGGCGGCAGGGCGCCGTTCAGCGTGGAAGCGGACGACTTCCTCGTGGGCATGTTCGCGTCCATGGTGGTGGGCCGCCCTGTTCGGCCGCCTGCGCGCCGCGTGGCGCGAGCTTGTGGAGTGAAGCTATGAAACGGCGTGATTTCCTGGCGGGCGCGGCCGCGGCGATGGGCGCGGGATCGGCGGGCGCGCAAAGCCCCCTGCCCCGCGTGGCGGTCGAGACGGCGCAGGGGTCCTTCACGCTGGAACTGGCCGCCGACAAGGCCCCGGTCACCGTCGCCAACTTCCTGCGCTATGTGACCACGAAGCGGTACGACGGCTCGACCTTCTACCGCGCCCTGCGCAACAGCTGGGCGCCGGAGACGGGACTGGTGCAGGGCGGGCTCCAGAACGACCCGGCCAAGCTCCTGCCCCCCATCGCCCACGAAAGCACAGCCCAGACCGGCCTGTCGCACAGGGACGGGACCATCTCGCTGGCCCGCTACGCGCCGGGGACGGCGACGTCGGACTTCTTCATCTGCCTGGGCGACATGGTCTCGCTGGACGCCGACCCGAACCTGCCCGGCGACAACCTGGGCTTCGCGGCCTTCGGGCGGGTGGTCGAGGGAATGGACACCGTCCGCGCGATCCTCGCCCAGCCGACATCCCCCACCAAGGGCGACGAAGGGATGCGCGGGCAGATGCTCGAACCGCCGGTGAGGATCGTCAGCGCCAGGGTGGCGAGCTAGCGAACCGCCATCACCTCGACCTCGGCGCCGTTGACGCTCGCCACGTCCCCCGCCCGCCTGCCCAGCAGCGCGCGGGCCAGGGGCGCGACGTAGGAGACGCTGCCCCTGGCGGGATCGGCCTCGTCCTCGCCGACGATGCGGAAGGCCTGGCGCCGGCCGTCCTCGCGCTCGATCTCGACGGTCGATCCGAACTGGACCTTGCCGGGCTCGGCGTCCGGTTCCGTGAGCTGGGCGCTGGCCCGGCGGGCGGACCAGTAGCGCAGGTCCCGCGTGGCCCGCGCCATCGCCGTGCGGTCGGCGCTGACCCCGCCCTCGGCCTGGGCGGCGCCGTAGGCGGTCCGCGCGGCGGCCAGCTCGGCCTCGATGGCCGCCAGCCCCGTCGCGGTGACGAGGTTCGGATGCGGCGATATTGGCCGGTCCGGCAGGTCGGCCGCCTGGGCCTCGTAGTCCTCCTCGCGGGTGAAGGCGACGCTCATGGCGGCTCCCGTTGATCGATGGGAGCACTATAGGCCGACCAACCACGGCAAGGAAAAGGCGGCGAGGCCGAAACCCCGCCGCCTTCGCTGCTTAGAAGCCTTTGCGGATCGACACGCCGATCAGCCTGGGGTCGAGGGTGAAGACATTGGTAGTGAGACCGCTGTCGTCGGAGTTCAGGAAAGCGTCGGTGATCGGCGTCTCGTCGAACACGTTCTTGACGTAGACCTCGATCTTCAGGTCGTCGTCGGGGCGCTCCAGCCACACCGACAGGTTGGCGTTGTTCCAACCCTTAAGCCGGTCGTAGGGCAGATAGTTGTAGACTCGATGATAGCTGTCACCCTGGCGATAGTAGTCGCCCCGAACCGTCGCCCGCCAGCCTTCGAAAATATCGAAGCCGTATTGGGCTCCAATGTTGAAGGTCCAGTGCGGGGCGTTCGGTAGATCGTTGCCGGACAGGTCAGTGAAGAAGCCCGCACCGCCGTTAGGACCGTCCGTCGGAGGATCATAGTCGCCGGTCACGTCGAAGTCGCCAAGGAAATTAAAGCCGCCGCATAGCTCAAACCACCGGTTGTCGTAGTCGCCGTTCAAATAGAACTCGGCCGCTTCAATTGGGGCAATGCAGTTGGAGGGGAGTTGAAACCAAGGCTTGGCCATTATCCAACCTGGATTGCCGGCAGTCCGGTTCATAATGTCGATAGACTTCTCGCCTTTGCCGATCTTGGTGTCGAGCAGGCCAAGGTTCGCATTGATGGTCAGGTCCGGCGTCGGGCGGAACAGCGCCTCAAACTCAAGGCCCCAGACCTTAGTATCGAAGTTCTCGTTCACTGCCGTCCGGTCGCGGATCTGCGAGACCTGATAGTCCTTGTAATCGTAGTAGAAGGCAGTGGCGTTCAGAATTAGCGCCCCCTGGAGCAGGGTGTTCTTCACCCCCACTTCGAAGGCGTTGACGAACTCGGGCTCGAATTCCGACAGATAGTTGACGGCGGGGAGAGATAATCCGGGAATAATGAAAGGCAGCCCCTCCACGCCGCAGTAGGCGGCATACTCGGCCGGAAGAAGCTGGTCGCACTCCGCCAACGTCATTATCCCGATGCTGGGCGGGTTCATCCCGCCACCTTTGTAGCCCCGGGAATAGAATGCATAAACCATCGTGTGATCGGTGAACTCGAGTTCCGGCGTCCAATCGAAGCCGAGGCGCCCCGTGACCTCTCCCCATTCGAGTTCAACATCCGGCTTGGCTGGATATCCACGCGAGGCGTACCCGCCTCCATAGCCGCTTCGGGAAAGCAATGCCTGCGTGGGCACGGGCGTCACCGTTTTCCGATCATCGGTGTAGCGCAGGCCCGCCGTGAGCTTCAGAGTGTCGGAGGCTTGCCAATAAAGCTCACCGAATAAGGCCCGAGATTCCAGTTTATATGGATTTTTGCTGCGGAAGTAGTTATGCCCTTCTCCATTAATGCTCTCCAGAGAGTTTGGGTCAACATAGACACAAGCGGCCGCATCTGGTGATTCCATGTCGATATCGGCGTAATTCCCCAGCACATCGATCCCGCACCTCCTGAAATCCGCGCTGAACCCCAGGGGCGGAAGGAGAGATAGTATCGTAATGAGATTGTTCATGACATAATAATCAGCCGTCAACTCAAATTTCGTATAATTTGCCCCAATGCTGAAGTTCACAGGGCCATCGAAGTTCGACTGAAGGCGAAACTCCTGCCCATACTGCTTACTCTTCGCCTGAGAGATGTCCTGAGCCACCATCGAGCTGGAGCAGCCGAGTTGCGGGTCGCAGAAGATGCCGCCAGGAGCGAGGCGTGAATAGTCCAAACCCACACCGGGATGAATCTGCCAGCTTGAGGTGTCTTCAAATATCGGAAATGTGTTAAATCTATTGTAATCTTGGGTAGAATAGACGTCATCCTCGTTATAAACGGTCTGCGAGTACAAGGTAATGCTATCGCCAATATCGAACTCGACGTTCAGCTCCAAGATGTCCGCCTTGGCACGATAGATCGGATCAATCAGGGAGGAGATCGTGCGCAACTCGCGCGACTGCGTCATGCCCCCATAGGGGTCCTCCCAATCAATGATAGTGATTCTATTTCCGTCCGCGTCATTTGCTACGGCGAACGCGATCGTCGGCAGAGCCCCCACAGCGAAAACGAATGGAAGGGCGAGCCCGTTCGGCGTGCCGAACGCTGCATCATCGTACAACGACCCTGCCTTGCAGCCGGCCGTGAACACCGACCGTCGACGCGCAGTGTCTGTCGCGCTCGCCACCTCGATCATCGTGTCGCCCACGAAGTCCGGCCCGTCATCCCGGTGGCACAGCTGCTTCGAGGTCCGGGCGCGGTTGTCGTCCTCCTCGAAGCGTTCCCAGATCAGGTTGGCGCGCAGGCTCTCGGTCGGCTCGAAGCCCACAGTCACGCGGCCGGACCACAGGTCGCGGCCGTCCACGTCCGTGCGGTTGGCGGCGTTGTATCCATAGCCCTCGCGCTGGGTCAGGGCTCCGGCGAAGCGCACGCCCAGCACGTCCTCGACGATCGGCAGGTTGACCATCGCCGACAGGCGCTTGGAGTGATAGTTGCCGACCTCGCCCTTTATCTCGCCGCTGAATTCCGAGAGGTTCGGCTTGGCGGAAATCACGTTGATGACGCCGCCCGTGGCGTTGCGCCCGTACAGCGTGCCTTGCGGTCCGCGAAGGACTTCCACCCGCTCGACGTCGAAATATTCCTGCTCGAACAGCCGGTTCTGTATCAGGCCCGAGGAATTGAAGGCCACGGCCACGCCGGGATCGGTCGTCGCGCTGATCGCCTTCGTCCCGATGCCCCGGATCGAGAAATTGTAGCTCGTGAAGTTGTTCTTGCTGAACGTGACGTTGGGCACCGCCTTCAGCAGGTCGAACCCGCCTTCGATCTTCTGTGCATCCAGCGCCTTGGCCGAGAACGCGCTGATGGCGATCGGCACGTCCTGGATGTTCTCTTCCTTCTTCTGCGCCGTGACGATGAGCGCATCAACGTCCCCCCCGGCGCCTGCGGACTGGGGGCCCGAGCCGCCTTCCTGCTGGGTGATCAGGAAGGTGTCGCCGTTGCGGCGGAAGGTCAGGCCCGTGCCTTCCAGCAGCCGCGCCAGGGCGGCGTCCGGCTCCATGTCGCTGGTGACGCCCTGGGTGGTCTTGGCGCGGGTCAGGTCGGTGGTGAACAGGACGCCGCGCTTGCTCTGGACGCCGAATTCGTTCAGCGCGCCGGTCAGCGGCTGCGGCGCGATGTCGAACGCCATGGGCTCGCGCGCCTCGACCGCGTTCGCCGCCGTCGCAAGTATTAAGGCCATGCTCGCCGCGCCGCCGAACAGACGCATATAGGACGCCATCCCCCTGGACATTGCTCCACTCCCCCTTGGATATTTGAGGCGGTGTATTCCGCCTGCTCCAAAGAGGCGCCGAGACTGAATTTACCCCCCCGTCCGCTCCGATCTTTTTTTCGGAGAGGTCAGCCGCACCCCGCCCGGCGTGTCGGATTCCACGCCCACCAGGCCATAGTCCTCGACCGCCGCCACGAAGGCGCCCACGTCGCCGGGCTTGAACGCGCCGCTGATCAGGATGGGCGCGGCGGCCGCGTCGACCACGATCTTGCGTTCGGAAAAGCGGTTCATCTCGGCCGCGACCCCGGACAGCGGCTCGTCCACGAAGACAAGCTGGCCGCGCACCCAGGAGGTCGCGTCCTGCACGTCCGTGCGGCTGACGTTCCAGCTGTCCCCCGCCGCGACGAGCTGGGTGCCGGGGGCCATCACCGTTTCCTGCACCGGCGCGGGGACGGGCGCGGCGGGCGAAGCGGTCTCGACCCGCACCTTGCCCTCGACCAGCGTCACCTTGAAGCCGGAGTCCACTCGCACCTCGAAGGCGGTGCCGAGCGCGGTGACCGTGCGCCCCGCGGCGTGGACGATGAACGGCCTGCGCGCGTCCTTGGCCACCTCGAAGAAAGCCTGCCCCCGGTCGAGGTAGACCAGCCGCCGCCCCTCGGCCTTGCGGGTGCGGACCACAGTGTCGGTCGACAGCACCACCACCGAACCGTCCGGCAGGGTCACGGTGGCCTTCTCGCCCACGCCCGTTCGGAACGCCTGCGTCGACAGCGACCCGTCGCCCGGCCAGAACCAGTAGCCGCCCCCGCCGACCACCGCGACCGCCAGGCAGGCGGCTGCGGCCCAGGCGGGCCAGGGACGGGGACGGGCGCGCACGCGGGCGCGCAGGGCGGCGATGCGCGGGTCATCGCGGATCGGCTCGATGCCCTGCCAGGTCGCGTCGAGCGCGTCGAAGGCGGCGCGGTTGGCCGGATCGGCGTCCAGCCACGCCTCCATCCCGGCGGCCTCGGCGGATGTCAGGTCGCCCGAGCGGCTGCGCATCACCCAGTGGACGGCGGCGTCGCTCATGGCCGTTCCTCCGCCGCCGCGTGGACCCGCTTCAGCGCCGCCCCGATCAGCTTCTCGGCCCGCTTGACCGAAATGCCCATCCGCCGGGCGACGGCGGCATAGGTCCGCTCCTCGAAACGATGCAGCAGGAAGGCCTCGCAGGTGCGGGCGGGCAGGCCCTCCAGCGCCGCGATCACCCGGTCCAGCGCCTCGCGGCCCATGACGATGCGCTCGGAGGTGATCTCGTCGGCTTCGGAGACCGGCAGGTACGAAGGCGACGCGCGCAGCCGCCCCATCCGGCGGCTCAGGACGTTGGCCGCCACCCTGAACAGGTAGCCCTTGACGTTCTCGACGGAGTCCTCGGCCGTGCGGGTGTGCATGGCCAGGAAGACCTCCTGCACGAGGTCCTCCGCGTCGGCCGCCCCGGCGCGTTTTTCGAAGTATCGCCGCAGGGCGGGGCCGTGCTCCTGCGCCCAGGCGCGCAGTTCCGCCTGGCGCAGGTCGGCCTCGTCCAACGGTCGGGTCGGAGATGACGCCATCGCACTCCCAGGGCTCCGCTCCACCTTAAGAGCGTCGCCGGGAGAAAATACCCCCCCTCCCCGGAGAGAAAAATCCGCCGTCAGCGCGCCGCGCCGCCGGACAGGTAGTCCATCTTGGCCAGCGGAACGCCCTGCGCGCGCAGCAGGCCATAGGCGGTGACGACGTGGAACAGGAAGTTGGGCAGGGAGAAGCCCAGCAGGAAGTCGCGCGCCGTGAAGGTCAGGGTGCGGCCGGGGACGGGCAGCTCGATGGTGCGCTCGTCGTCGCCTTCCATCTGCTCGGGCGTGATGGATTCGACGAAGGCGATGGTCTTGGCCAGGCGCTCCCGCAGTTCCGGGAAGGTCGTCTCCACGTCCGGGAAGCTCGGCGGCGCCAGGCCCGCCAGCCGCGCGGCCCCGCCCTTGGCGGCGTCGCTGGCCATGTGGATCTGGCGGTTCAGCGGGTGCATGTCGGGCGCCAGGCGCGCCTCGGAATAGGCCGCGAGGTCCTCGCCCTGCGCCTTGGCGTGGGCCTCGGCCTTGTCCAGCATGGCCGACAGGTTGCGCAGCATCCGAAGATAGACGGGGACAGAGGCGTCGTAGAGGGACAGGGCCAAGGCGGGCGCTCCAATGGTCAAGGTTGCGCCCCGCAGATGGGCGCGCGGTAGGATGGAACAAGCCCCGCGGCGGCTTTTGGGCCGCTGGATCGCCGAGGCGAGGGCCGCTAAACCCTGCCCCAGCAACGAAGGGACAGGGACATGTCAGGCAAGGATTTCGACGGCTGGGTGGTGCTGGTGACGGGCGCCTCGACGGGGCTGGGCCGCGCCATCGCGGTGGAGACGGCCCGGCGGGGCGCGGGCGCCGTGATCATCAACTACGCCCGCAGCGAGGACGAGGCCCGGGAGACCGCGCGTCTGGTCGAGGCCCAGGGCGCCAAGGCCGTGCTGGCCCAGGGCGACGTGGCCGAGGACGCCGACTGTCGCCGCATCGTCGCCTCCGCCGAACCCTTCGGCCGCATCGACGCCCTGTTCAACAACGCCGGGACCACCGTCTTCGCCCAGCGCCATGCCGACCTGGACGCGGTGTCCGGCGACGACTTCGTCAACCTCTACCGGGTCAACGTCGTGGGCGCCTACCAGATGGTCCGCGCCGCCCGCGCCCTGCTGGAGGCCGCGCCGCAGCCGGGGGCGGTGGTCAACACCTCGTCCATCGCGGCGGTGACGGGCGTCGGCTCGTCGGTTCCCTATGCGGCGTCCAAGGGCGCGATGACGACCATGACCCTGTCGCTGGCCCGCGCCCTGGCTCCCAAGATCAGGGTCAACGCCATCTGCCCCGGCTTCATCGACACACCCTGGTTCGGCAAGTCGATGCCGGAGGACAGCATCGAGCGCCTGCGCCAGGGCGCGGCTGCCAGCGTGCCCCTGAAGGTCGCCTCGACGGCGGACGACATCGCGGGCGCGGCCGTCTTCCTCGCCTCCCCCGCCGCCCGCCACGTCACGGGCGAGGCCCTGCTGGTCGATGCGGGCATGCACCTGGGCTTCGCGGCGGCGAAGGCGCGCTAGGCGACAGCGGACGCCTTCCCCTGGGCCTCGTCCACCGCCGACAGCACGGTCGCCAGCAGCAGCCGCGCGTCGATGGGCTTGGTGACGAAGGCGTCCATGCCGGCCTCGGCGCTTTCGCGGCGGTGGCTTTCCATGACGTTGGCGGTCAGGGCGATGACCGGGACGTTCGCGTTGAGCCCACGCGAGGCCCGCAGGCGGCGCGTGGCCTCCACGCCGTCGATCTCGGGCATCTGCATGTCCATCAGCACCACGTCGAAGGGGGCGGTGGCCAGCGCCTCCAGCGCCTCGCGGCCGTTGGCGACCACCGTCACCTCGGCTTCCAGCGGGCGCAGGAACAGCGCGATGATCCGCTGGTTGGCCGGATGATCCTCGGCCACCAGGATGCGCAGGCCCCGGACGGGCTCGCTCGCGGCCTGGGCGTCCTCATGCCCATCGACCGGCGCCGCACCCAGGCGGGCGGGCAGGAAGAGGGTGAAGGTCGAGCCCTCGCCCGGCGCCGAGCCCACGCCGATGTGGCCGCCCATCATGGCCGCCAGCTTCTGGCTTATCGCCAGCCCCAGGCCCGTGCCGCCATAGCTGCGGCTGGTGGAGGTGTCGGCCTGTTCGAAGGCGCCGAAGATGCGGCCCAGCGCATCGCCGTCCATGCCGACGCCGGTGTCGCGCACCGCCATCGCCAGCTCGACCTCCCGCTCCGCGCCAGGCGTGGCGGAAACGCTGAGGACCACCTCGCCCCGGCTGGTGAACTTCAGGGCGTTGGACAGGAGGTTGAAGAGGATCTGGCCCGTGCGGCTGGCGTCGATGCGCACATGGGGCGGCAGGTCCGCCGCCAGCTCCAGCCGAAAGCCCAGCCCCTTTTCCAGCGCGCGAGGCTCCCACAGGCGGCAGTAGCGCTGGATGAACTCGCGCAGGTCCACGTCGCTGGGATCGATGGCCAGCTTCCCGGCCTCGATCTTGGACAGGTCCAGCACGTCGTCCAGCACCTGCATCAGCACCGTGCCGCCGTCCGACAGCATGGCGAGGAGATTGCGCTGGTCGGCGTCGAGCCGGGTGCGGGCCAGCAGGTCGGCGGCGCCCAGCACCGCGTTCATCGGCGTGCGGATCTCATGGCTCATCACCGCCAGGAAGTCGGTCTTGGCGCGGTTGGCGGCCTCGGCGTCCGCCTTCATGCGCAGGGCTTCCTGGCGGCTGGCCTCCATCCGCTCCAGCGCCCGCTGGTGGCCGCGCCAGATGACGGCGGTGTAGGCCCCGACCAGCAGGGCGGCGGCCGAGGCGGTCAGCCCCTCCAGCCGATGCCCCGGTCCGAAGGCCAGCAGCGGGGCCAGCACCAGGGTCCCGAGGATCGGCGCGGCCGAGCACCAGAACAGCATCTTCGCGCCGAGCGACGAGAACACCAGCTCGATCAGCATCCCGCACAGCAGCAGGCAGGCCGCCGCCGCGCCGAGCTGGCCCCACTCCATCCACAGGAACCAGGCGGGGAAGCCCGCGACGGCGAAGGTCGCGAAGGAGCCGATGTAGATGATCGGCAGGTTGAGCGGCCGTCCGGTCAGGACCTTGCGCTGTTCCAGGTAGAACAGGCCCAGCACCGCGAAATGGACCGCCAGCCAGACAGGCGCATCGCGCCATTGGCCCACCGTGACCAGCAGCAGCCCGACGGCGGCGCTGATCACATAGCGCGACGCCATCGTGCGCGCCCGGATGGCGATGGCGGCCCGCAGGCCGAATTCCTCGCTGTCGCGCATACGCTTTCCGCCCTGTACCGAGAGCACGATGCGGCCAGGGAAGTTAGCAAATCATGCCCGTCTGTTGAGGAAAGCCAGCGACGGGACGTCGCATCCCCTAGAGCCCCAACACCAGCTTCGCCATGATCTCGCGCTGGATTTCGTTCGAGCCGCCGTAGATCGAACTCGCCCGGTTGTTCAGGTAACACGGCATGGAGGTCAGGCTGTGGCCCGGACCGACCGGCGGCGTGTTGGAGCCCGGCTCGCGCGCCTGCGGCTGATGCACGTGGGCGTAGGCGCCCGCGATCTCCACGCCCAGTTCGTCGATCCGCTGCATGGTCTCCGTCCCCTGCACCTTCAGCGCCGAGGAGGCGGGGCCCGGATTGCCGCCCGACGCCAGGGCGGTCATTACCCGGTGCTCGGTCATCTCGACCGCCTCGACCTCGACCTCCGCCGCCGCCAGCCTGGCGCGCAGGGTCGCGTCGTCCAGCAACCCCTCGTCCCGCGCCATGGCCCGCAGCCGCCCCAGCGCCACCTTCAGGCCGGGGGCGAAGGACCCGCCGCGCTCGAACTCCAGCAGGTACTTGGCCACCGTCCAGCCGTCATTCTCCTCCCCCAGGCGGCCCGACTTCGGCACGCGGACGTTGTCGAAGAAAACCTGGTTCACCTCATGCTCGCCGGCCAGGGTGATGATCGGCTTCACCTCGATCCCCGGCGTGTCCATCTCCAGCAGCAGGAATGTGATCCCGGACTGCGGCTTGCCGTCGAACCGCGTGCGCACGAGGCAGAACATGCGGTTGGCGAACTGGGCGTGGGTGGTCCAGATCTTCGAGCCGTTCAGGACATAGTCGTCGCCGTCGCTGTCCGCCCGCATCTGCAACGACGCGAGGTCCGACCCCGAGCCCGGCTCCGAATAGCCCTGGCACCAGTAGTCCTCGCCTGACAGGATGCGGGGCAGGTAGAAAGCCCGCTGCTCGGCCGTGCCGTAGTGCATGATGCACGGTCCCACCATCCGCAGCCCCATCGGCGACAGGCTGGGCGCCGAGGCCCGGGCGCATTCGGCGGCGAAGATGTAGCGCTCCATCTCCGACCAGCCGGGGCCGCCGTGCCCCGCGGGCCAGGCCGGCGCCGCCCAGCCACGCGCGTTCAGTATCCTCTGCCAGGGCAGGCTGTACTGCGGGTCGCAGAAGACGCTGGTCGTGCGCTCCCCCGCCGCGCGCAACTGCGGCGTCAGCCTGGCGTTGAGGAAGTCCCGCACCTCGTCCCGGAAGGCGAGGTCACGGTCGGTGAGTTGCAGGTCCATCGGGCGCCCCGTCGTCTTTCAGGCCCGCACCTTGCGCGGCCTGGCCCCAGGGGACAAGTTTTCGCCCATGACCCTCGCCGCCCCGCTCAAGCGCCGCCTGGAAGACGCCGCCCAGGTCTATATCCGCCCGGAAGGCGCGCCCGCCTTCGACTTCGCCGCCCCGCCCGGCGAGCCCGCCCTGGCCGCGCCCGACAGCATATCGTGGCAGGTGTTCAAGAACCCCGTCGCCCTGTTCATCGGCGGGATCACCGCCGTGCTGCTGGAGCTGGCCGAGCCGCGCGTGCGGTCCGGCGTGTGGGACCATACCAGCTTCAAGACCGATCCCCTGCCCCGGCTGCGGCGCACGGGGATGGCGGCTATGGTCACCGTCTACGGCGCCCGCAGCCGGGCCGAGCGGATGATCGCCGGGGTCGGGCGGATGCACGAGCGGGTGGCGGGGGTGACGCCGGGCGGCACGCCATACCGCGCCCTCGACCCGGAACTGATGGACTGGGTGCAGGCCACCGCCTCGTTCGGATTCATGGAGGCCTATCACGCCTTCGTCCGGCCGCTGGACAAGGCCGAGCGCGACGTCTTCTACGCCGAGGCGGCCCCCGCCGCGCGCCTCTACGGCGCCCCCGGCGCGCCGATGTCGGAGGCGGCGCGGAAGGCGCTGTTCGAAGCGATGCGCCCGAAGCTGGAACGCTCCGACATCGTCTTCGAATTCCTGGACATCATGCGCCGCGCCCCCGCCCTGCCCGGCCCGTTGCGGCCTTTGCAGGCGATGATGATCCGCGCCGCCGTCGACATACTGCCGCAATGGGCGCGGGACCTGCTGGGCCTGCGGAATGAATTGAAGGGCTGGGAACGCTGGCTGCTGGCGAAGGCCGGCGCGGCGGCCGACCGGATGGCGATCGCCTCGGCGCCGCCCGCGCAGGCCAGCGTGCGCATGGGGCTGCCGGCGGACTACCTGTATCGCGCAAAGAGGTGAGGCGGCGGATCGCTCCACCGCCTCGTCAGGTCAAAAGCCCTTGCGGATCGAAACGCCGATCAGCCGGGGGTCGAGGACGAAGACGTTGGTGGTCAGCGCCGTGTCGTCGGAGTTCAGGAAAGCGTCCGTGATCGGCGTCTTGTCGAAGAGGTTCTTGGCGTAGACCTCGATCTTCAGGTCGTCGTCGTTCTCGAACCACAGGGACAGATTGGCGTTCGACCAGCCGTGGAGCTTGTCGTTGACCGCGTTGTAGACCCGCGCCCACGACTGGGACTGCCAGTAACCGTCGGCCCGCACCGTGGCCTTCCAGCCATCCAGGAACTCCCAGCTGTACTGGGCGCCGAGAGAGACGGTCCAGTGCGGGGCGTTGGGCAGTTCGTTGCCCGAGAGGTCGTCGTAGAAGCCCAACCCGCCGTTGGGGCCGTTCAGCCAGTTGATCGGGAGGCCGCCATGGGGAAGCCCGCAGATTAGCGCCGGCGTAACCCCGCCGGAAAGCAACGGGATGGCTCCGGCCTTCGGAACCACGCAGCTCGACGCAAACTGGAAGTATGGCCTGACCACCATATAGTCGGGATCGCCTTGGGTTCGATTCATCAGGTCGATGGACTGCTCGCCATCGGCGATGGCGGTGTCCTGGTAGCCGATCGACGCGTTGAGCCGCAGGTTGCGCGTGGGTTGGAACAACGTCTCAAGCTCTATCCCCCACACGGTTGCGTCGAAGTTCTCGTTGACCGCCGTACGCTCCTTGATCTGCGAGACCTGATAGTCCTTGTAGTCGTAGTAGAAGGCCCCGATGTTCAGGGTCATGGCCCCACTCAACAGCGTATTCTTGGCGCCGATTTCGAACGCATTGATGAATTCGGGTTCGAAAACCGCCGGGTAGGGAAGCGCCATCTCCACCGAAACCCCACCCGCCTGGATATTCTTCGTGAAGCCGATACCGGGCGGGTTGGCGCCGCCCGCCTTGTAGCCCCGCGAGAGGAAGGCGTAGAGCATGCTCTCGTCGGTGAACGAAAGCTCCGGCCGCCAGTCGGCGCCGAAACGGCCCGTGACCTCGCCCCAATGCTGCTCGATGTCCGGCAGGGCGGGATAACCCCGGTCAACGGTGCCCAGGAGCAGCGGGTGGCTGGACAGCAAGGCCTGGCTCGGGACGGGCGTGAAGGTCTTGTTGTCGTCGTTGTAGCGAAGGCCCGCAGTGACCTTCAGCGTCTCGGTGGCCTGCCAGTAGACTTCTCCGAATACGCCGTAGGCTTCGAGCTTGTAGGGGTTCTTGCTGCGGAAGTAATTGTGCCCGTCACCGTCGATGCGCTCGATCGGGTTCGGATCGATGTAGACACAACCCTCGCTTCCCGGGTCGCCCACCTTGTACAACTCGTACTCGCCCTGCACGCCGGAAGAGGATCCTCTCAAACATTTGCTGGGGTCGAGGCTACGGTTCGAAATGGTGGCGGCCGCCTGCGCGAGCAACGTAATGGCGTTGAAGAAAACGAAATAGTCTTCGACCGTTTCGTACTTTGTGTAGTTGACGCCGGCGTTAAAATTGATGGGTCCGTCAAACGACGATTGGAGGCGAAATTCCTGGCTGAACTGCGTGCTGTCGGCTCGCGATATGTCGAACCCGGCAATGGAGTTGGAGCAGCCTATCTGCGGATCGCAGAATATCCCGCCGCGCAGGATTTCGAACTGGTACTCTCCCGTGATAGAGCCATCATTGCCGACCAACTGGGAACTGTCGGCGAACACGGGAACCGTATTGAACCTGTTGTAATCCTGAAAGGAATAAATCTCGTCGGTGACATAGGCCGTCTGGGACGAGAGCGTCAGCGACGGCGTTATCTCGAACTCCGCGTTCAACTCGAGCACGTCGGTTTCGGCCCGGTACCGAGGATCCTTGATCGAGTTGATCACCCGCAGGTCCGGCGACTGCATCATGCCGCCATAGGGATCGATGCCCTTGATCATGGTGACGCTGTTGCCAAGGCTGTCCGTCCCGAGTTCGCCGAATACCGGGTCGGCCGCGCCCAGGATGAAGGGCATGCTCAAGCCGTTGGGCGTACCGAAGGCGGCCGGATCGTAAAGCGAACCCGCCTTGCAGCCCTGGCTCAGAAAGCTGCGGAAGAACTCATTTGGCGGCGTATAGGTCCCGGCGACGGAGTCCGTCACCGAAGTCGGCCCGGAATCGTGGTGGCAAAGCTGCTTACCTGTCCGCGAGCGGTTGTCGTCCTCGGCGAAGTGTTCCCAGATGAAGTTGGCGTTCAGCCGCTCGCTGG
>CAZOHI010000008.1:0-84090 GCA_964579695.1 uncultured Caulobacter sp. | reverse complement strand
AGGACGGCGCGCCAGAGGCGCTGGCGGGCGAGATCGCCGTCTTCCAGCACCTGACCACGGCCGCCAACCTGGCCGACCAGGCGACCGCTTCGGCCTGGCCGCTGGCCGAGGTGGCGCGGCTCTACCACCAGGTCGGCGCGGCCTTCGCCTTCGACCGCCTGCGGGCGGCGGCGGGGAGCTTCCGGGGCGGCGACGCCTTCGAGCGGCTGGCGGTGCGGCGGCTGATCGAGGACATGCTGGCCGAGCAGACGGCCCTGACCGGGACGGTGCTTGCCTTCGCCGGGCGCCCGCAGGCGGCGCAGGACGCCGAGGCGGCCAGGGCGACGGTCGCCTCCTGGGCCGCCCTGCATCCCGGACCGGTCCGCAGCGTGAAGACCACCGTCGAGGAGATCGAGCAGGCGGGCGGTGGCTGGACCTTCGCCAAGCTGACCATCGCCAACGCCGCGCTGCGCGAATTGGCGGCGAAGGGCTAGGCGAAGGCCCGCCTGAGCGCCGCGACATAGAGGTCCCGCGCCCTGGCCGACAGGTCGGGGCGGTAACGGGTGCGCGGGTCGGTGGCGGCGTCGTCGTCGAAGCTGTGGGTCGCCTCCTCGAAGACGCTCGTCTCGACGCAAAGGCCGTCGCGCTTCAGCCGCTCCAGCGCCCGCTGCGGGCCGCGCGAGCCGACGACGGCGTCACGCCCCCCGACGATGGCGGCGATCTTCGGCCGCGCCCCGTTCCACCCCCGCGCCGAGGTCAGCGACGGGAAGCTGGCGTAGGGATAGACGAGGAAGAGGCCGCGCAGCCGCTCCAGCGGCGCCGTGTCCGTGAGCCCGGCCGTTGAGGTCACGCGCGGCCCGAGGGCGAGGGCGTCCATCAGCGTCCAGCCGCCGTGGCTCCACCCCGCCGCCGCGATCCGGTTCTGGTCGGCCCAGCCCTGCGCCTCCAGCCAGCGCAGCATCGCGTGGACGTCCGCCGCCCGCTGGGCGCCGCGCAGGGCCGCGCCGGTGCAGACGAAGAGGTGGCCGTCCAGCTTCGACATGCCGCGCGGGGCGAAGGAGTCCACGACCACCGCCGCCACGCCCGCTTCCACGGCGGCCCTGGCGTAATGGCCCTGCAGCGGCTGCACCCCGCCGCAGCCGTGGAACTGCAACGAGACGGGAAAGGGGCCGGAGCCGGGCGGCCGATAGACCTTGGCGTGGGCCGCCAGCCGCTCGCCCCATTCGGCGGCGGTGCGGCCCCTCGGGCTCAATGGCGGAAGACCCGCACGCCGGTGAAGGCCATCGCCAGCCCGGCCTCGTCGGCGGCGGCGATGACCTCGGCGTCGCGCATCGATCCGCCGGGCTGGATGACCGCCGTCGCCCCGGCTTCCGCCGCCTGGAGCAGGCCGTCGGGGAAGGGGAAGAAGGCTTCCGACGCGCAGGCCGAGCCCTTGGCCAGGCTCTCGGCGTAGCCCGCCGTCTCGGCGGCCTCGGCCGCGCGGATGGCGGCGATGCGGGCCGAATCGCGCCGGTTCATCTGGCCCGCCCCTATCCCGGCGGTCTGGCCGTCCTTGGCGAAGACGATGGCGTTGGACTTCACGTGCTTGGCGACGGTGAAGGCGAACAGCATGTCGCGCACCTCGGTCTCGGTCGGCTGGCGCTTGGTGACGATCTTCAGGTCGGCGGCCGTGATGCGGGCCGCATCGCGGCCCTGCACCAGGAAACCGCCCGCGACGGAGCGGAACACCTCGCCCGGCCCGATCGGGTCGGGCAGGCCGTCGGTGAGCAGCAGGCGCAGGTTCTTCCTGGATTCGAAGACGGCGACGGCGTCCGCGTCGGCGCCCGGCGCGATGACCACCTCGGTGAAGACCTTGACGATCTCCTCGGCCGCCCTGGCGTCGAGCGGCCGGTTGACCGCCACGATGCCGCCGAAGGCGCTGACCGGGTCGCACTCCAGCGCCCGGCGGTAAGCTTCCGTCAGGTCGCCGCCCATGGCCACGCCGCAGGGGTTGGCGTGCTTGATGATGGCGCAGGCGGCCTCGCCGAACTCGGCGACCAGCTCATAGGCCGCGTCGGTGTCGGCGATGTTGTTGTAGCTCAGCTCCTTGCCCTGGAGCTGGCGCGCCGTCGCCACGCCCGCGCGGGGGCTGGGGAAGGCGTAGAAGGCCGCCGACTGGTGCGGGTTCTCGCCGTAGCGCATCGTCTGCTTCAGCGCGCCCGCGATGGACTTATGCTGCGGGTATTCCTCGCCGAGCTGGCCCGCGAACCAGCCGGAGATGGCCGCGTCGTAGGCCGCCGTGCGGGCGTAGGCGCGGGCGGCCAGGCGCTTGCGCAGGGCCAGCGTCGTGGCGCCGTCGGCCTCCAGCGCCGCCACCGCCTCGGCCATGTCGGACGGCTCGGTGCAGACAGCGACGTAGCCGTGGTTCTTGGCCGCCGAGCGGATCATCGCCGGGCCGCCGATGTCGATGTTCTCGACGCAGGCGCCGAAGTCGCCGCCGCCCGCCACGGTCGCCTCGAACGGGTAGAGGTTGACGTAGAGCAGGTCGATGCCGCCGATGCCGTGCTCGGTCATCGCCTCGGCGTGGCCTTTCGCATCGCGCACGCCCAGCAGGCCGCCGTGGACCACGGGGTGCAGGGTCTTGACCCGCCCGTCCATCATCTCCGGGAAGCCCGTCAGGTCGGCGACGTCCTTGACCGCCAGCCCGGCGTTCGCGATCGCCGCCTTGGTGCCGCCGGTCGAGACCAGCTCGACCCCCAGCGCCGCCAGCGCCTTCGCCGTCTCGATCAGCCCGGTCTTGTCGGAAACCGACAGGAGGGCGCGTTTGACCTGGACGCGGTCGGGGGCGGGCGGAAAGTCGGGGGCGGCGGGCAAGGCTGAGAACTCCGTTGAGATTTTGCGGGACGTATAGCCTCAGCTTTCCGCCGCCGACAGCTTCCAGCGCACGCGGCCGCCCTTGTCGAGGCGGACCTGGCCGCGCAGGACCACCTGGGTGGTGCGGCGGGGTTCGCCGTCCAGCAGGCGCACAGAGGGCTCGACCGCCACCTCGACGGCGTCGTTGCGCAGCCAGAAGCCCTCGTCCGGGCCTCGGATCAGCACGCTCTTGCGGTCGCGGGCCAGCGAGGCGCCGGCTTCCGGGTGCAGGTGGAAGCGGACGGAGAAGGGCGCATAGCGGCGCGGGGCGTTCTCGGACTCGTCGGTGATCTCCAGCGGGCGGAAGGCGTCCTCGCCGCGCAGCTCGCCGCTGGCCTGGTCGAGGTAGAGGCGGCGCTCGTGGACGAGGCCGAAGCGGCGCAGCCAGCCGTCGTGGCTCATCTCGACCCAGACCCCCGCCTCGGCGTCGTGGCGGCGGGCCTCCACCTCGTCCGGCCCCTGCGCCAGCCGCCCGCCCAGCGCCTGCGCCCGGAAGCCGCGCAGCGGCGCGCCGCAGGACAGGTCCCCCAGCGAGGCGGTCGAGGCGCCGTCGGTCAGCCTGAGCGCGGGCGGGGCGTGGGCGCCGGGGCTCCAGGCGCAGCCGGTGATCAGCCGGTCGCGGCCGCGCAGCACCTCGAGCGCCAGCGGCTGGGCGCAGGCCGTGGTGCTCCAGCGGCCTTTGGCGGGGGCGCCCGCGTCGGCGATGATCTGAAGGCCCGCGCCTTCCAGCTTCTGGTAGCGGGCGTGGGGCAGGGCCATGGCCGGGCGGCGTTCGCCGTCGTCGTGGGCCAGGGCGGCGGCGATGTAGGCGGCCTCCAGCTCCTCCCCGCCCTGGAAGGCGGCGAGGCGTCCGTCGGCCAGGGTGAAGAAGCGGGTCGCGTCGGTCAGCCGGTCGATGGCGCGCGATACCTCCTCCACGCTCGCCAGCCCGCGCTGGTGCAGGGCGTCGTCGAGGGCCAGCAGGTCGAACAGAAGCTCCAGCCCCGCCTGCGGCGAGCGGCTGGCGTGGCCGCCGTCCGCCAGGACCGCGAGGGGCAGCTCCCTCTCCAGCCGCTTCAGCGCCCGGCCGATCAGCCGCTCGCCCGCCGGTCCGGCCAGGGCGCACCCGGCCACCGCGGCGGCGGCGGCGCGCTCGGCCGTGCGGCCGGGGTTCTCGCCGATCATCAGCAGGTGCCGCGCCTGGCGCGCCAGGTCGGCGGCGAAGGCGGCCGTCTCCGCCTCCGAGGCGCGGGCCGTCAGGCGGCGGGCGGCGCAGGCCAGGTTGAACACCCGCCGCTCCAGCACCTCGGGGCTCCAGGAGAAGGCGTTCCAGCGCCCGAAGGTCCGCCGCCAGTCGGCGGCGTAGCGCAGGCCCGTCCGCGCGCCCTCCTCCCCGGCCGCCAGCAGGTCGCCCATCCAGCCGAAGCGGTGCAGGGCGACGGCGAAGCGGCGGGTGGGATAGGCCCGGTCCCAGGGGTCGCCCTCCGGCCCCACCCGCATCGCCGCGCCCGCGAGCTGGAACGCCCCGGCCAGGAGCTGGCGGCCGCGCTCGGCGCTGGCGGGGCGCAGGTCGCGGGGATTGGCGGCGAGGCCCTCGGCCTTCGGGCGGGACAGCAGGAGGCGGTGGGGGGCCGAGCCGAACCACTCGGACTCGGTGAAGCGCCTCGTTCCGGCGGCGAGGGCCTGGGCCAGGACGACGCCGGGCGCGGAGGCCATCAGCCGCGCAGCGCCTTTATGTTGTCGGCGTACCTGTCCGGCCCGCCCCGGAAGACGGCGGTGCCGGCGACCAGCGCCGTGGCTCCCGCCGCGACGCAAAGGGGCGCGGTCTCGGGCGTGACGCCGCCGTCCACCTCCAGCGGGATGTCGCGGCCGGTGGCGTCGATCATGGCCCGCAGGCGCTCGATCTTCCTAAGCTGCGAATGCATGAACTTCTGGCCGCCGAAGCCGGGGTTGATGGACATGACGAGGATCAGGTCCACCTCGTCCATCATGTACTGGATCACGTCGGGCTGCGTGGACGGGTTGAACACCACCCCGGCCTTGGCCCCAAGCTCGCGGATGCGCTTCAGCGTGCGGTTCAGGTGCGGCCCGCTCTCCGGGTGGACGCTGATGTAGTCGGCCCCCGCCTCGCGGAAGGCCTCCAAGTACGGGTCCGCCGGGGCGATCATCAGGTGGACGTCGAAGGGGATGGAGACGTGGGGGCGCAGGGCCTTCACCACGTCCGGCCCGATGGTGATGTTGGGCACGAAGTGGCCGTCCATCACGTCGACGTGGACCCAGTCGGCCCCGGCCGCCTCGATGGCGCGGCACTCCTCGCCGAGCCTTGCGAAGTCCGAGGCGAGGATGGAGGGGGCGATGATGGTCATGGGATGGAATTAACCCCCTCGCGGAGTCGCTACAAGGCGGGCGGCGAAGAAGCCGTCCATGCCGCCGTCCATGTGGTGGGGAAGCAGGCGCAGCCAGCCCTCCGGCGTGACGCTGGCCGCGGGCGCGCCGCCCTCGCCCGGCCGGACCGGCGCGGTGGAGAATCCGGGGTTGCGCGCCAGGAAGGCGGCGACCTGGGCCTCGCCCTCCTCCGGCTCCAGCGAGCAGACGCAGTAGACGAGGCGGCCACCCGGCTTGACCCGCTTCGCCGCGCTGTCGAGCAGGCGCGCCTGCACGTGCGCCAGCTTGGCGATGTCGCCGGGGCGCACGGCCCACAGCACGTCAGGATTGCGGCGGAAGGTGCCGGTCGAGGTGCAGGGGGCGTCGAGCAGCACCGCGTCGAAGGCGCGCGCGTCGCCCCATGTCTCGGCGTCGGCCGCGACCACCTCGGCGGACAGGCCGGTGCGGGCGAGGTTCTCGGTCAGGCGCTTCAGGCGGGCGGCGGAACGGTCCACCGCCGTGACGGCCGCCCCCGTCGCCGCCAGTTGCAGCGTCTTGCCGCCCGGCGCGGCGCACAGGTCGAGCGCCGTCTCGCCCGCCCTGGCCTCCAGCAGCCGGGCGGGGATGGCGGCGGCGGCGTCCTGCACCCACCACTCGCCCTCGGCGTAGCCCGGCCAGGTGGCGATGTCGCCCTTGCGGTCGGAGCGCTGCGTCTCGCCGGTCTTCAGGGTCAGGTCGGTGGCCGGTTCCTCGGCGATCTTGGCGGCGATGGCGTCCGCCTCGCGGAAGGCGGCCTTCCAGCGGGCGTAGAGCCAGGGCGGGGCCAGGGCCTCGGGGTCGTCCGGCGGCGGGCCGTCGCGCAGCAGGCCGCGCAGCACGGCGTTGACCAGGCCCTTGAAGGGCTTGGCGGCCATGGCGACGGTGGTGTCGACGGCGGCGTGGGCGGGGGTGTCGAGCCAGAACGCCTGGGCCATGCCCAGCCGCAGCAGGGTCTTCACCCGCGCGGGCGGCGGGCGTTGCAGCTTGGCCTCCAGCGCCCGGTCGATGGGGCCGAGGCGGCGCAGGGCCGCCATGGCCAGGGCGCGGGCGAAGGCGCGGTCGCGCGGGCCCAGGCCCCGGACCGCGCCCAGCGCCTCGTCCAGGCCGCCCCGGCGGTCCAGGGCGGCTTCCAGCAGTTGGGCGGCGGCCTCGCGGGCGGCGAGGCCGTCCGACGGCGGGACAATGTCGTTCATGCCCCCCGCCTGCCCGTTCCGGCGGCGTCAGGCAAGAGCGCTCGGACGGAAGGCTCAGGCGGCGGACTTGCGCCAGACCGAGACGATGGAGGCGATGAAGGTCAGCATGCCGGTGACGATCAGGATCTCCGGGATGGCCATCAGCGGGCCGAGCGCCGTGTTGCCGGCCAGGAGCTGGGCCAGCAGCGGCACCATGACCACCACGCCGGTGCTGGACAGGACGAAGTTGATCCAGGCCAGCCGGGTCGGCGCCCGGTCTCCCGCCAGGACGTAGAAGGTCCCCATGATGGCCAGGGTCACCCAGCCTAGCAGGTTGAGGTGGGCGTGGGCCGGGGCCATGGTGTGGTCCTGGCTCATGCCCATGTGGCTGCCCCAGAGCATGCCGAGAAGGCCGCAGAAGGCGGCGATGGTGAAGAAGGCCAGTGAAACGCGCGGCATCGATGAAACTCCCCCGAGTTTTGAAACCTGAACAGCCATCGACGAAACCAGCGTTTTCACCATCCGGCAAGCGCGCCTATATCTTGGGCATGACCCAAGACCCTCCCGGCGCCGCCCCCGGCAAGGCCCTCACACCCGCCGCCCGCCGGGCGCTGGAGGAGGCCGCCGCGCGCAAGGCGGCCGAGGCCGCCGCCGCGCCGCCGGTCGAGGAGGGCGGTCCCGCCGGTCCCGAGCCGACCCGCTTCGGCGACTGGGAGCGCAAGGGCGTGGCGGTCGATTTCTGAGGGATTCCCGCGTGGGGCGCAGAGGTTCGCGCCCGCCGAGCGACGCCGCTAACCTCGCGGCCATGAGCTGGATGCTGAAACTGACGGCGGGCGCTGTGGCGCTGGGGATCGCGGGCCCGGCGATGGCGCAGGGCGGCTACTACGACGCCGCCCACTACGGCGACGGCTACGTGCGCTGCGACCCGCGCCTGCCGCAAGATCATCGCGGGGCGTGCGGCGAGGTGCGGCTGGACGACAGCTTCTTCGCGGACGCCGGGGGCGTCGGCCCGGCGTGGATCGCGCGGGGCGGCGGAGGCGGCGGCGGCATGGTGATCGCCGGGGCGGGAGCCTCGGCGTCGGCCTACGCCAGCGCGAGCGCATCCGCCTCCGTCAGCGTCCGCTACCGTGGCGGCTGGCGCGGCGGCGGCAAGCGCGGCAGAGGCGGCTGCGGCTGCTGACCTCCCCCGGAGGGGGACGACGTCCTATGCCCAGGCCCCCGCCATCTCCTGCGCCACCGCCAGCGCCGCCGCGCGCGGATCGTCCGCACCCGTGATCGGGCGGCCGCAGACGAGGTGGCTGGCCCCCGCGCGCAGCGCCTCGGCCGGGGTCGCGGCCCTCGCCTGGTCGTCCTTGCCCGTCCCCGCAGGCCGCACCCCCGGCGTCACCACCAGGAAGTCCGCACCGCCGATGCGGCGGGCGAGGGCGGCCTCGTGCGGGCTGGCGACCACCCCGTCGGCGCCCGCGTCCAGGGCCTGGCGGATGCGGCGTTCGACCAGCGCCTCTACGCTGAAGGGATAGCCGATCTCGGCGAGGTCCTCCTGCGACAGGCTGGTCAGCACCGTGACGCCGAGGATCTTCAGCCCGCTGGCCCCCCGCCCCTTCACCGCCGCCTTCAGCACCTGCGGCTGGGCGTGGACGGTGAGGAAGTCGCCGGCGCCGGTCCCGGCGAGGGCGGCGGCGGCCCTCTCCACCGTCGCGCCGATGTCGTGGAGCTTCCAGTCGAGGAAGACCTGCTTGCCCGCCGCCTTCAGGTCGCGCGCCAGGGCCATCCCCTCGGTGGCGAAGAGCTGAAGGCCGACCTTGTAGAAACTCGCCGCATCGCCGATGGCGTCCGCCAGGCGCTCGGCCTCGGCGCGGGCGGGGACGTCCAGGGGGACGATCAGGCGCGGGTCGGCGGCGGGGCGCGTCATCGGCGGGCTCCTCATCAGATCGGGTTTGTGGCTAAGGTGCCTGGATGAACCTGGCCGAGCTGTCCGTCAACTTCTTCGTGGCGATGTTCGCGCTGATCGACCCGATCGGCAACGTGCCCGTCTTCGCCGCCGCCACGGCGGGCGCGGCGGTGGCCGGGCGGCGGCGGGTGGCGGCCTACATCGCCCTCTTCGTGCTGGGGTTCCTGACCTTCTTCTACTTCAGCGGCCTCGGCTTGCTCGAGTTCTTCGGCATCTCCCTGCCCGCGTTCAGGATCGCGGGGGGCGTCATCCTCTTCCTGCTCGGCCTCGACATGGCCAGGGACGACTTCACCGCCAAGTTCGCCGAAGCGGCCGAGATCGGCGAGAACGCCGCCGACCCGCGCGCCTACGCCCGCCGCAGCTTCGAGCGTCTGGTGGTGCCCTTCGCCATGCCGCTGCTGATCGGGCCGGGGGCGATCTCGGCGGTGGTCATCCACTCCAGCCGGGTGGCGGAGTTCGGCGTCGCGGGCATGGTCTCCAGCATCGGGGTGATCGCCGCCATCTCGTTGCTGATCCTGCTGTGCTTCTGGGCGACGCCGCTGATCTCGCGGCTGCTGGGCCGCATCGGCATGACCATCGTCGTGCGGGTGCTGGGGCTGATCCTCTGCGCGCTGGCGGTGCAGTTCATGATCGCCGGGATGGCCGAGATACTCCCCGGCGCCATCGCGCCCGCCGCCGCCGCGCCCTACGGCTAGAGCTTGCGGAAGCGGGCCGAGTTGCGGGCCATCAGGGCCAGCGCCCAGTCGTCGGGGATGACCTTGGCGAGCGCGGCGATGGCCTTGTTCGGCGCCCCGGTGACGCAGACCGGGCGGTTGGCCTCGGCCGCCTCGTAGCCGGCGGCGGCGACCTCGTCGGCCCCCATCCACAACCATTCCGGCGTGGCCTGGGTGATCTGGCTGCGGGTGGCGTTGACGTCGTGGAATTCCGAGAAGGTGAAGCCGGGGCACAGGGCGGTGACGTGGACGCCGGTGTTCAGGTTCTCCAGGTGCAGGCTCTGGGAGAACCTGACCAGGAAGCTCTTGGTCGCGCCGTAGAGGGTGTGGCCCATCGAGCCGGGGACCAGCCCCGCCAGCGAGGCGACGTTGACGATCCGCCCGAAGCGGCGCTCGGCCATGCCCGGCAGCACCTTGTGGGTCATCTCGCAGACGCTGTTCAGCATCACCTGCAGGAAGGCCTGCTGGTCGATCCAGCTCGTGCCCCCATAGGTCCCCGGCAGGCCGTAGCCGGCGTTGTTGACCACCGCGTCCACTTCGCGCCCGTGGGCGGCGATCTCTGCGAGGATCGTATCGACCGCGCCCGGCTGGCCCAAGTCGGCGGAGATGGTCAGGGTCTCGGCCCCCGAGCCCAGCGATATCTCGCCCGCCAGCTTCTCCAGCCGGTCGGCCCGCCGCGCCGTCAGGGCGACGTCGTAGCCGTGGCTTGCGTAGATGCGGGCGAAGGCGGCGCCGATGCCGGCGGAGGCGCCGGTGACGAGGACGAGGCGGCGGGCCATGAGGGCTCCTGGTTGATCAGCGCGCGGAGATTGGCGTGGGCCGCGCGCCGGTTCAAGCCGCGCGGCTCTCCGTGGCGTCCTTGAGCAGGTCCGCCACCGAAATATGGGACAGGGCCAGCGCCGCCGCCGCGTCCGCCGCCGAGATGGCGCCGCGCACGGCGTCGGGGATCTTCTCGCCGATGGGACAGCCGCGCGCGCCTGGGGGCGGCACGCCGAGGTGGGCGCAGCCGTCGACGGCCTTCAGCACCTCGTCGAGGCCGATCTTGTCCGGCGGCCGCAGCAGCCAGGCGCCGCCCCCGGCCCCGGCCCGGGTGGCGATCAGCCCGGCCCGGGCCAGCATGGCCGTCACCCGCCGCACGACGACCGGATTGGTCGGCATGGAGGCCGCCAGCGCCGCGCTGGACACCGCATCGTCGGCCGAGAACGCGCCCTTGTGGGCCATGTAGGCCAGGGCGTGGGCGGCGACGGGGAACTTCTGGCTGTCGGACATGGCTCTATGGAACGTAGGCGCGCCGCGGCCGCGTTCAATGAGAATGTCACCGAGGGCGCGTTGAACCGCGACCTGAATGGGTGTACGCCGCGCGCCGCACTCTATGTGAGACAGCAATGGCTCCTGAAGCCTCCGGCGAGCCGCAGCCCGCCACGCCCCCCTCCGGGGACCCCCACGCCACCGCCGCCCACCACCGCCCCGGACAAGGCTTCTGGGCGCTCGTCGTCGGCTCCATCGGCGTCGTCTTCGGCGACATCGGCACCAGCCCGCTCTACGCCATGCGCGAGGCCCTGGCCCATTCGCGCAGCGGCGGGACGACCGAGCTGTCGGTGCTGGGGGTCGTGTCGCTGGTGATCTGGGCCCTGACCCTGATCGTGACGGTCAAGTACGTCATCTTCCTGATGCGGGCCGACAACAAGGGCGAGGGCGGTACGCTGGCCCTGATGGCCCTGGCCCAGCGGGCGGTCGGGGGACGTACCTGGATCATCTTCCTGCTCGGGGTCGTGGGCGCGGCGCTGTTCTACGGCGACGGGGTGATCACGCCCGCCATCTCGGTGCTGTCGGCGACCGAGGGCCTGAAGGACGCGCCCGGCGTCGGCGGCTTCTTCGAGCCCTACATCCTGCCGATCTCGGCCGGCATCCTGATCGCCCTGTTCATGGTCCAGGCCAAGGGCACCCACAGGATGGCCTCCCTGTTCGGCCCTATCACCGTGCTGTGGTTCCTGACGCTCGGGGCGCTGGGCCTGTTCCACCTCAGCGACGACTGGTCGATCTTCCGGGCCTTCTCGCCCCACTACGGGGTGCGGTTCCTGCTGGAGAACGGCTTTTTGGGGTTCGTGATACTGGGCAGCGTCTTCCTGGCGGTGACCGGGGCCGAGGCGATCTACGCCGACATGGGCCACTTCGGTAAGAAGCCGATCCAGGCCGCCTGGCTGGTGCTGGTCTTCCCGTGCCTGGCGCTCAACTACCTCGGCCAGGGGGCGATGATCCTGTCGCGGCCCAGCGCGCGGCACAATCCGTTCTGGGAAATGGCGCCGGAGTTCGCATACTGGCCGGTGCTGGTGCTGGCCACCGCCGCGACGGTGATCGCCAGCCAGGCCGTCATCACCGGCGCCTTCTCGGTGACCCAGCAGGCGGTGCAGCTCGGCCTCCTCCCCCGCATCGACATCCGCCGCACCTCCGAGACCCAGGCCGGGCAGATCTACGTGCCGCAGGTCAACACCCTGCTGCTGGTCGGGGTGCTGGTGCTGCTGTTCGCCTTCCAGACCTCCAGCGCCCTGGCCAGCGCCTACGGCATCGCGGTGACGGGGGCGATGCTGGTCGACACCCTGCTGGCCTTCGTGATCGCGCGGGCCCTGTGGAAGTGGAGCTGGCCCGCGACCCTGGCCCTGCTGGTGCCCTTCCTGCTGATCGACCTGACGTTCGTGTCCTCCAACATGCTGAAGGTCCCCGACGGGGCCTGGCTGCCGCTGGCCTTCGGCGCGGCGCTGGTGGTGGTCATGTGGACCTGGAAGCGGGGAACCGACACCCTGGCGGAGAAGACGCGGCGGGACTCGGTGCCGCTCGTCGACCTGATGGACATCCTGCGGGCTAGGGCCCCGCACCGGGCGCCGGGCACGGCCATCTTCCTGACCTCGGACCCGGACGTGACGCCGGTGGCCCTGATGCACAACCTCAAGCACAACAAGGTGCTGCACGAGAAGAACGTCGTGCTCACCGTCCGCACCGCCGAGACGCCGCGCGTGTCGGAGGCCGAGCGGGTGCAGATGGAGACGGTCAACGAGGACTTCCGCAAGGTGGTCATCACCTACGGCTTCATGGAGACCCCGAACGTGCCCAAGGCGCTGCAGCTCTGCCGCAAGCAGGGGCTGAAGTTCGACATCATGGCCACCAGCTTCTTCCTGGGGCGGCGGTCCATCGTGGCCTCGGCGACCTCGGGGATGCCGCTGTGGCAGGACAAGCTGTTCATCTTCCTGACCAGGAACGCCGCCAACCCGACCGACTTCTTCAAGATCCCGCCGGGCCGGGTGGTGGAGATGGGGCAGCAGGTGACGGTCTGATCTTCCCTCCCTTCCCCCTGGATGGGGGAAGGGCCGGGGATGGGGGTGGAAGCGTTTCAGGATGTGGCTCCGCCCGCGTGAAGTCGTCGGGCGGCGCCACCCCCATCCCAACCCTTCCCCCATCCAGGGGGAAGGGCTTTTAAAGGCGCCTGAAACCCCTTAAAGGCGCGCGCAACTCAAGCTTCGTCAGGACCGCCGATGAACTCCGTCAAGAAGGTCGTGCTCGCCTATTCCGGCGGCCTGGACACCTCCATCATCCTGAAGTGGCTGCAGACCGAGTACGGCGCGGAGGTGGTGACCTTCACCGCCGACCTCGGCCAGGGCGAGGAGCTGGAGCCCGCCCGCAAGAAGGCCGAGCTGCTCGGCATCCGGCCAGAGAACATCTTCATCGAGGACCTGCGCGAGGAGTTCGTCCGCGACTACGTCTTCCCGATGTTCCGGGCCAACACGGTCTACGAGGGCCAGTACCTGCTCGGCACCTCCATCGCCCGGCCGCTGATCGCCAAGAAGCAGATCGAGATCGCCCGCAAGGTCGGCGCCGACGCCGTCTGCCACGGCGCCACCGGCAAGGGCAACGATCAGGTCCGCTTCGAGCTGGGCTACTATGCGCTGGAGCCCGACATCCACGTCATCGCGCCCTGGCGCGAGTGGGAGTTCAGGAGCCGCGAGGCCCTGCTGGCCTTCGCCGAGGACCACCAGATCCCCATCGCCAAGGACAAGCGCGGCGAGAGCCCGTTCAGCGTCGACGCCAACCTGCTGCACTCCTCCTCCGAGGGCAAGGTGCTGGAGGACCCCGGCGTGGAGGCCCCCGAGTTCGTCCACATGCGCACCATCGCGCCGGAGGACGCTCCCGATGCGCCGCACGTCTTCACCATCGACTTCGAGCGCGGCGACCCCGTCGCCATCGACGGCGAGGCCCTGTCGCCCGCCGCCCTGCTGACGAAGCTGAACCAGCTCGGCCACGACAACGGGGTCGGCCGCCTCGACCTCGTCGAGAACCGCTTCGTCGGCATGAAGTCGCGCGGGGTCTACGAGACGCCGGGCGGGACCATCCTGCTGGCCGCCCACCGGGGCATCGAGAGCATCACGCTGGACCGGGGCGCCATGCACCTGAAGGACGAGCTGATGCCGAGGTACGCCAGCCTGATCTACAACGGCTTCTGGTTCGCCCCCGAGCGCGAGATGCTCCAGGCGGCCATCGACTACAGCCAGGAGAAGGTGACGGGCCGGGTGCGGGTGAAGCTCTACAAGGGCAACGTCACCGTCATCGGCCGCGAGAGCCCGAACAGCCTCTACGACCAGGAACTGGTGACCTTCGAGGAAGGCAAGGTCGCCTACGACCACCGCGACGCGGCGGGCTTCATCAAGCTGAACGCGCTCAGGCTGCGGGGCCTGGCGAAGCGCGACAGGCGGGGCTGAATCGGCTGGGGGTGCTTCCCCGAAGGGGAGAAGCTCAGCCCACCCGGTTGTACGGATACCGGTCCCTGATCTCGTAGGCGAAAAACCGCCCCTTGGAATCCGCCTCGACGAAGGAGCGGTGAACCGCGCCCGGGACGCCGACGTAGACGTACTCGTCGCCGTCGTGGAAGGTCACGAACAGCTTCTGACGATCCTCTTCATAGCGGATGTCATGGATGGCGGTGGATTCGAGCTGCATGCCGACGGCTCCGCAGTTTCCCTGCCCCTGAAACGCGCGAGGCGCGCCGGCGGGTCCCTTGGGGGGCGCGGCGAACCATGCGAGCTTGAGCATGAACCGGAGGGACGTTCATGCAAACTCACAGTCTCGTGGCCATCGTCACGCTGCTTTCACTGCTGACCTATGTCTGGCTGGGCCTGCGGGTGGCGGGCGCACGGTCGAAGCACGGGGTCGAGGCCCCGGCCATCACCGGCCATCCCGATTTCGAGCGGGTGTTCCGCGCCCACCAGAACACCCTGGAGTGGCTGCCGCTCTACCTGCCCTCGCTGTGGCTGTTCGCCATCTACTGGAACGATCTCGCGGCCGCGGCCCTGGGGCTGGTGTGGATCGTCGGGCGGGTGCTCTACGGCCTCGGCTACGCCCGCGACGCCAAGGCGCGGGAGCTGGGTTTCACGATCCAGGCGCTGGCCGTCGCCGCGCTGCTGTTCGGCGCGCTCGGGCGGGCCGTGTGGGTCTGGCTCACGGTCGGCTGATCGCGCAACCTTGGCCGGCCTCAGGTGTTAGGCGCGCAGGGACATTAGCGATTGCGACACCCTCTGGAGGAGGGAAAGCCATGACACATTCAAGAGCCGCCCTCGCGGCGGTGCTGGCGGGGGCGCTGGGCATGACGGCCTGCGCCACGGCCACGCCCTACCAGCCGAACGTGCGCGGACAGGCCGTCTCGGGCGGCTATTCCGAATACCGGCTGGAGATGAACCGCTATCGGGTCACTTTCGCGGGCAACACCCTGACCTCGCGCGAGACGGTGGAGCGCTACCTCCTGTTCCGCGCCGCCGAGCTGACGGTGCAGTCGGGCCATGACTGGTTCCTGATCGCCGACCGCGACACCGACCGCACGAGCCGCACCTACGTCGAGCCTGATCCGCTCTACGGCCCGTCGTGGCGCTACGGCTACTGGCGGCCCTACTGGCGCTATTACGGCCCGCGCATGGGCTGGCGCACCTGGGACCCCTACTGGGGCGACCCCTTCTGGGCCGACCGGGTGGACGTGCGCACCGTCGAGCGGTTCGAGGCCAGCGCCGAGATCGTCATGAACCAGGGGCCGCGGCCCGTGAACGAGCCACGGGCCTTCGACGCCCGGGATGTCCTGGCGAACCTCGGGCCGACGATCGTCCGGCCCTCTTAGCGAGGGGCCATGCGGATGGCGCCGTCCAGGCGGACGTCCTCGCCGTTGAAGTAGCCGTTCTCGATCATCGCCAGGGCCAGCTTGGCGTACTCCTCGGGGTTGCCGAGGCGCTTGGGGAACGGCACCGAGGCGGCGAGCGCGTCCTTCACGGCCTGCGGGGCGGCGTTCATCAGCGGGGTGTTGAAGATGCCCGGCAGGATGGTGTTGACGCGGATGCCCTCGCCCATCAGGTCGCGGGCGATGGGCAGGGTCATGCCGATCACGCCGCCCTTCGACGCCGAATAGGCCGCCTGGCCGATCTGGCCGTCCTCGCCCGCCACGGAGGCGGTGTTGACGATGGCGCCGCGCTCGCCGTCCTCCATCGGCTCCAGGGTCAGCATCCCGGCCGCGCTCTTGGCCAGGCAGCGGAAGGTGCCGACGAGGTTGATCTGGATGATCCAGTTGAAGGCGTCGAGCGGGAAGTGCTTGGGCTCGCCCGTCGTCTTGTCGCGGCTGGCGGTCTTGATGGCGTTGCCGGTCCCGGCGCAGTTGACGAGGATGCGCTCCTGGCCGTGGGCGGCCCTGGCCTTGGCGAAGCCGGCGTCGACGGCCTCCTCGCTGGTCACGTCGACCTTGCAGAAGACGCCGCCGATCTCGGCCGCGACCTGCTCGCCGCGCGCTTCGTTCATGTCGAAGATGGCGACCTTCACCCCCTGGGCGGCGAGCGCCCGGGCGGTGGCCTCGCCGAGGCCGGAGGCGGCGCCGGTGACGACGGCGGCGACGGAGGAATCGAGTTTCATGGACATCTTCCCGTGCTGTGCGTTCAATGGGGTTTGGAGCAGCGTTTAAACCGATGAGCCGCAAGCCTAAAGCCTCACCCGACGTCAAGGATGTGATCGATCCGTCGCGGGCGCTCGTGCCCGCCGTGGTCCAGGTCAACGAGCAGCGGGTGGCCGTCGGATTCTGGCCGAAGATCCGCAGGGTCGCCGCCCGCGTGCCCTTCGCCGCCGACGCGCTGGCGGTGTGGTGGTGCGCCCGCGACCCGGCGACGCCGAACGCCGCCAAGGGGCTGATGTTCGCCGGGCTGGCCTATTTCGTCCTGCCCACCGACGCGATACCGGACGTGCTTGCGGGCATCGGCTTCACCGACGACGCGGCGGTGATCGCGGCCCTGATGGCCGTGGTCGGCAAGCACCTGAAGCCCCGGCACCGCGCGGAGGCCCAGGCCTTCCTCGCGCGGCTGGGACGGGACTAGAAGCAACGAAAACCGCCGGGGGGGCGAACGCATCATGGAAAGCTTTGGACCGGCCTGCGGGCTGGCGGTCGTGTCGGTTCTGGCCTCGCTGGGCTATGGCCTGATCCTGGTCGGCCGTCCGCCGTCGCTGCTGCGCATGGCGGTGAAGACGGCGGCGGTCGGGGCGCTGGCCGTCCTGGCGATGATATCGGACGCCCCGCTGCTGCTGGTGGCGGCCCTGGCCTTCTCGGCGCTTGGCGACGCCTTCATGGCGGACCCGGAGCGGTTCCTCCCTCCTGGGCTGGGCAGCTTCCTGCTGGCCCACCTGCTCTACATCCCGCTGTTCTGGGTCCATGGCGACGCGGCCCTGGCGACCGAGCCCGCGCGGGCGGCGGCCATCGTCGTGACCGTTGTCATGGCCCTGGTCCTGCTGCGCTGGCTGTGGCCGGGGCTGGGCACGCTGCGCCCGGCGGTGATCGTCTATGTCGCCGCCATCCTCGGCATGGTGACGACCAGCCTGCTGCTGCCCGCCGCCCTGTGGCCGGTGACGGCGGGGGCGGTCGCCTTCATGGCCTCCGACGCCGTGCTGGCGGGCGAGCTGTTCAGGAAGGCCAGGCTGTTCGGCTCGCAGAAGCTGACGGACCTCGCCGTCTGGTTCCTCTACTGGGGCGGGCAGGCGGGCATCGCCTACGGGTTCGTCTCGTCGTAGGTGCGCCGCGCGTCCTGGTGCTCGCGCCAGGTGATGTAGAGGGTGGAGCCGACGACCACCGCCGCGCCCGCCAGGGTCCAGGCGCCGGGGACCTCGCCGAACAGCAGAAGTCCCGCCGTCACCCCGAACACCAGCCGGGTGTAGTCGATGGGGGCCATGGCGGCGGCGTCGCCGATTTGCATGCCCCGGATGTAGCAGGCCTGGGTCAGGGTCCCGATGATCCCCATCGCCGCCAGCAGGACCAGGTCCGCAGGCTCCGGCCAGCGCCAGGTCAGCACGGCCCCGGGGATCGACAACACGAAGCCCAGCAGCGCCGAATAGGCCAGCAGGGTGAAGACGCTGTGGTCGCGGGTCATCACCTTCATTCCGGTGATGGTCAGGGCGAACAGGAAGGCCGAGGCCAGGGCCGCCGCCAGCCCCAGGCTCGGCGCCATGCCCTCGCCGCCGGGGCGGACCATGATCAGCACCCCCGCGAAGCCCACCAGCGCCGCCCCGATCCGGCGCGGCCCCAGCGTCTCGCGCAGCACGAAGGCGGCCAGCGGCACCAGCCACAGGGTGCGGGTGAAGGACAGGGCGTTGGCGTCGGCGAGCGGCAGCTTCTGGTAGGCGTAGAAGGCCATGATCATTCCCACCGTCCCCGCGCCGGAGCGGAACAGCAGGATGCCCAGCCGGTTGGTGCGGAAGGTCCCGCGCACGTCGCGCAGCATCAGCGGCACGAGCACCGCCAGCCCGGCGAGCTGGCGATAGAAGGTCTGGAGCGCGGCCGGATAGTCGTCGCCCAGGAACTTGATGAGCGTCGTCATCACCGTGAAGAACAGCGCCGACAGCAGCATCCACAACGCGCCCTGCACGTTGGGGGTCAGGGCCGCGCGGGGGGCCGCCTGCGGCGCTATCGGCTCCTCCGCCAACCCTAGCCGCCCCGCGCCGCCAGGGCCTTGCGCATCTCCTCGGCCCGCTCGGGGGTGATCCCCATGGCGGCGAGCAGCGGGTTGGGCGCGTTGCGGTCCCAGGCCGCGCGCCCGCCGATGGTCAGGCCGCCGTCGACGACCAGATGCGTGCCGGTGACGAACACCGAATCGTCGCTGGCGAGGTAGAGCGCCGCCGCCGCGATATCCTCCGGCAGACCCGCCTTGGGGATAGGCTGGATCTTCGGACCGACCTCGGCCATCCGCGCCGCCATCTGGTCGGCGACCTCGCGGGCCATGCCCATCGAGGCGCCGAAGATGGAGGTGGCGATCAGGCCGGGGCAGAGGGCGTTGACCCTGATCTTCTGCGGCGACAGCTCGGCCGCCGCGCAGCGGCTCATGTGGATCACCGCCGCCTTGGCGGTGGAATAGGCCAGCGGCCCGAAGCCCGCCTGCAATCCGGCGATGGAGGCGGTGTTGATGATCGACCCGCCGCCCCGCTCCAGCATCAGCGGCGCGGCATGCTTCATGCCCAGCGCCGGGCCGCGCACCAGCAGGGCGAAGATCGCGTCCCAGCCCTCGGCGCTCATGTCCGCCACGCCGGTCGGCGTGCCGCCGTGGCCTGCGTTGTTGAACAGGATGTCGAGGCCGCCGAACGCCTCCTTCGCCAGCGCCAGGGCGGCGGCGATGTCAGCCTCGGAGGTCACGTCGCAGTGGATGTAGCGGACCGCGCCGCCGAACCGCTGCTCCAGGATCGCGCCCTTGGCGTCCTGCACGTCGGCGGCGACCACCCGCGCGCCCTCGGCGGCGAACAGCTCGACCGTGCCGAGCCCTATGCCCGAGCATCCGCCGGTGACGAGGGCGACCTTGCCGTCCAGACGGCCCGCCATGACGCGACCCTCCCTATTCGGTGACGACGACGACCTTGCCCATGGCCTTGCGGCCCGCCAGGTGGGCGATGGCCTCGCCCGCCTGGTCGAGGGTGAAGCGTTCGGAGACGTGCGGCCTGATCTTGCCCGAGGCGTAGAGGTCCATCAGCTCCGCCACGTTCCGGGCGTGGGCCTTGGGATCGCGCATCACCGCCGCGCCCCAGAAGACGCCGACGATGGAACAGGACTTGAGCAGGGTCAGGTTCAGCGGCACCGCCGGGATGCCCGCCGGGAAGCCGATGACCAGGAAGCGCCCGCCCCAGCCGCTGGCCCGGATGGTGGCTTCCGCATAGTCGCCGCCCACGCCGTCATAGGCCACGTCCCAGCCGTCCGGGCAGGCGTCCTTGAACAGGCCCGCCAGCGCCTTCCTGCCGTCCTTGTCGAAGGGGCCGGACGGATAGACCACGCCGCTCTCGGCGCCGTGGCGGATGGCGAGGTCGACCTTCTCCTGGCTGGAGGCGGCGGCCACGACGCGCGCGCCCATCGCCTTGCCCAGTTCCACGGCGGCCAGGCCGACGCCGCCCGCGGCGCCCAGCACCAGCAGCGTCTCGCCCGGCTTCAGCTCGCCCCGGTCCTTCAGGGCGTAGTAGCTGGTGCCGTACGTCATCATGAAGGCCGCGGCCTCGTCGTAGGGCATGGCGTCGGGGATCGGCACCACGCGGCGGGCGTCCACCGCCGCCTTCTCGGCCATGCCGCCGCTGCCGATGGAGGCCAGCACCCGCTGGCCGACCTTCAGGTGGGTGACGCCCTCGCCCAGCGCCTCGACCACCCCGGCCACCTCGCCGCCGGGTGAGAAGGGGCGCGGCGGCTTGAACTGGTACATGTCCTGGATCATCAGCACGTCGGGGTAGTTGACCCCGCAGGCCTTGACGCTCAGCAGCACCTGCCCGGCCTCGGCGACGGGGTCGTCGCGCTCCTCCAGGACCAGCGTCTCGGGGCCGCCCACGGCCTTGCTCAGCACCGCCTTCATGCCGTCTGTCTCCAAGCTAGATCGGATGGTCCTTCATAGGCCGGGACCGGGCGGTTGGCGAACGATTGTTTTAAAGCCGACCCCTTCGCTGGGCGCAGGAGCGATCCGCCGTTCCGTTCTTAAATATCAACCCCTTCGGTGTTATATGCGCGCCTCGTCAGCCGAAGGACCCTCTTGCGTTGGGCGTCACCCTCGACCTCGCCGCGCGTGCGCCCCAAGCCGCGCCATCTCCCGTGAACCTCTCCGGGCTCACGCGGGCGGAGCTGTCGGCGGCGCTGGCGGGCTCCGGCGCGATCCCGGCCGACAAGGCGAAGATGCGCACCAGTCAGGTCTGGCGCTGGGTGCAGCATTTCGGCGTCACGGACTTCGAGGCGATGACCGACATCGCCAAGGACACCCGCGCGAAGCTGGCCGAAGCCTTCACCCTCGCCCGGCCCGAGGTGATCGAGCGGCAGGTCAGCCGCGACGGCACGCGCAAGTGGCTGATCCGCATGGGGCCGGGGATCGAGGTCGAGAGCGTCTTCATCCCCGGGGTCGGGCGGGCCGGGGCGCTGTGCGTCTCCAGCCAGGTCGGTTGCACGCTGAACTGCACCTTCTGCCACACCGGCACCCAGCCGCTGGTCCGCAACCTGACGGCGGCCGAGATCGTGGCCCAGGTGCAGGTCTGCCGCGACGACCTCGGCGAATGGCCCTCGCCCAGGGAGGACCGCCAGCTCTCCAACATCGTCTTCATGGGCATGGGCGAGCCGCTCTACAACCTGGACGCCGTGTCGAGCGCGATGGACATCATCAGCGACCACGAGGGCATCGCCCTGTCGCGGCGGCGGATCACCGTCTCGACCTCCGGCGTCGCGCCCGAGCTGGAGGCGCTGGGCGAGCGCACGCAGGCGATGCTGGCCATCTCGCTGCACGCCACCAACGACGACCTGCGCGACAAGCTGGTGCCGCTGAACCGCAAGTACGACATCGCCACGCTGATGGCGGCGATCCGCGCCTATCCGGGCCTGTCGAACGCCCGGCGGGTGACGTTCGAGTACGTCATGCTCAAGGGCGTCAACGACAGCCCGGCCGACGCGCGGGCGCTGGTCAAGCTGGTGCAGGGCGTGCCCGCCAAGATCAACCTGATCCCCTTCAACCCCTGGCCGGGGTCTCCCTACGAGTGCTCCGACTGGGGCACGATCGAGACCTTCGCCGCCATCCTGAACCGGGCGGGCTACGCCTCGCCGATCCGCACGCCGCGCGGGCGCGACATCCTGGCCGCCTGCGGCCAGCTCAAGTCCGAGAGCGAGAAGCTGCGGGCCTCGGCGCGGCGCAAGGTCGCCTCAGGCTAGAAGGCTTGCATGGCGGGCGGCGCCCCATGCTAACGATACGCCCCCGCTACCCGAGTGAAGGCCGCCAATGCCTCCCGAGCTTCAGTCGCCCGAAATCCAGGCGTTCGCGACCGGCTTTCCCATCACGCTGCTGCATGCGGCCGTGACGATCCTGATCCTGATCGCCGGGACGGGGATCTACGCCCTGCTCACGCCCCACCGCGAGATCCAGTTGATCCGCGAAGGCAACACCGCCGCCGCCATCTCGCTGGGCGGGGTGATGGTCGGACTGGCGATCCCGCTGTCGGTGTCGCTGACGGCCTCGGTCTCGCCGCTGGAGATCGGCATCTGGGGGGCGGCGACCATCGCCGTGCAGCTCCTCGTCTTCCGGCTGACCGACCTTCTCCTCCACGGCCTGCCCCAGCGCATCCAGGAGGGCGAGGTCGCCGCCGCCGCCCTGCTGGTGGGGGCCAAGCTGGCCGGGGCGCTGATCCTGGCCGCCGCCGTGGCGGGATAGATGCACTTTCCAAGGCTCCCGGACTGGCTGGTCTATGTCGCGGTGGTCGCCGCGCTGCTGATCGCCGCCGTGGGCCGCCAGGAGCGGGCCGACGCGCCCCCGCCGCCGCCGCCGGTTCCGGGCGAGGAGGGCGTGCCGCTGGGTCCCGCCTCGCCCTTCGACCCCTCCGTGGTGGTCGAGGTGCCGGGACAGACCCAGCCGGGGACCGGCACCGCCTTCTCCGTCGCCGATTCAGGAGTGTGGCTGACCGCCCGCCATGTGGTCGAGGGCTGCCGACAGGTCGCGCTGGTGGTGGCCGAGGGCCGGGGCGTGGCGGCCACCGTCTCCATCGACCCGTCCGGGGACGCCGCCATCCTGCGCACCGACGGCGGCGCGCCCGCCATGCCGCTCGGCCTCGACAAGCCGCTGAAGCGGGGCGAGCGGGCCTTCCATCCGGGCTTCCCCCAGGGCCGTCCCGGCGAGGCGGCCTCGCGCCTGCTGGGCCGGGAGAACCTCGTGGTCCGGGGCCGGGGCTCGCGCACCGAACCGGTGCTGGTCTGGGCCGAGGTCGGGCGCACGGACGAGCTTCAGGGCACGCTCGCCGGCCTGTCGGGCGCTCCGGCGCTCGACGCGACGGGCCGGGTGATCGGGGTGACGGTGGCCGAGGCCCCGCGCCGGGGCCGCATCTACACCACCGCGCCGGAGACGATGCGCGGGGCCTTCGCCAACGCCGGGGTGCGCCCGGCCAGCTTCGCGGTCGGCGAGACGATCAACGTCGAGAACTACGGCCGGGTCGCCGACGGCCTGCGCCGCGACCTGCGCATCGCTCAGGTGGTCTGCCTGGCTTCCTGAGCCTTCTGCCGCCGCACGACGATGATGGCGAGCACGATGGCTGCCGCCCCGATCAGGGTCGAGTAGAAGAAGAAGGTGACGTAGCCCGCCCCCAGCGCCGCCGGGGTGACGCCCGTCTTGGCCGCGCCCTCGACCAGCGCGCCCTGGGGGAGCCCTGCGAACAGGCCCTTGAAGGCGGCGAAGGCCCCGCCCGCGTCCGCCTCCCGCGCCGCGCCCTCGACGATCCGCCCCGACTGCGAGGCGATCAGCTTTCCGGGCAGGGCGTAGAGGGACGAGAACAGGGCGTACTGGGTGGCCGTGAAGCCCGCGCTGGTCAGGCTGGACATGTAGGCGATCAGGCAGGTGCCCGAAAAACCCGAGGCGACGTTGTCCACCCCGATGGCGACGAACAGGCTCGAGAGGTCGGCGCCCTTCGTCGCCAGCCAGGCGAAGACGAGGTTGGACAGCGGCCCCGCGAAGGCCCCGATCAGCAGGCTGCGCATCAGGCCGAGGCGGGCGATGGCGAGCCCGCCGAGGAAGACCCCGACGACCGAGGCGATGACCCCGAACACCTTCCGCACCTCGGCGATCTCGGTCTTGGTGAAGCCGAGGTCGAGGTAGAAGGGGTTCATGATGTTCAGCACGAAGTCCGACACCCGGTAGAGGCAGATCAGCGCCAGGATCAGGGCGGCGGTCCCGGCGAAGCGCTGGAAGAAGTCGACCAGCGGCGCCCCGAACGATCCGGCCAGGTACGCCCCCGGCCGCGTCTTCATCGGCAGCGGCCAGCAGGCGCCGACCAGCACCGCGAAGCCCGCGACGACGGCGGCGAACTGGATGAAGACGCCGGTCTCCTTGGCGGTCCACGCCTGCGCCAACGCCGCGCCTTCGGGCAGCAGCAGCGACGGGTCGCCCGTCAGGCCCGAGCCGATAATCAGGGCGGCGAAGGCGATCAGCGCCAGCCGCCCCAGCCACTCCACCACCTCCAGCGCCGGCCGCGAGGGCACGTCGCCGACCGGGATGGGGCGGATGGTGTGGGCCTTCTCGCGCGGGGCCAGCAGCACGGCCGCGACGCCGACGCTCATCAGCGCGGCCATCACGGCGTAGGACAGGTTCCAGCCGTAGCTCTCGGCCAGGATCAGCGGCACGGCGCCCGCCACGATCATGGCGATGCGGTAGCCCCACTGGTAGGCGGCGGCCATGGCCCCCTGGCGGCTCTCGTCCACCGCCTCGATCCGCCAGGCGTCTATGACGATGTCCTGGGTGGCGGCCGTGAAGCCGACCAGCACGGCCAGCAGCGCCATGCGCCCCAGGTCATTGGCCGGGTTTGTCCCCGCGATCAGCCACAGCCCGAGGATGACCCCCGCCTGCATGGCCAGCATCCAGCTCCGCCGATGGCCGAACAGCTTGGTCAGGAAGGGAATGTGGGTGCGGTCGACCAGCGGCGCCCAGATGAACTTCAGCGAGTAGGCGAGGGTCGCCAGGCTGAAGAAGCCGATCACCTCCAGCGACAGCCCCGCGTCCCGCAGCCACGCCGACAGGGTGTCGAAGATCAAGAGGTTCGGCAGGCCCGCCGCGAAGCCCAGCGCCAGCATGACCAGGCTGCGGCGCTCCGCGAAGACCGCCAGGGCCTGGAGGAAGGTGCGTTTGTCGGTGGTCATCGGGTCCCCGGCGTCAGGCTGCCGGGGCGACCTTGGCCTGAGCCGAGGAATTGGTCCAGCGCACCAGCGCGCCGCGCAGGGCCTCGGGGTTCAGCGGCTTGACGAGGATGTCGTCCATGCCCGCCTCCAGGCAGGCCCGGCGGTCGTCCTCGAAGGCGTCGGCGGTCAGGGCGACGACGGGGACGCGGACGCCCCGGCCGCGCAGGGTCCGGGTGGCGTCGGTCCCGCTCATGCCCGGCATCCGCACGTCCATCAGCACCATGTCGTAGGTTCCGGCCTGCAAGGCGGCCAGGGCCTCCTCGCCGCTCGCCACCCGATCGACGTGGCAGCCCTCGCGCTGGAGCAGGGTGCGGGCGAGCAGGGCGTTGATCGGGTTGTCCTCGGCCAGCAGCACCCGCTTGCCCGGGGCGGCGGCGGGGGCGATCCGTTCGTCGTCGGGGGCGGGGGCGGTCTCGGCGCCCAGCGCCGCCAGCACCCGGGCGGCCACCGAGGCCCGGCGCAGCGGCTTGATCAGGTAGCCCGCGAAGCCGGCGGCGCGGCTGCGGGCGATGCGGTCGCGCTCCTCCGGCCGCAGCAGCACGATGGCCCGGCGCCCGGCGGGGGGGCGGGCCGCGCCACGGCCGGTGTGCAGGGCGTGGTCGAGAAGGAGGACCGCCTCGGGCGGGGCGAATTCCAGCAGGCCCGCGCGGTCGGCGGCCAGCACCACCCGCCCGCCGCAGGCTTCGACCTGCCGGGCGGCGGCCTCGCGCACCACGGCGCTGGGCGAGGCGATCCCGACCGTCAGGCCCCGCAGCGGCGCCGCCTCGTCGGGGGCTCCGGCGGCCTCGAAGGCGGCCTCGAACCAGAACTCGGCGCCCGCGCCGACCGTCCCGCCGACGCCGATCTCGCCGCCCATCGCGTCGGACAGCCGCCTGGCGATGGCCAGGCCCAGGCCCGCGCCGCCGAGGGCGCCGTGCGCCGGGTCGGCGTGGGCGAAGGCTTCGAAGATGCGCGCCCGGGCCGCTTCCGGCACGCCCGGCCCGCTGTCGGCGACGGTGAAGCGCAGGGCGCCCCAGGCGGCGCGCTCGGCGGTGATCAGCACGCCGCCGGCTTCCGTGAACTTCACGGCGTTGCCCGCGAAGTTCAGCAGGATCTGGCGCAGGCGCCCCTCGTCGGCCTGGATCGGCGCGAGGCCGGGCGAGGCGGCCCAGGCGATCTCGATCCCCTTCTCGTGGGCGCGGGGGCTCATAAGCTCGCAGACCTGCCGCAGCAGGCTCTCGACCTCGACGCGGCCGGGGTGCAGCTCTATCCTGCCTGCCCCCAGCCGCGCCAGGTCCAGCACATCGTTGACCAGGGCCAGCAGGTGGTCGCCGCTCTCCTTCAGCGCCGCCACATAAGCCCGCTGCTCAGCGGTCAGGCGGGTGGCTTCGAGCAGGCGCGCCATGCCCAGCACGCCGTTCAGGGGCGTGCGGAACTCGTGACTGAGGGTCGCGAGCTGCTCGGCGGAGACGGTCGGATCGTCGATCATCGCCGGGCAGACTAAGCGGCGGCCCTTAACGGGCGGTCAAATGGCGCCGCTGGGGGCGAGCACGGGTTCCTCCGCGCCCGGTCCGACGCGGCGGTAGATCAGCGCCTCGGCCACATGCACCCGCCGCACCGCGTCCGAGCCCTCCAGGTCGGCGATGGTGCGGGCCAGCCGCAGGGTCCGCGTCCAGCCCCGCGCGGTTAGGCGGCCCGCCTCCCCGGCGCGGGACAGCAGCGCCCGGCCGGGATCGTCCAGCGCCACGGCCTTCTCCAGCGCCTCGCCTTCCAGCCGGGCATTGGTCTCCCCGCCCCGTCCGGCCTGGATTTTCCGGGCGGCGGCCACGCGGGCGGCGGCCTGCGCCGTGCCTTCGGACGGCGCGGGCAGCGCGAGGTCGGCGGCGGTGACGGGCGGCATGTCCACCTGCAGGTCGATGCGGTCGAGCAGCGGCCCCGACACCCGCATCTGGTAGTCGCGCTGGCACCTCGGCGCCTTCCCGCAGGCGCCCTTGCCCGCGCCGCCGTGGCCGCAGCGGCAGGGGTTCATGGCCGCCACGAGCTGCACCCGGGCCGGATAGCGGACGTGGGCGTTGGCCCGGGCGACCATCACCTCGCCGGTCTCCAGCGGCTGGCGCAGGGAATCGAGGGCCTGGCGCTGGAACTCGGGCAGCTCGTCGAGGAAGAGGACGCCGTTGTGCGCCAGCGACACCTCGCCGGGCCGGGCCTTCATGCCGCCGCCGGTCAGGGCGGCCATGCTTGCGGAATGGTGAGGGCTGCGGAACGGCCGGGCGCGGCTGAGGGCGCCCTTGGCGATAAGGCCCGCCACCGAATGGACCATCGAGGTCTCCAGCAGCTCTGCGGCCGACAGCGGCGGCAGAAGGCCCGGCAGGCGCTGGGCCAGCATCGACTTGCCCGAGCCCGGCGGGCCGACGAACAGCAGGTTGTGGCCCCCGGCGGCGGCGATCTCCAGCGCCCGCTTGGCGTTCTCCTGTCCCTTCACGTCGCGCAGGTCGGCGACGGCTTCGCCTTCGGCCACCGGGCCGGGCGCGGGCGGCCCCATCACCTGGGTCCCCCGGAAGTGGTTGACCAGCGAGATCAGCGACCGGGGCGCCAGGATCGCCGCATCCCCCGCCCACGCCGCCTCCGGCCCGCACGCTTCCGGGCAGATCAGCCCCAGCCCCATCGCCGAGGCGGCCATCGCGGCGGGCAGGGCCCCCGCCACCGGCATGATGCGGCCGTCCAGAGACAGCTCGCCGATGGCGGCCCAGCCCTCCAGCGCGTCGGGCGCAATGACGCCCATGGCCGCCATGATCGACAGGGCGATGGGCAGGTCGTAGTGGCTGCCTTCCTTGGGCAGGTCCGCCGGGCCGAGGTTCACGACGATCCGCTTGCCGGGCATGGCCAGGCCCAGCCCCGCGAAGGCGCCGCGCACCCGCTCGCGGCTCTCGCTGACGGCCTTGTCGCCCAAGCCCACGACGACGATGGCCTGCTCGCCGCCGGCGAGCTGCACCTCGACCTCGACTCGCCGGGCCTCCACCCCCTGGAAGGCCACGGTGACGATCCGCGCAACCATGCGTTCCCCCTTCGCACTTATCCACAACCCCAGCACGCGGCGGGGCCCGGATCAAGAACAAAAATAGAACCTTCAGGGAAAGCGTGTCGGATCAGTCGTCTAGCCGACAAAATTCATTCACGAAGCGCGGAGGGCCTCGATCCGGTCCCACATGGCCGCCGCCGCGTCCGCCCCGCCGAAGCGCTTGAGCTGCTGGGCGCCGGTGGGGGAGGTGACGTTGATCTCGGTCAGGTAGTCGCCGATCACGTCGATGCCGACGAACAGCAGGCCGCGCGCCTTCAGCTCCGGGCCGATGATGGCGCACAGCTCGCGGTCGCGGGGGGTCAGCTCGACCGCCTCGGCCCGGCCGCCGCGCGCCAGGTTCGAGCGCACCTGGCCGTCGGCGGGCACGCGGTTGATGGCGCCCACCGGCTCGCCGTCGATCAGCAGGATGCGTTTATCCCCTTTGACGACGGCGGGTATGAACGCCTGGGCGATGACCTGCTCGCGGCCGATCATGGCGTGCAGTTCGAGCAGGGCGTCGAGGTTGGGATCGTCGGCCTTCAGCTTCACCACTCCCGAGCCGCCGCCGCCGTAGAGGGGTTTCAGCACAATGTCCCCGTGCCGGTCGCGGAAGTCGTAGATGGCGTCGGGATCGCTGGTGATCAGGGTCGGCGGCTGCACGCCCTCGAACCCCGTGACGAACAGCTTCTCGGGAGCGTTCCTCACCTCGGCCGGGTTGTTCACCACCAGGGTCCTGGGGTGGATGCGCTCCAGGAAGTGGGTGGCCGTGATGTAGGCCATGTCGAACGGCGGGTCCTGGCGCATCAGGACGACGTCGATGTCGTCCGCCAGGTCCAGCACCTCCACCGGCCCGGCGGCGACATGGTCGCCGACGGTGGCGCGCAGGGTGATCTTCCGGGCCCGGGCGCGGACGCGGCCCGCCTCCATCGACAGCTTGTCGGGGGTGTAGACCCAGAGGGCGTGGCCGCGCGCCTGCGCCTCCATCATCATCATGAAGGTGGTGTCGGAATTGATGTTGATCCCCTCGACGGGGTCCATCTGGACGGCGACTTTGAGCATAAGGCTCCCCTAGTTGAGGCGCAGCCTTACACGTTCGCGCGCCGCGCGCGCGGCGATGGCCGCCCCGCCGTCCAAGATTTGTGCTCGGGCCAGCGCCTGCAAGGCCCCCGCCAGCGCGCCCTGCCCCTCGCGCGCCGCCGCCACGTCCAGCCAGGGCCGGTGGTCGGAAGGGTCGAGCAGGGCGCGGCGCAGGGCCGAACGCTCGGCGCGGGCGTAGTCGCGGCTCGCGGCCGCCCTGGCGAAGACGTTGTTCTGCAGGCGGATCAGCACCGCCCGGTCGCTGACCGGCGTCATCAGCCGGTCGAGGCGCGAGGCGACGTCCGGCGTCAGGCCCGTGCGCAGGGCCCGGCGGGTCAGTTCGGACGGCAGCACCACCCGCCCCTCGCTGAACGGGTCGAGCGCCAGCGGCCCCTCGGGCGTCTCGATACGCAGCAGGAAGTGGCCGGGGAAGTCGACCCCCTGCACCGACAGCCCGCTCCGGCGCGCCGCGTGCAGGTAGAAGACCCCCAGCGCCACGGGCAGCCCCTTTCGCCGCTCGGCCACGGCGATGATGTCGGCGTTGTCCGGGTGGTCGTAGGTCATCAGGTCGCCGTTGAGGCGCAGGTCGCCGGCGATGGCTTCGGCCAGCGCCTCCTCCGGCGACTCGCGCTTCAGGCGGTCGGCGAGGCGGGCGGCGGCCTCCTCGCCCAGGGCGCGGGCCTCGGCCGGGTCGCGCTCGGGGTGCTCGTGGGCGGCGCAGGCCAGGGCGGCTTCGAACAGCGGGAAGGCGCCGTCGTCGGCCTTCCCGGCCTCGCCCAGGGCCTGCTCCGCTTCCTCGCGCGTCATGCTTTAAGCCTGCCGTCCTACTCGCCGCACCATGCGTCGGGAATATGCCGTGGCAGGCGGCCGGGGGCGAGCGCGAACAGGTCGAGGCGGATGGTCGCGCCGCGCAGGGAGGGCCGGGCGGCCGCGACCTGGGCGGCGGCGGCGCGCAGCCGCTCGCGCTGGGCGGGGCGCACGGCCTCCAGCGCGGCGTCCAGGCTGACGCGGCGCTTGACCTCGACCACGGCCAGCACGCCGCGCCGGAAGGCCAGCACGTCGATCTCCCCCTGGCGCGAGGCGAGCCGGAAGCCGATGACCCGGTAGCCCTTGGCCATCAGCCAGGCGGCGGCCAGCGCCTCGGCCCGGCGGCCGGAAAGCCTTGCCTCGACACCCCGCGCCTGCCGCGCCCCGCTCATCGCGCGCCCTTCAGGTCGAGGGCGCGGCGGTAGAGGTCGCGGCGGTTCAGGCCCAGCGCCTTGGCGACCTCGGCCGCCGCTTCGCCGGGCGCCAGGCGGGTCAGGGCCTCGCTGAGGGCCGCGTCGGCGTCCTGCGCGGTGGCGGCCTGCGCCTCGCCGGGGCCGACGAGGACGACGATCTCGCCCTTGGGGTCATTCAGGCGCGGATCGGCGGCCAGCTCGGCCAGGCTCCCGCGTACGGCGGTCTCGTGCAGCTTGGTCAGCTCGCGGGTCACGGCCGCCTCGCGCGGGCCGAACACGGCCGCCATGTCGGCCAGGCTGGCCGCCAGCCGCGATCCGCCCTCGAAGAAGACGAGCGTGGCGCGGACGGGGACAAGTTCCTCGAAAAAGGTCTTGCGCGCGGCGGATTTCGGCGGCGGGAAGCCCGCGAACAGGAAGCGGTCGGTCGGCAGGCCCGCCAACGTCAGTCCCGCCATCACCGCCGAGGCGCCGGGGATCGGAAACACCGCCGAGCCCTGCGCCACGGCCTCGCGAACCAGCCGGTAGCCGGGGTCGGAGATCAGCGGCGTGCCCGCGTCCGACACCAGCGCCACCCGCTGTCCCTCCGCCAGGGCCGCCAGCACGCGCGGCCTTGCGCCGGCGGCGGCGTGCTCGTCGTAGCGGACCATCTTCTTCGACAGGCGGTAGGCGTTCAGCAGCTTGCCGGTGACCCGCGTGTCCTCGGCCAGCACGATGTCGGCGGCGGCCAGCACGTCCAGCGCCCGCAGGGTGATGTCGCGCAGGTTGCCGATGGGCGTGGCCACCACGTAGAGCCCCGGCGCCAGCGGCGCGTCGGATAAAGGCGGCGGGGGCGGATGGACTGGCACGGGATCGAGTCTCAGGCCGCGAGGTCGGCGGTCAGCCGGTCGAGCACGAGACGCCCGGCGCGGGTCGCCCGCAGCCGTACCCGATCGTCGGCCAGCAGGCCAGCCTCGACCAGGGGGCGCACCTTCTCCGGCGTCAGGCCCAGCCCCGCGACCTCGGCGAAGGAAACCCCGTCGTCGATGCGCAGGCCGAGCAGCAGCCGCTCCTCGGCGGCCTCGCGGGGGGTGAGGGTCTCGCGTTCGGTCTCGCCGGCGATGTAGCCCTTCACCGTCTTGCCGGCGGTGGTGGCGATGCGCGCGCCGTCCAGGGTCAGCCGCCCGTGGGCGCCGGGGCCGACGCCGACGTAGTCCGCGCCGCGCCAGTAGACGAGGTTGTGCCGCGACCGGGCCGCCTCGCCCCGCGCATGGTTGGAGACCTCGTAGGCGTCGAAGCCGTGGGCCTCCAGCACCGCCTGCGTGGTCTCGAACAGCGCCGCGCCCAGGTCCTCGTCCGCCGGGACCAGGCGCCCGCGCCCGACCGCCCGGTCGAAGGCCGTGCCGGGCTCGATGGTGAGTTGGTAGGGCGAGACGTGCTCGGCCCCCAGGGCGATGGCCGCCTCCAGCTCGGCGGCCCAGCTATCGGGCGTCTGGCCGGGGCGGGCGTAGATCAGGTCGACGGACAGGCGGGGAAACAGCGCCCTTGCCCGTTCGGCGGCGCGCCGTCCCGCCGCCGCGTCGTGGTTGCGGCCGAGGAAGCTCAGCGCGCCGTCGTCCAGCGATTGCAGCCCCAGCGACAGGCGGTTGACCCCCGCGTCCGCGAAGGCGGCGAAGCGGCCGGTCTCGGCGTCGGTGGGGTTGGCCTCCAGCGTGACCTCGACCTCGCCCGCGGGCGTCCATAGGGTCCTGGCCGTCTCGACGATGCGGGCGGCGAAGGCGGGGTCCATCAGCGAAGGCGTGCCGCCGCCGAGGAAGATGGAGACCAGCGGCCGCTCGCCGGTCGTGGCGCGATGAGCGTGGAGATCGGCGACGATGGCGTCGGCCAGGGCGGCCTGCTCGGCGGTCCGGCCCCGGTCGCGGACGACGTTGAAGTCGCAGTAGGGGCAGATCCGCGCGCAGTAGGGCCAGTGGACGTAGACGCCCAGCTCAGTCAAGGAGCGCCGCCTTCAGCCGGGCGAAGGCGACGGCGCGGTGGCTGATGGCGTCCTTGGCGGCTGGATCCATTTCGCCGAAGGTCGTCTCATGCCCCTCCGGCACGAAGATCGGGTCGTAGCCGAAGCCCCGTTCCCCGCGCGGCGGGAAGGCGAGTTCGCCGTGGACCTCGCCCACGACCACCACCGCCGGGCCGTCCGGCCAGGCGACGGCCAGCGCGCAGGTGAACCAGGCGGCGCGGTCCTCGGCGCCGGCTTCCTCCAGCCGCTCCTCGACCTTGGCCATGGCCTCCGTGAAGTCCTTCGAGGGCCCGGCCCAGCGGGCGGAATAGATGCCCGGCGCGCCGTCCAGCGCCCGCACCGACAGGCCGGAATCGTCGGCCAGGGCGATCTGGCCGCTGGCCTGCGCCGCCGCCCTCGCCTTCAGCAGGGCGTTGCCGGCGAAGGTGGTCTCCGTCTCGTCCGGCTCGGGCAGGCCCATCTCTCCGGCGCTCAGCACCGTGAAGCGGCCGTCCAGCAGGGCGGCCAGCTCGCGCGCCTTGCCGGGATTGTGGGTGGCCGCGATGATCGTGGCCCCGCGCTCCAGTTTCAGCGCCATCGAAAGCCTCCGGGAAACGCCATGCAGCTCCTCTACTCCCCCATGTCGCCCTTCGCCCGCAAGGTCCGTGTCGCGGCGCACGAGGTCGGGGTCCCGCTGGAGATCGCCATGATCAACCCCTGGACCGACGAGGCGCTCCGCAAGGCCAACCCCCTGGCCAAGGTCCCCACCGTCATCCTGGACGACGGGACGGCGCTCTACGACAGCCGGGTCATCTGCCAGTACCTCGACGGCCTCTCCGGCGGACGGCTGGTCCCCGCGCCGCGCTGGCCCGCCCTGTTGCTGGAGGCCATCGCCGACGGCGTCGGCGACGCCGCCGTGCGGGCGGTGATGGAGAAGCGCCGCGACGAGGGCGACCGTCACCTCGACGTCATCGAGCGCCAGTTCGCCGCCCTCGACGCCGCGCTGGACCGGCTGGAGGCCGAGCGCCTGGACGGTTTCGGGCTGGGCGAGATCGCGGTGGCCGCCCACCTCGGCTACCTCGATTTCCGCTCGGTGGTCGACTGGCGGGCCGGGCGGCCGGGGCTGGCCGCCTGGTACGAGGCGGCCTCCCGGCGGGACTCGATGGTCGCGACCGAGCCCGTCCAGATGTGATTGCTGCGCTGCAATATTCTGTTACGAAGATTTAATATCGAATATCGATATGTCCATATTGAAAATCGCGCAGAACGGTTTAGCTTGTCCCCTGCGAGAGCGGCGCTCGGCTGTTTTCGTTGTGCAACGCAATATGAGGGGTAAGAAATGACCATCGAAAAGATCGTCGCCACCGTCGACCGTATCGCCATGACCGGCGTGACCGCCGCCCTGCTCGCGGCCCTGCCGCTGGCGGCCCTGTTGTTCGTGTCGCATTCGTTCTGAGCCGCTTTCGTGAGCGGCTCTGACGGGGCATGCTCGCCGTCCGCCTGACCTTCTCATCGGCGGGCGGCGGGCTCCTTGGCCCTCCGCATCGGGGAAAGACACCAATGCGCGCAATGGGGCCGGGCTCGGTATCGAGCTTCCTGAAAGTCATACTCGACGTCGTCTACGTCGTTCTGTGGGTCATCCTCGGCCTGCTCGGGCTTCTCGCCCTGCTGGCGGTCCTGCTCAGCTTCAATCCCGACTTCCTTTCCGAAAATCTCCAGATCACCGGCGATGACGGCCAGATGCCGAACGGCGCCACGATGGCGGCCGGACTGGGCGCGGGCGGCCTCTATATCGGCGGGGTGCTGGTCATCGTCGGGCGGCTGCGGCGCATCTTCTCCACCCTGACCGCCGGCGACCCCTTCCACCCGGACAACGTGCGCCGCCTGCGGGTCATCGGCCTGATGCTGGCGGCGCTGGAGCTTGGCAGCTACCTCTTCGCGGGCGTCGCGGTCTGGCTGCCGGGCATCGACCGCGCCGACGCCAGCCTCAGCCTGACGACGTGGTTCTCGGTGCTGGTGGTCTTCGTCCTGGCGGAGGTCTTCCGCGAAGGCGCACGGCTGCGCCGCGAAGCGGAGCTGACCATCTGATGGCTATCCGGGTTCACCTCGACCGCATCCTGCTGGAACGGCGCATGTCGCTGACCGAGCTGGCCGACCGCGTGGGCGTGACCATCGCCAACCTGTCGATCCTGAAGACCGGCAAGGCGAGGGCCATCCGCTTCTCGACCCTCGACGCCCTGTGCCGCGAGCTGAACTGCCAGCCCGGCGACCTCGTCGCCTGGGAGCCCGGCCCGGCCGAGGAGCCGGACGACGACGAGGCGGCCTACGGCGGGGCCTAGCCTCCGACGGCGGCGCGTTGCAGGGCGAACAGCTCGCCGATGCCCTTCTCCGCCAGGCCGTAGAGGGCCTCGAACTCGGCGCGGGTGAAGCCGCGCTTTTCGCCGGTGGCCTGAATCTCCACGATGTCGCCGCGCCCGGTCAGCACGAAGTTGGAATCCGCCTCGGCGCTGGAGTCCTCCTCGTAGTCGAGGTCGAGGACCGGGGTGTTCGCGAAGACGCCGCAGGACACCGCCGCCACCTGGTCGAGGATCGGGTCGGTCTTCAGCACGCCCTCCTCCAGCAGGTAGCGGGTGGCCAGCCGCAGGGCGACCCAGGCGCCGGTGATGGCGGCGGTGCGGGTGCCGCCGTCCGCCTGCACCACGTCGCAGTCGAGGGTGATCTGCCGTTCGCCCAGCGCCTTCAGGTCGACGACCGCCCGCATCGAACGGCCGATCAGCCGCTGGATTTCCTGCGTCCGGCCGGACTGCTTGCCCTGAGCGGCCTCGCGGCGGCCCCGGGTATGGGTGGCGCGCGGCAGCATCCCGTACTCGGCCGTCACCCAGCCGGAGCCCTTGTTGCGCATCCAGCCGGGGACGTTCTCCTCGACCGTGGCCATGACGAGGACCTTCGTATGGCCGAAGGAGACGAGGCAGGAGCCCTCGGCGTAGCGGTTGACGCCGGTCTCCAGCGTCACGGGGCGCAGGATGTCGGGAGCGCGTTCGGACGGACGCATGGGAGACCTCGGCTTGATTGGAACGAGGCGCCGCTTATCCTAGATGCGATGCGGGTCGTCCACCCGCCGCCGGACCCGATGAACCCGCTCTTCACCACCACCGCCGCCGCCGCCACCCTGACCGAGCTGGATCAGCGGGCCCGCGACATCTTCCGGCGGGTGGTGGAGACCTACCTGGAGACCGGCGAGCCGGTGGGCTCGCGCACCCTGGCGCAGAGCGGGGTGCAGCTTTCCCCCGCCTCGATCCGCAACACCATGCAGGACCTGGCGCAGGCGGGCCTGCTGTCGGCGCCGCACACCAGCGCCGGGCGCCTGCCCACCCACGCGGGCCTGCGGCTGTTCGTCGACGGCCTGCTGGAGGTCGGCGACCTGGGGCAGGAGGAGCAGCGGTCCATCGAGGCCCGGCTGCACGCCCACGGCCGCTCGTTCGACGAGGCGCTGAACGAGGCGTCGTCCATCCTCTCCGGGCTCGCGGGCGGGGCCGGGGTGGTGGTCAGCCCGGTGCGCGACGCCGGGGTCAAGCACGTGGAGTTCGTCGCTCTCGGCCCCGACCAGACGCTGGTGGTCATCGTGCTGGAGGACGGCACGGTCGAGAACCGGCTGATGCGGCGCTCGCCCGGGGTCACGCCCTCGGCCTTGCAGGAGGCCTCCAACTTCCTCGGCGCCCGGCTCCGGGGCCGCACCCTCGTCGACGCCCGCGCCGAGATGCGGGCCGAACTGGACCGCGCCCGGCGTGAGCTGGACGAGACCGCCGCCCGCCTGGTGGAGGAGGGCCTCGCCGCCTGGAGCGGGGGGGAGGAGGCCGACCGCAGCCTGATCGTACGGGGCCGCGCCAATCTGCTCCAGGACCCCGCCGCCGCCCAGGACCTGGAGCGGGTGCGGATGCTGTTCGACGACCTGGAGCAGAAGGAGCAGCTCATCGGCCTGCTCGACGACGTGCGCGAGGCGCAAGGCGTGCGCATCTTCATCGGGGCCGAAACACGCCTGTTTTCGCTTTCGGGTTCCGCCCTGATCGCGGCGCCCTATATGTCGGGCCGGCAGAAGGTGCTGGGCGCGATCGGGGTGATCGGCCCGGCCCGGCTGAACTACGCACGGGTCATCCCGTTGGTGGACTACACCGCCAGGGTGCTCGGAAAGATGATGGACGGATAGAGTGATGACCGACGAAACGGCGGCGAACGGCCCGGACGAGGACGTGCTGGAAACCGAAGTCCCCGAAGAGGACGTCGAGGCGCTTAAGGCCGAGATCGCCGCGCTCAAGGAGCAGATCCTTCGCATCGCCGCCGATGCGGAGAACACCAAGCGCCGGGCCGAGCGCGACGCCAACGACGCCCGCGCCTACGCCATCCAGAAGTTCGCCCGCGACCTTCTGGGCGCCGCCGACAACCTGTCGCGAGCCACCGCCCACGCGCCGAAGGATTCCGCCGACCAGGTGGTGAAGAACTTCGTCGTCGGCGTGGAGATGACCGAGAAGGAGCTTCAGCAGGCGTTCGAGCGCAACGGCCTGAAGAAGGTCGAGCCGGGCAAGGGCGAGAAGTTCGATCCCCACCTGCACCAGGCGATGATGGAGCAGCCGGCCGAGGGGGTGGCTCCAGGCTCGGTGATCAACACCCTGCAATCTGGCTATTCGCTGTTCGGCCGCATCGTGCGGCCGGCGATGGTGATCGTGGCGGCCAAGGGCGGCGCGGCGCCCGAGTCCCCGGAAGGCTCGGCCCAGAACCCCTATGCCGGCGCGGCCCCCGACGACGAGGCGGGCGGGTCCGTCGACACGAAGGCCTGAGGCGACCTCGCCCACGCCCGTTCGTGCAGGTTGAAGGCGACCGTCTGGACCATCGGCTCGATGACGCCGACGGCCAGCGCGATGCGCCAGTCGCGCGTCAGGGCGTAGGCGACGGAGACCGCCACGACCAGGTGCATGGCGGCGTAGGTGGCGGTCTTGGCGGCGAGGCGCATGGCGGAACTCAGTTGAGAATCATTCTCAACGACAGATGGGCGCTCAAATGGCGCGCGCAAGGGGCGCCGCCTCTTCCACCCCGCGCCGAATTCGTTAATCTCGCAGGTCCTTCCCATTCTGGCCGCCGGGGGGAATCGCGATTCGCGGCGGCTTAAGGTTCGGACACGAAATGAAGCTGACCATCGAACGGGCGGCGCTCCTGAAGGCGCTGGGGCACGTGCAGAGCGTCGTCGAGCGGCGCAACACCATTCCCATCCTCTCGAACGTGCTCCTGTCGGCGAGCCGCGACGCCGTGGCCTTCTCGGCGACCGACCTGGACATGGAGATCGTCGACGAGGGCGCGGCCCAGGTCGACGTGCCGGGCCAGATCACCGCCCCCGCCCACACGCTGTACGAGATCGTCCGCAAGCTGCCGGAAGGCGCCGACGTCTCGCTCAGCTTCTCCGGCGACGACCCCCGTCTGGTGGTCCAGGCCGGGCGCTCGCGCTTCAACCTGCCGGTGCTGCCGGCGGGCGACTTCCCGGTGATGAGCAACGACGGGCTGTCGGGCCGGATCACCGCCGACACCAACGACATCATCCGCCTGATCGACAAGACGCGCTTCGCCATCTCGACGGAGGAGACGCGCTACTACCTGAACGGCCTCTACATGCACACGGTGGTCGAGAACGGCCAGCCGCTGCTGCGCTGCGTGGCGACCGACGGCCACCGCCTGGCCCTGGCCGAGATGCCTGCGCCCGAGGGCGCGGCGGGCGCGCCGGGCGTGATCGTGCCGCGCAAGACCATCAACGAGGCCCGGCGTCTGCTGGAGGACGCGGGCGAGAACATCGACCTGCAGGTGTCCCAGGCCAAGGTGCGGTTCGAGTTCAACGGCGCGGCCCTGACCTCGAAGGTGATCGACGGTTCCTTCCCCGACTACCTGCGGGTGATCCCGCGCGACAACGACAAGGTCATGCTGGTCGACAACACCCTGTTCGCCCAGGCGGTGGACCGGGTGGCGACCATCTCGGCCGAGAAGAGCCGCTCGGTGAAGCTGGCCGTCGAGCCGGGCCGCCTGACGCTCACCGTGCGCAACATGGAAGCCGGGCAAGCGGTCGAGGAGCTGGAGATCGACTATGACGGCGACAGCTTCGAGATCGGCTTCAACGCCCGCTACCTGCTGGACGTGACGGGCCAGATCGGCGGGACCACGGCGGAGTTCCGCTTCGCCGACCCGGCCTCGCCCACGCTGGTGCTCGACCCCACCGACGCGGGCGTGAAGTACGTCCTGATGCCGCTGCGGGTGTAGGGCGTGGTTCGAGACGCGCTGCGCGCTCCTCGCCATGACGGGTTTTGCGCCGGTCCGCTGACTGCGTCATCCTGAGGAGGCCGCGCAGCGGCCGTCTCGAAGGACGCAATGCCTCCATGCGGTCGGCCATCGCCAGCCTCACCCTCACCGACTTCCGCTCCTACGCGGCGGCGACCCTGCGCCCGGAGGGCCGCAGCGTGTTCCTGTTCGGGCCGAACGGGGCGGGCAAGACCAACCTGCTGGAGGCCGTCAGCCTGCTCTCGCCGGGGCGGGGCCTGCGCGGCTCGGCGCTGGCCGAGGTCGGGCGGCGCCTGCCGGGGGAGGCCGTCGGCCGGGCCTGGGCGGTGTCGGCGCAGGTCGAGGACGTGCGCATCGGCACCGGCGTCGAGACCCCCGGCTCCCCACGGCGGATCGTGCGGATCGACGGCGACACCGTGCCGCCCGGACGGATGGCCGACCACGTCCGCCCAATCTGGCTGACCCCGGCGCAGGACCGGCTGTTCATCGAAGCCGCCTCCGAGCGCCGCCGCTTCTTCGACCGGCTGGTGTTCGCCGCCGAGCCGCTGCACGCCGCCCACGTCACGGCCTACGAGAAGGCGATGCGCGAGCGGATGCGGCTGCTGACCGCCGACGAGCCCGCCGATCCGGCCTGGCTGACGGCGCTGGAAGCGCGCATGGCGCAGGCGGGAACGATGATGGCGCAGGCCCGCGTGCGCACCCTCGAAGCCCTCCGGGCCGAGATCGACATGCGCGGCGAGCGCCCCTTCCCGCAGGCCCGCCTGTCGCTGGCCGGGGAATGGGAGAGGCGCGTCGCCGCCGGGGAGGAGGTCGAGGCCCCGCTCGCCGCCGCGCTCGCCGCCGCCCGGCCCCGCGACACGGCCGCCGGGCGGGCGTTGACAGGCCCTCACCGGGGCGATCTGGAGGTCTTCCACGCCCTGAAGGACCGCCCCGCCGCCGAATGTTCCACCGGCGAGCAGAAGGCGCTGATTCTGAACCTCGTTCTGGCGCAGGCGGCGCGACTTTCCCGTGCGGATTCCGCGCCGAATCCTATACTGTTGCTCGACGAAGTCGCCGCGCATCTGGACCTGGCCCGCCGGGCCGCGCTGGCCGACGAAATCGCGGCCCTCGGCCTTCAGGCTTTCCTGACGGGAACGGACGAGGCGCTGTTCGACCATCTCAAGGGTCGGGCCCTGGGCGTCCGCGTGGAGCCTGCCGGCCTGACGGTTCTGGACGAGTGAATGAGCGACGAGAACGAGACGCCGGAAGAGGCCGCCGCCGACTACGGCGCGGACTCCATCAAGGTGCTGAAGGGCCTGGACGCGGTGCGCAAGCGGCCGGGGATGTACATCGGCGACACCGATGACGGCTCGGGCCTGCACCACATGGTCTACGAGGTGGTCGACAACGCCATCGACGAGGCGCTGGCCGAGTACGCCACCAAGGTCGAGGTGATCCTCAACGCCGACGGCTCGTGCACCGTCACCGACGACGGGCGCGGCATCCCGACCGACATCCACGAGGGCGAGGGCGTGTCGGCGGCCGAGGTCATCATGACCCAGCTCCACGCCGGCGGTAAGTTCGACCAGAACAGCTACAAGGTCTCCGGCGGCCTGCACGGCGTGGGCGTGTCCGTCGTCAACGCCCTGTCCGATTTCCTGCATCTGAAGATCTATCGCGGCGGCATGGCGCACGAGATGCGCTTCGAGCGCGGCGACGCGGTCTCGCCGCTGGCGGTGACCGGCGTGGCGCCCAAGCGCGAGAACGGCGAGTTCCTGACCGGCACCCACGTCACCTTCCTGCCCTCGACGGCCACCTTCGCCTTCATCGAGTTCGACCGGAAGACGCTGGAGCACCGCCTTCGCGAGCTGGCCTTCCTGAACTCCGGCGTGACCATCCATTTCCGCGACCTGCGGGGGACGGAGCCGTTCGAGGAGGTGCTGCACTACGAGGGCGGCATCGAGGCGTTCGTGCGCCACCTCGACAAGGCCAAGCAGCCGCTGATCAAGACGCCCGTGGTCATCCGGGGGCGCCGCGACAAGGTCGAGATCGACCTCGCCCTGTGGTGGAACGACAGCTACCACGAGCAGATGCTGTGCTTCACCAACAACATCCCGCAGCGGGATGGGGGCACGCACCTGTCGGCCTTCCGCGCCGCCCTGACCCGCATCATCACCGGCTATGCCGAGACGTCCGGCGCGGCCAAGCGCGAGAAGGTCAACGTCTCGGGCGAGGACGCGCGCGAGGGCCTGACCTGCGTGCTGTCGGTCAAGGTGCCGGATCCGAAGTTCTCCTCCCAGACCAAGGACAAGCTGGTCTCGTCCGAAGTGCGTCCGGCCGTCGAGGGGCTGGTGCAGGAGGGTCTCGCCACCTGGTTCGAGGAGCATCCGAACGAGGCGAAGGCGATCGTCGGCAAGATCGCCGAGGCCGCCGCCGCCAGAGAGGCCGCCCGCAAGGCGCGCGAACTGACCCGCCGCAAGTCGGCGCTCGACATCACCTCCCTGCCCGGCAAGCTGGCCGACTGCCAGGAGCGCGATCCGGCCAAGTCCGAGCTGTTCATCGTCGAGGGCGACTCGGCCGGCGGCTCGGCCAAGCAGGCCCGCAACCGCGAGAACCAGGCCGTGCTGCCCCTGCGCGGCAAGATCCTCAACGTCGAGCGGGCGCGCTTCGACAAGATGCTGTCGTCCGAGCAGGTCGGCACCCTGATCACCGCGCTTGGGGCCGGGATCGGGCGCGAGGACTTCGACATCGAGAAGATCCGCTACCACCGCATCGTCATCATGACCGACGCCGACGTGGACGGGGCGCACATCCGCACCCTGCTGCTGACCTTCTTCTACCGGCAGATGCCGGAGGTGATCGAGCGCGGCTACCTCTATATCGCCCAGCCGCCGCTCTATAAGGCGGCCAAGGGCAAGTCGTCCCGCTACCTGAAGGACGACGCCGAGTACGAAGCCTTCCTGATCAACGAGGGCGTGGACGGGGCCGAGCTGGACCTGTCCGGCGGCGAGCGGCTGACCGGCCGCGACCTGCTGGCGCTGGTGTCATCGGCGCGCGGGGCCAAGGCCAACATCGAGCGGCTGTCGGCCCGCGCGCCCGCCTTCGCCATCGAGCAGGCGGCGCTGGCCGGGCTGCTGGGCGAGGCGTCGGACGCGGCGGCGGCCGCCGCGCGGCTCGACCTCTACGCCGAGGAGGGCGACGGCGCCTGGTCCGGCGAGCCCGCCGTCGCCGGCGGCGGCTTCGTGTTCAGCCGCGTGAAGCGGGGGGTCAACGAGCGCATCGTGCTGGACGACCTGACCCTGCACGCCGCCGACGCCCGGCGCCTGGCCGAACGGGCGGGGGCTCTGGCCGAGACCTTCGCGGGTCCGGCGGTGTTCCGACGCAAGGACAAGTCGACGACCGTGCGCGGTCCGCTCGACCTCGTCGCGGCGGTCATGGACGCGGGCCGCAAGGGCCTGTCGATCCAGCGCTACAAGGGCCTGGGCGAGATGAACCCCGAACAGCTCTGGGAAACGACGCTCGACGCCGACGCCCGCACCCTTTTGCAGGTCAAGGTCGCTCACGCCGACGACGCCGACGACATGTTCGCCCGCCTGATGGGCGAGCTGGTCGAGCCGCGCCGCGAGTTCATCCAGGAAAACGCCCTAGACGCCGAGGTCGACGTCTAGTCCTCTCCCTTCCCCTGGGCGGGGGGAGGGCTCCTAGTAGGGAATCTCCACCGGCGGCTTCGGCTCGGGCGTCGGCGCCGGCGCGGGGGCCGGGGCGTCGCCCAGGCCCAGCCCGGAGAGGATGTCGCCGATGGCGTCCCGCGCCGGGGCCGGCGCCTCCACCGTCCCTCCGGGGATGGCCTGCGCCTTCAGCCTCGGCAGGGCCGCGGTCATGAAGCTTTTCCAGATCGCCGCCGGGGCGCCGCCGCCGGTGACGCCCGTCATCTTGCCGTTGTCGTCCTGGCCGACCCACACGGCCGCGACGAAGCCGCCCGTGTAGCCGACGAACCAGGCGTCGCGGTAATCGCTGGTCGTGCCCGTCTTGCCCGCGATGTCGTAGCCCGCGACCTTGGCCCGCCCGCCCGTGCCGCCCGCCACCACCTGGCGCATCATCTGGTTCATGTAGGGCAGGGCGGGCGTGCCGATCACCGCGCCCCGCGCCCGCTTCTCGACCCCGTGGTCGTAGAGCACCTTGCCGCTGGTGGTGCGGATGCGCTCGATGCCGTAGCCGCGCGCCGAGAAGCCGCCGTTGGCGAAGGGCGCGTAGGCCTGGGCCATCTCCAGCGGGTTCACCTCGACCGCGCCCAGCGCCATCGACGGGTCGAGCTGGATCTTCGAGTTGATCCCCAGCCGCTTGGCCGTCGCCGCGACGTTGGCGGTGCCGACCTCGTTTGCCAGCCGCGCGGCGACCGTGTTCACCGACTGCGCCAGGGCGGTCTGCAGGGTGATCGGGCCGAGGTACTTGTTGGTGTAGTTGCGCGGCTCCCAATTGCCGATCTTCAGCGGCTCGTCCGCCATGATGACGCTCGGCGTGCGGCCCTGCTCCATCGCCGTCAGGTAGACGAAGGGCTTGAAGGCCGAGCCCGCCTGGCGCCGCGCCGACGTCGCCCGGTCGAACTGGCTTTCCGAATAGTCCGCCCCGCCGACGTAGGCGCGGATGCGGCCCTCGCCGTCGAGGGCGACCAGCGCCCCCTGCTCGACGCCGCTCTTGGCGTTGTTCGCCACCCCGGCCCGCACAGCCTGTTCGGCGGCGGCCTGGATCGGCAGGTCAAGCGTGGTCTCCACGACCAGGTCCTCGGTCGGCTCCCCCACCAGCGAGCGGACCTGGGCGTCCACCCAGTCGGTGAAATATTGCGCCCGCTGGTTGGCGAGGATGGCCGAGACGCGCACGGGCGCCTTGAACGCCGCGTCACGCTCCTCCGGCGTGATGGCCTTTATCCGCACCATCTCGTCCAGCACGATGGTCGCCCGCCGCGCCGCCCGTTCCGACGCCGAGACGGGGCTGTAGCGCGACGGCCCCTTCATCATCCCGGCCAGCAGGGCGGCCTCGCCCAGGGTCAGGCGCGAGGCGGGCTTGTTGAAGTAGCGCTGCGCCGCCGCCTCGATCCCATAGGCCCCCCCGCCGAAATAGACCCGGTTCAGATAGAGGGCGAGGATCTCCTTCTTGGTGAACTTCATCTCCAGCCAGACGGCCAGGATCAGCTCCTGCGCCTTGCGCCGGGGCGTCTGGTCGAGGGTCAGGAACAGGTTGCGGGCGAGCTGCTGGGTGATGGTCGAGCCGCCGCCGACGATCCGCCCCGCCTGGACGTTGCGCACGGCCGCGCGCGCGATGCCGATCGGGTCGAAGCCGGGGTGATGGTAGAAGCGCCGGTCCTCGATGGCGATGAAGGCGGCGGGCACGTATTTCGGCAGCTTGTCGAGGTCGACGGGCGGCGCGTACTGGCTGCCGCGGACCGCCACCAGCGCGCCCGAACGGTCGAGGTAGCTGATCGAGGGCTGGCGCTTGACGTCGTAGAGCTTGGAGGTGTCCGGCAGGTCGGTGGCGAACACCGCGAAGAAGGCCACCACGAAGATCAGGCCCCAGACGCCCAGCACGGCGCTCCAGTAGAACAGCGCCTGAAGGGGGGTCCGCTTGGGTTTGGGCCCGCCGCGCCCGTAGTCGTTCGCCATGGTTACGTGCTCTCCGGCCCCCGCCCGCTCATAACAACGCCGGGGGACATTGACCACGCATGAACGGGGCTATTTCACGACTCACGGCCGGACTGCCATAAGGCCTGTCGTGACCGCTTCCCTCGACACCGCCCGCGACACCCTGCGCCGCGTCTTCGGCCATGCCGACTTCCGGGGCATGCAGGCCGGCGTCATCGAGCAGGTGCTGGAGGGGCGCAGCGCCATCGCCGTGCTGCCGACCGGCGGCGGCAAGAGCCTGTGCTACCAGATACCGTCCATCATCCGGCCGGGCCTGGGCCTGGTCATCTCTCCGCTGATCGCGCTGATGGCCGACCAGGTGGCGGGAATGCAGCAGTCGGGCGTCGCCGCCGAGCGGCTGGATTCCAACACCACCCTGAACGAGCGCTCGGCCATCTGGCGGCGGATCGAGGCGGGGGAGCTGGACCTGCTCTACCTGTCGCCGGAGGGGCTGATGGCCCCGGCCATGCTCGACCGGCTGGCCCGCACGCCGCTGGCCCTGGTCGCGATCGACGAGGCCCACTGCGTCAGCCAGTGGGGCCACGACTTCCGGCCCGAATACCGGATGCTGGGGCGGCTGGCGGACATCTTCCCCGACGTGCCGCGCCTGGCGGTGACCGCCACCGCCGACGCCCGCACCCGCGAGGACATTCGCGCCGAGCTGCGGCTGGAAGGCTGCGCCGAGTTCGTGGACAGCTTCGCCCGGCCGGAGCTGGTCCTGTCGGCCGAGCGCAAGCGCGGGAACAACCATGCCAGGGTGCTGGAGCTGGTCGCCGAGCGGCCTGGGCGCTCGGGCGTCGTCTACGCGGGCTCGCGCGACGGGGTGGACAAGCTGACCGAGCGGCTGCGCGAGGCGGGGGTCAACGCCCTCGCCTACCACGCCGGGCTCGACAAGCAGGTGCGGGCCAGGCGGCTGGAGGAGTTCCTGGAGGCGGAAGAGGCGGTGATGGTCGCCACCATCGCCTTCGGGATGGGGGTCGACAAGCCGGACGTGCGCTTCGTCATCCACGCCGACCCGCCCGCCGCCATCGAAGCCTACTGGCAGGAGATCGGCAGAGCCGGGCGCGACGGCCAGCCCGCCGACGGAATCACGCTCTACGGCTCGGCCGACCTCGCCTGGGCGTCGCGGCGCATCCAGTCCCGCGAGGTCGACGACGGCGTCAAGCAGGTGCAGCAGCGCAAGCTGCGCCAGCTCTACGCCATGCTCGACGGCACGGCCTGCCGGGCGGCGGGGGTGCGGCGCTACTTCGGCGAGACGGACGTGCGCGCCTGCGGCCAGTGCGACCTGTGCCTGACCCCGCCCGAGGCGGCCGACGCCACCCTGCCGGCCCAGAAGGCCCTGTCCGCCGTCCATCGGCTGGGCGGCCGTTTCGGGCGCGGACGGATCGTCGACCATCTGCTGGGCAAGACCAAGGACGTCAGCGACTTCGAGGCCGGGCTGTCGACCTTCGGCGTGGGGCAGGAATTCAGCGCCGCCGGGTGGCGCGACCTGGTGGAGCAGCTCCTGTTCGAGGGCCTGCTGGTCGAGGACCCCAACGACGGCCGCCCGCTGATCGGCCTGGGGGATGCGTCCGAGGTCCGCGCCGTCTATCGCGGCGAGCGCCAGGTCAGCGTCCGCAAGCCGCCCGAAAGGCAGGGCGCCGCGCGCACCCGCAAGCGCCGTGGCGAGGGCCCGCCGCTGGCCGAGGCCGACACGGCGACCTTCGAGGCCCTGCGCGCCTGGCGCCGCGACGAAGCCGCCCGCCAGCACGTCCCGCCCTACGTCATCTTCCACGACGCGACCTTGGCCGACATCGCGCGGACGAGGCCGACGAGCTTCCCGGCCCTGGCGGCGATCTCCGGCGTGGGAGAGAGCAAGCTGGGGCGGTACGGGGAAGCGGTGCTGGCGGTGCTGGGGGGGCTCTGAGCCCTTTCCCCTGATGGGGAAGGGAGGGTCAGCCCCGCCCGAAGGCGTGCAGTTCGGCGCTGTGTTCCCGCAGCCAGTCACGATGCTGGCGGTGGTCGCCGACGAGCTGCTTCACGACCGCCCAGAAGCGCGGGCCGTGGTTGGCTTCGACGAGATGGGCGACCTCGTGCGCCGCCACGTAGTCGGCCACGGCGTAGGGCGCCAGCGCCAGCCGCCACGAATAGCGGATCGAGGCGGGCGCCGCGCCCGCCGCCGGCTTGCACGACCCCCAGCGGCCGCGCGGATCGACGATGGTCACGCGCGGGACCGGGCGGGCGATCTTCCCGCAATAGTGGGTGGTGCGCTCGGTCAGCACCCGGCCCGCCTCGCCCTTGATCAGCCGCAGCGCCCTCACCGGATAGGCCGCGTCGTCCGGGGCGGTGATGCGCAATCCATCCTCACGGACCAGCTTCGCCCGCCCCGCCCCGGCCTCCAGGCGGCAGGGCTCGCCGAACATGGAAAACTCCAGGCCCGGCTCCAGCGGGCGCCGCTCGGGCAGGCCCGCGAACTGGGCGGCGACCCAGTCGGCCCGCTCGGTCGCGAAGGCGGCGGCCTCCGGCAGGCGCCGGGCCGACGGCGCGGTGGCGATCACCTCGCCCTTGATGCGGTCGAGGCGCAGCGAGATGCGCCGCGCGCGCGGGTTCACGTTCAGGCGCACCGGATGGCCGGCGGCCTCGATCAGCTCGCCGTGGCCGTGGGCGGGCTTGCGGAAGGGTATCATGCCCCTTCGATAGCCCCGGATCGCGGCGGCTAGAAGTCCGGATCGCAGCGGCGGATGAAGTCGCGGACCCTGGGGTAGATCTCCTCGCGGAACCGGCGGCCGTTGAAGACGCCGTAGTGGCCCACCCCCGGCTGCACGTAGTCCGCCTTCAGTTCCGGCGGCAGGGCCGAGCAGAGGTCGTGGGCCGCCTGGGTCTGGCCGATGCCCGAGATGTCGTCCAGCTCGCCCTCGACCGTCATCAGGCCGATGTCGGTGACGGCGGCGGGCCTGACCGGCCGCCCGCGATGGATCAGCTCGCCCTTGGGCAGCAGGTACTTCTGGAACACGATGTCGACGGTCTGGAGATAGAACTCCTCCGTCAGGTCCAGCACCGACAGGTACTCGTCGTAGAAGGCCCGGTGCTTCTCGGCGCTGTCGCCGTCGCCCGCCACCAGGTGGTCGAAGTAGCTGCGGTGCGCCTCCTGGTGGCGCTCCAGGTTCATCGACATGAAGGACGCGAGCTGCACGAAGCCCGGATAGACCCGTCGCCCCGCGCCGGGATAGGGCGGCGGCACGGTGTAGACCATGTTGGACTTGAACCAGGCGAAGGGCCGTTCCTCGGCCAGCCTGTTGGTCACGGTGGGCGACAGCCGCGCGTCGATGGGCGAGCCCATGAAGGTCATGGTGCGCGGGCGCGAGGGGTCCTCGTCCTCGGCCATCAGGGCGGCGGCGGCGAGCACCGGCGGCCCCGGCTGGCAGACGGCGACCACGTGGGGCCGCCCGCCGAGCGCGGCCAGCATCGAGCGGATGTGGTCGATGTAGTCGTGGAAGTCGAACCGTCCCTCCATCATCGGCACGTCGCGGGCGTTGACCCAGTCGGTGACGAAGACGGCGTGGTCGGGCAGGAAGGCCTCGACCGTGCCGCGCAGCAGGGTGGCGTAGTGGCCCGACAGCGGGGCCACGATCAGCACGGCGGGGTCGAGCTGCATCTTCCCGGCGTGGCGCATGTCGGCCATGTCCCGGTCGAACTGGACCAGCTTCACCCAGGGGCTTTCCCACACCACGGTCTCGCGCACTCGCACGTCGACGCCGTTCACCTTCACGCTGTCGACGCCCCATTTGGGCTTGCCGTAGCGGCGGGTGACGTTGGTGAAGAGGTCGGCGGCGGCGAAGGCCGTCCGCGCCAGCTTCGAACTGGAGGCCGGATTGAGCGGCGAGCCCCAGAAGTCGCGCGCGGCGCGGGCGGCCATCCGCATCGGTGTCGTCGCGTAGTAGGACGCTTCATGCAGGGCGTACAGCATCGGACCTCATCGGCGTTGTGCGGTGCAGCATAACACGCCGGACCTGAACGTCGTCCAGCCCGTATGGCTCCGATTGCGGGGCAGCGCCTATTCGCCGCGCATCGCCCGCCTGATCTGGTCGGCCATCTGCTCGGGGGTCAGGCCATAGGCGAGCACCCGCGAGAAGCGGCCCTTCCCGTCCATCAGGTACGCCGCCGTGGAGTGGTTGACGAGGTAGTCCGGCCCCTCGCCGTCCTTGGCGAAATAGGCCTTGTAGGCCGCCGCCGCCCCCGCCACCTGCTGCGGCGTACCCGTCAGGCCGATGGTGCGGACCGGCATCCGCTGGGCTTCGAGGTAGGTCTTGACCTGCTCGGGCGTGTCGCGCTCGGGGTCGACGGAGATGAAGACGACCTGCAGGTCGTCGGCCTTGGGGCCGAGCTGTTCGGCCGCCCCGCCCAGCGCCTGCAAGGTCGCCGGGCAGATGTCCGGGCAGTAGGTGAAGCCGAAGAAGACCACGCTCCAGCGGTCCTTCAGGATGGCCTCGGTGACCGGCTTGCCGTCCTGGTCGACCAGCTCGAAGGCGCCGCCGACGGCCGCCTGTCCCTGCGGCTGGGCGGGGGCGAACACCCCGGCGCGCCAGGCCAGGGCGGCGGTCGCGGCCAGGGCCAGGACGCAGACCGTGATCAGGATCAGCCGGTGACGGGGCATCGATGTCGCTCCTTGCTCGCGCAGGGGTTTTGCGGCGAAGGTGGCCGCCTCATGGCCGCCACCCCGCCCTATCCGGCCTCCGGGGCCGCTGAGCCTGCCGTCGATACGGCGGGGCCGGCCGCCATGCAAGACGGCGGCGTCCTGTGGGCGCTCGGCGGCCCGCGGCGCGGGCGGTTGCGGGTGCGGACGCTGGTGACGCTGCGCTGGCTGGCGGTGGCGGGCCAGACGGTGACGGTGCTGTTCGTCGGCCTCGTGCTGGGCTTCGAGATCCCCTACGCCCTGTGCTTCACCCTGATCGCCCTGGCGGCCTGGCTGAACGTGCTGGTCGGGCTGGCTTCCAGCGGCCAGCGGATCGCCGCCGACTGGGAGGCGACGGCCCAGATCGCCTTCGACATCCTCCAGCTTGCCGGGATGCTCTACCTGACCGGGGGCGCCCTCAATCCCTTCTCGCTGCTGCTGATCGCGCCCGTGACCCTGGCGGCGGCCACCCTGCCGCTGCGCCACGTGGTGGGGCTGGCGCTGCTGGCCATCGCCGCCTCGGTGGCGCTGTCGATCACCGCCCTGCCGCTGCCCAGCCCGGGGCCGGAGCCGTTCGCCCCGCCGCTCATCAACCGCATCGGCGGGCTGGTGGCGCGGGTGCTGGGCATCGCCTTCACCGCCGCCTACGCCTGGCAGGCGGCGGCCGAGGCGGCGCGGATGGAGCTGGCGCTCGACACCACCAACGCCGTGCTGGCCAGGGAGCAGCGGCTGTCGGCCCTGGGCGCCCTGGCCGCCGCCGCCGCGCATGAGCTGGGCACCCCGCTGGCCACCATCCAGGTGGTCGCCAAGGAGATGGTCCGCGACGCCCCGCCCGGCCCCCTGCGCGAAGACGCCGAGCTGCTCGTCGCCCAGGCCCAGCGCTGCCGCGAGATCCTGCGCCGCCTGACCGAGACGCCGGAGGCCGCCGACGTCGTCCATGAGCGGATGAGCCTGCTCCAGTTCGTGCAGGAGGCCACCGAGGCCCACTCCCACAAGGACGTGCGGGTCGAGGCGGTGGTCTCCGGCCCCCCCGGCGAGGCGGCGCCCGACATCTGGCGGATGCCCGAGATGCTCCACGCCATGACCTCCATCGTCGAGAACGCGGTCGACTTCGCTCACTCCGAGGTGCTGGTGACCGCCCGCTTCGACGGGCGGCAGGTGTCGGTGGAGGTGCGCGACGACGGGCGCGGCTTCGCTCCCGAGGTGCTGGCCAAGCTGGGCGAGCCCTACGTCACCAGCCGTCCGGGGGCGGAAGGCTCGCGCACCGGCCACGTGGGGATGGGACTGGGCTTCTTCATCGCCAAGACGCTGTTGGAACGGACCGGGGCCGCCGTGGATTTCCGTAACGGACGCCGCGCCGGCGCCATCGTTTCGGCCCGCTGGCCGCGCAGCGCCATCGAGGCGCCGCCGACGCCGGAGTTCTTCTCGGGACTTGATGCGAAGGGGCAAGCCGCGACAGAATGACGCGCGCCGCGGGACGCTCGCCGAGTCGGCGTGTCGACCGCCGGTTGCGGCATGGAGCACGACCCGATGACCGACGCCGCCGAAGCCATCTCCGCCCTGCCGGACAAGCGGCTGCTGCTGCTCGACGACGACGCGCCCCTGCGCACGCGGCTGGGCCGGGCGCTGGAGCAGCGCGGTTTCGAGGTCAGCCTGGCCGGCAGCGTGGCCGAGGCCCTGGCCGAGGTGAAGGCCGGCGCGCCCGCCTATGCGGTGCTGGACATGCGGCTGGACGACGGTTCGGGCTTGAAGGTGGTGCAGGCCATCCGCGACGCCCGGCCGGACGCGCGGGTGGTCATGCTGACCGGGTACGGCAACATCGCCACCGCCGTGGCGGCGGTGAAGGCCGGGGCGGTGGACTACCTGTCCAAGCCCGCCGACGCCGACGACGTGGTCCGCGCCCTGCTGGCCCAGGCGGGCGACGCCCCGCCGCCGCCGGAAAACCCGATGAGCGCCGACCGCGTGCGGTGGGAGCATATCCAGCGGGTCTACGAACTGTGCGGCCACAACGTCTCGGAGACGGCGCGGCGCCTGTCCATGCACCGCCGCACCCTCCAGCGCATCCTGGCCAAGCGGGCGCCTAGGTAAGCCCCGCGCTCGCCCGGATCGCCGCCAGCCGCCCGAAGGCCAGGGTCAGCGCCTTGCGCCGGGCGGCGACCAGCGGCGTGGCGGGCGCGTCGCGCAGCACCGCGCCGCCGAAGCCGTCGGCGACGATCAGGCCCGGCTCCTGCGGCAGCAGGTCGCGCGGGAACTCCGGGGCCACGGCAAAGTAGTAGGCGTCGCAATAGGGCAGGTAGTCGCCCCACTTGCGGTCGGCGAGATAGTCCTGTGGCCCCGACTTCACCTCCACGATGGTCAGCTCGCCCTTCGGCCCCAGGGCCATCAGGTCGGCCCGGCGGCCGTTGGGCAGGCACACTTCCGCCAGCGGCGCGTGCCCCAGCGCCGCCAGCAGCCGCGCGGCGCCGCGCGTGACCACCTGCGTGGTCTCGGGCCGGCTTACGGTGACGATGGAGAGGGCGACGTCCATGGCCGCCACTTTGTTTCGTTTTCGTTCCAGGTCAACCGGGGTGCGTCAAGCCGCGCCGCGACTAGCGGTTCCGGCGGCCGCGCCGGGGCAGGTCGTCCTTGGAGAACGGCCTGCGCTTGTACATCCTGACGTAGTGCTCGCGCTCCTTGAGCCGTACGGAGATTATCGGCACGAGGATAAGCGCGAGGACGAAAAGGCCCGCTGCGGCCAGTCCCAGGATACCGGCCGCCTCGGCGGCTTCCGTGTTGCTGCAACCCCCCCAGCAGGAGGGCTCCCATGACCCCGCTACGCCCCATACTCACCCCTACCAACTACACGTGTTGATCGTACCAAGCCCCCCGCGGGGCATGCTTAATTAATCGTAAGCTTTCGAAATGAAAACGCCCCGCCGCGGGGGGATGCGGCGGGGCGTTCAGTATCACCGTGAGCGGCGGGGGGAGCTACTCCGCGGCGATGCTGATCGGTTTGGCCTTGTCCTTGAAATTGATGGTCTGCAGGTAACGGATGCCGTCCTCGGCAATATCGTCACCGACCATCCGGTCCCCCTCGGCCTTCAGTTCGTCCAGATCGACGTACATAGCGTAGAAGGCGCGGGTGCGGTCGGTAATTATACCCGCATTGAGGAGCGTCTTGACCAAGACACGGAAAATATTGGTTTGTTCCTTCATCAGCTCGCGGCGTTCGTCGTCCGTCATGATGGCGGCGAACTCCTCGATCACCTTGTCGGGATCGAGGCCGAAGCTCTCATAAAGGTCGCGCTGCTGGTTCGGCCCGACGAGGTTGAACAGCACCGCCTGGAAGCAGTGGGCGGCCCAGTCCTCGACGATGGCGTGCTCGTCGGGGGAGAGCTTGGGGATGGTCCGGTCGGCCCAGATCTTCCCGAACTTGTGGTGGAAGGCCTCGTCGGTCATCACGAGCTGAAGGAGCTGCTTGCCGAGCGGGTCGTGCATCTTGGTGTAGAAGGTGGCGAAGGCGCCCATGGCCAGGCCCTCGACCAGCATCTGCATGCCGATGATCTTCTTGTAGACCTCCGGCGCGCCGATGATCTCGACCAGCAGGTCCTTCAGCGTCGGACCGCAGTCGACCGGGCGGCCCCAGCGGGTCTTGATGTACTTGGCGAAAGCCGTGACGTGGCGGGCCTCTTCGCGGGTCTGGTTGGCGGCGTACTCCTGCGCGCCCTGGTCCTTCAGCACGTGGCAGAGGGAGGCCGACAGGTTCAGCGCGCCCTGCTCGCCGTGCAGGATCGAGGAGAAGGCCCGCAGGACCGACGCGTTGATGAAGCGCGTGCGCTGGATCGGGTCGGACAGGTGGTTGGAGACGTAGTCCGTCGACAGGGCGATCACCAGGTCCTCGGGTACGAGGGGCTGGGTGTCCATGTCCCAGGGCTGGTCGAAGTCGATGTAGGCCTTGTCGAGCGGGTCCCAGAAGTGGTCGTGGGTCGCGGAGATGATCTTGTCGAACGCGGTCGAGCGGTTGTTGTAGCGGTCCAGCTCGAGCATGGCCTCGAAGTCGTCCGGCGCCACGGCGTCGTACATCGAGTCCTTGGTGATGTTCTTGTCGGTCATCTCTCACGCTCCTCCGCGAGGCCAAACGGCAGGGGGCCCTTGACGGGCCTCTGATGTGAACACTGTCCACCTGAAGGGCATAACGGTCAATTAAAAAATGACGCGTGCGTCACGTTTGTTGGATTGAGGCCGTCAGCGCCCCTCCAGCTCCCTCAGCAGCGCCGGATCGTCCTTGGCCGCGTCGGCCAGCCCCTCGTCGCGGCCCTCGGCGGCCAGGAGGTCGGCGAGGCGGGGCAGGCGCTGGGCCAGCTCGCGGCGTGCGGCGGCGTCCAGGGCGTTGGCGGCCCGAGCCGTGGCGACGACGTGCTTGCAGGGCAGGCGGGACTCCGAAAAGTCCGGGCAGGCGCACTGGGCGTCGGCGCCGCGCGGATCGCGCATGCGCACGACGTAAACGTTGCCCGTCTCGCCGCTGACGTGGGCGATGGTCCCGTCGTCGCCCGAGGCCACCAGGTCCACCCAGCCGTTCTCGAAATAGACGTCGCCGCGCTTGACGCGCATCTCGGGCATCCCGGCGCGGATGGCTTCCTCGTCGAACATGGCGCGCTCCCTATACGCTCGCCTCGATGGCGTCGATGTCGTCGTCGGACAGGCCGAAGTGGTGCCCGACCTCGTGGATCAGAACGTGGGTCACCAGCTCGGCCAGGGTGACGTCGCCGCGCTCGATCCATTCGTCGAGGATCGGGCGGCGGTAGAGGAAGATCATCGAGGGGCGCCGCTCGGGGTCCATCACCGAGCGGCGCGACAGGTCCACGCCCTGGTAGAGGCCGGTCAGGGCGAAGGGGTCCTCTATCCCCAGTTCGTCCAGCACCTCCTCGTCGGCGAAGTCGGCGACCTGGAACAGGACCTCGCCCGCCAGCGCCCGCAGGTGCGGCGGCAGGGTCTGGAAGGCGGCTTCGGCGAGGGCGGCGAGGTCGTCGAGGGAGGGGGCGATCATCACTCGTCCGGTATCACGATATGCGGCGCCTCGGGCAGCCGGTATTCGAACAGGCCCGTGTCCAGCGGCTGCTGGGGCTTGACGGGCCGCAGCGGCTGGCGGGCCAGCGCCCGCAGCGCCTCGCGGCCCAGCCCCTCGCCGGCCTCGGCCTTGCGCGCCTTGCGCGCCTGCTCCAGGGCGGCGAACCGCTCGGGATCGACCACCCGCCAGTAGGAGACCGACAGCCGCCAGACGGTCCGGGCCAGCGGCGCCTCGGCCTTGGGCCAGCGGCGGCCGTCGGCGTAGACCGGCCTCACGGGGGCGACGACGGGGATGCGCCCGCGCACGGCGGCCACCACCTCGCGCAGGCGCGCGGCGCCGCCCTCCAGCATCCTGGCGAAGGCCGCCTCCGCCGCCTCGGCGTTGTCGAACACCGGGCCGACATCCTCGGAAACGAACTCCACGTCGCGGCCAGCAAGCTCGCGCGCCTCGCGTTCGCGGGCCGCCTGGCCCAGGGGCGCGGACAGGGCGGATTCGGCGTTCGGAGCGACCGGATAGAGGACCGCGTTCATCGCCCTGCCATAGCACACCCGCCTGCCTTATCCTGCCGGGTGATGATTCGGGGCAAACGCCGATGAACCCGCCCGACCTGATCCTCGCCGCCGCGGCGGGGGCGATCAGCCTCGCCATCTGCGCGACGCTGTGGGCCCTTGTCCAGCGCCGCCGGACCGACGCCCATGTCCGCCACCTCCAGGCGCGGCTGATGGCGCTCGCCGGGCGGGCGGAGGCGGCCCAGGCGTCGGTCGAGGCCTTCGACAGCGCCCTGGTCGCCATCGAGGAGGGCCGCGCCTCGCTGGCCTCGGGCGAGGACAGCCTGGCGGCCTGCTCCGCCGTCCTGGGCCTGGGCGGCGGCGTCGACCCGCAAGGCGTCGTCAACGCCCTGATGCGCAGCGATCCCGACCACGCCCGGCGCCTGCGGGCCCTGTTCGAGCGCGGCGAGTCCTGCGCCTTCGAGACGCGGGGCCTGGGCGGCATGGTCTCGGTCGAGGGCCGGGCGGCGGGCGCGCTGGCCTGGCTGCGGCTGTCGGCCATAGAGGGCGGGGACGCGGGGCTTCCCACCGCCGCGCGGTTCGCCGCCTTCCTCGACGCCCGCGCCGACCCGGCGTGGATCGCCGGGGCCGACGGCGCCGTGCAGTGGGCGAACGGGGCGTGGCTGAAAGCGGTCGACGCCGAGACGGTCACGGACGCGCTGGAAAGGGGCCTGTCCTTCGACAAGGGCGCGGAAGCCCTGGCCAGCGAGGCGGCCAATCTCGGCGAGCGGCGCGAGGCCGTGCGCTGGGTCAGCGCGGGGGGGCGGCGCCGGGCGCTGCGCCTCACCGCCGAGCCGCTGGAAGGCGGCGGCGTCGGGGTCTGGACCCAGGACGCCACCGAGATCGAGGAAACCCGCGAGACGCTCAAGCGCCACGTCGAGGCCCACGACGAGACGCTGAACCACATCGCCGAGGCCGTCGCCATCTTCAGCCAGGCGCGGCGGCTGTCCTTCTACAACGCCGCCTTCGCCGAGCTGTGGGGGCTGGAGCCCGCGTGGCTGGCGGAGCGCCCGAGCCACGGCGAGATCCTCGACCGCCTGCGCCAGCGCCGCCGCCTGCCGGAGACGGTCGACTACGCCAAGTGGAAGGCGGGCGAACTGGCCCGCTACGAGACGCTCGGCCCCCACCCCGACGACCTGTGGACCCTGCCGGACGGGCGGACCCTGCGCGTGGTGCGCCAGCCGCACCCGCTGGGCGGCATCCTGCTGCTGTTCTCCGACATCACCGGCGAGCTGAAGCTCAAGGCCCAGTACAACGCCCTGATCCAGGTGCAGCAGGCCACCCTCGACAAGCTGAACGACGCGGTCGCCGTGTTCGGCTCCGACGGGCGGCTGCGGCTCCACAACGAGGCGTTCGCGACCTTCTGGAACGTCACGCCCGGCGACCTCGCCGGGGCGGGGGACTTCGAGGGCGTGGTCGAGCTGTGCGTGCCGCGCCTGCACGACATGAGCTTCTGGCGTGAGCTGAAGGGCCGGGTGGCCGACCCCGACCCGGAGGCGCGCGCCCCGACCAGCGGCGAGGTGAGGACCTCCGACGGCCGCATCGTCGCCTACCAGTCGCGGCCGCTGCCGGACGGCGCCACCCTCGTGGCCTTCGCCGACATCACCGACACCCGCAAGCTGGAGAGCGCGCTGGCCGACCGCGAGGCGGCCCTGGCCGAGGCCGAACGGCTGAAGCGCGACTTCGTCGGCAACGTCTCCTACGAGCTGCGCACGCCGCTGACGACCATCATCGGCTATTCGGAGTTGCTGGAGCACGGGGCCGAGGGCCTGACCGACCGGGGCCGGAGCCATGTGGCGGCGGTGCGGACGGCGGCGACCCAGCTCGCCCGCTCCATCGACGACGTGCTGGACATGGCCCAGATCGACGCCGACGAGATGGCGCTGGAGGTCGAGGACGTCCGGGTCGAGGACCTGATGGCCGCCGCCGCCGAACGCTGGCGGGGCCGCGCCGTCGAGGCCCAGGTCGCGGTGACCGCGGGGGAGGGCGAGGTCGGCCTGATCCGGGGCGACGCCAAGCGGCTGGCCCAGGTGCTGGACCATCTGGTGGAGAACGGCCTGCGCCAGACCCCGCCGGGCGGCGCCATCACCCTGTCGGCAAGCCGGGCGGTGGGCGAGGTGCGGCTGGAGGTGGCCGACACCGGCCGGGGCATCCCCTTCCACGTCCAGGCCCACATCTTCGACCGCTTCGTCGGCCGCGACCGGGGCGGGCCGGGCCTGGGGCTGGCGCTGGTCAAGGCGCTGGTCGAGCTGCACGGGGGCTGGGTGGCGCTGGAAAGCGAGCCCGGCGCGGGCGCGGTCTTCACCTGCCACCTGCCCGAAGCGGCCCAGGCGGCGGCCGCCCAGCCGGAGCTGTCCTTCGAGACGCCCGCTGGCGCGGGCTCCTCAGGATGACGAGACCGCTGAATTCGTCATGGTGAGGAGCGGCGCAACGCGCCGCGTCTCGAACCACGCAACACCCCTCAGTGCTGGCTTTCCGGCATCTTCACGACAAGGCCGTCCAGCTCGTCGGTGACCTTGATCTGGCAGGAGAGGCGGCTGGACGGCTCGACGTTCTCGGCGAAGTCCAGCATGGATTCCTCCATGGCCGAGGCCGCGCCCGTCTTGTCGCGCCAGGCCTCATCCACATAGACGTGGCAGGTCGCGCAGGCGCAGGCCCCGCCGCAGTCGGCGTCGATGCCGGGAACGTTGTGCTTGATGGCCCCTTCCATCACGGACATGCCGGGCTTCACGTCGACGACGTGCTCGGTTCCGTCGTGCTCGATGTAGGTGATCTTGGCCATCGGGTCCCCTAGTGCGGTCTGCGCCGAAATTTCAGGCGGCGACCTCTTTCATGGAAATGGACGGGTCGGCAAGCCTCTCGCGCGAGATCGGCTTGCGGTTGGCGATGAACTGCTTGCCGGCCATGAACTCGGGCGGCGCGTTCACCGCCTCGACGGCCTGGAGCTGGTCGCCCTTCAGGTGGAAGACCGCGAACCTCGCCGTGGCCGGGTCGCCCCGCACGATGATCGTATCCGCGTCGAACGGAATGCCCGCGATCTGGAGCTTCAGGTCGTACTGGTCGGACCAGAACCAGGGGATTTCCGGGTTCGGACCGGGCCGACCGGCGATGGCGCTGGCCGCCTGCTTCGCCTGCTCCAGGGCGTTGGGCACGCTCTCCAGCCGGAACTGGCGGCCATAGAGCGGCAGCGGCCGGTGGGTCACGTCGCCGATGGCGAAGATGGCCGGGTCGGCCGTGCGCGCCTCCAGGTCCACGACCACCCCGTTCGTGCATTCGAGCCCGGCGTCACGGGCGATCTCGTCGTTCGGGGTCGCCCCGACGCCGACCAGCGCGACGTCGCAGGCGATCACCCGCCCGTCCGCAAGTTTCACCCCCGTGATATGCCCATCCGCCCCTTCGAACCCCTCGACCCCCGCCGACAGCTCGAAGGCGACGCCCCGGCCGCCATGGTAGTCCTGGAAGAACGCCGACAGCGGCTCGCAGGCCACCCGCGCCAGCACCCGCTCCTCGCGCTCGATGACCACGGCCTCGGCGCCGAGCGCGCGGGCGGACGCCGCCGCCTCCAGCCCGACATAGCCGCCGCCGACCACGGCCAGCCGCTTGCCCGGACCGAGCGCCGCCTTCAGCGCCTCGGCGTCGGCGGCGGTGCGAAGCTCCAGCACGCCCTTCAGGTCGGCGCCGGGGATCGGCAGCTTGCGCGCCCGCGCCCCGGTGGCGAGGATCAGGACGTCGTAGGGCGCGGTCTCGCCGTTGGAGAGGGCGACGGTCTTCGCCCCCCGGTTGACGCTCTTGCCCGTGACGCCCAGCAGCAGGCGGCAGCCGTTCTCGGCGTACCAGGCCCCGTCCTTCAGCATCAGGTCCTCGGCGCTGGCCTCGCCCTTCAGCCACGCCTTGGACAGGGGCGGGCGCTGGTAGGGCGCGATGGGCTCGTCCCCGGCCAGCAGGATCGGGCCTTCGAAGCCGTACTGGCGCAGGAAGGCCGCGGCCGAGCCGCCCGCGTGGCCCGCGCCCAGGATGACGACCTTGGTGTCCGCTCCGCTCATGCTCCGCCCTTGTACAAAAATGACGCCGCCGTCAACTTCAACGTCAGCCCGGATGGCTTATCCAGAACCAGCCATAGAACAGGACCCAGCCCACGGTGAAGGCCGCTAGCAGGGTCCGCCTGCCGACGCGCCCTCCTGCCACGGCGCCGATCGCGGCGAAAGCGGCCGCGACCAGCAGGAACCTCGGAAGCCGCACCGGGAACGCCGCCGCCGCGAAGGCGGGCATGCCGGAGCCCTCGGCCGGGGCGAGGGCCGCATAGACCTTGTACGGCGTGCTGGTCAGCGGCCCCTTCAGGGCGGCGACGAACCAGCCGTCCTTTCGCATCCGGTTCCGCGCCTCGGCGATCATGTCATCGGACACGGCGGGCACGGCGCCGACCGCCGCCATCGCCGCCTCAGGCCGCGCGGCGCTCCAGGCGAACATGGCGGCCCCGCCAAGCGAGGCCCCCGTCGCCGCCAGCAGGCAGGCGATCACTCCGGCGCGAAACCCGCGCCGCAGCGCCACGTAGCTGATGATGACGTCGGGAACGACGAAGAACAGAGAGGCCTCGGCCGCGCCCCACACGAAGGCGGCGAGGTTGAAGCGGCGGTCGGTCAGACCACCCGCTCCACCAGCATCTTCTTGATCTCGGCGATGGCCTTGGCGGGGTTCAGGCCCTTGGGGCACACCTGGGCGCAGTTCATGATGGTGTGGCAGCGGTAGAGCTTGAAGGGGTCTTCGAGGGCGTCCAGCCGCTCGCCGGTCGCCTCGTCGCGGCTGTCGATCAGCCAGCGGTAGGCGTGCAGCAGGGTCGCGGGGCCGAGGTACTTCTCGCCGTTCCACCAGTAGCTGGGGCAGCTCGTCGAGCAGCAGGCGCACAGGATGCACTCGTAGAGGCCGTCGAGCTTCTCGCGGTCCTCGGGGGCCTGGCGCCATTCCGTCTGCGGCTCGGGCGTCTCGGTGTGCAGCCAAGGCTCGATGGAGGCGTACTGGGCGTAGAACAGGGTCAGGTCCGGCACCAGGTCCTTGACCACCGGCATGTGCGGCAGCGGGCTGATGGCGACGTCCTTGCCCGGCACCTCCGCCCAGCCCTGCGTGCAGGCGAGCGTGTTGCGGCCGCCGATGTTCATGGCGCAGGAGCCGCAGACCCCCTCGCGGCAGGAGCGGCGGAAGGTCAGCGTCGGGTCGATGGCGTTCTTGATGTAGATCAGGGCGTCCAGGACCATCGGGCCGCAGGCGTCGGTGTCGACGTCGTAGGTGTCCCAGCGCGGGTTGCCGCCCGCCTCGGGGTCGTAGCGGTAGATGCGGAAGGTGCGCACGCCGCCCTTCGCCTCGGCGGCGGGCCAGTGCCTGCCCTTGCCGATGCGGGAATTCTTGGGGAGGGCGAACTCGACCATCAGGCGGGGTCCTTGGCTGCGGGCGGCTCGGCCGGTCCGGCGGCGGCGCCGTACCAGTCGATCCTGCGGGTGAAGTACATGACCGCGGCGATGGCCGCGAAGCTGGTCAGGGCGCCGATCAGCAGCGCCAGGTCCTCGAGCCGCATCAGCACATAGATGAGCAGGTAGAGGAGGGTGAAGGAGACGAGGGCGATCAGGCCCTGCCTTCGGCTTTCGAACACCCAGCCGGCGTAGGCGCTGATCAGCGCCACCGTCGCGCCCGCCGAGAGGGCGAAGGCCAGGTCGAAGCCGACCTGCTCGGCGATGGAGAGCAGCAGCAGGTAGAAGATGATCTGGGCCAGCCCGATCAGCACGTACTGGGCCGGGTGGACCCGCCGCTTGGCCATGGTCTCGAACAGGAAGTAGGCCAGGAACACGAGGCCCACGAACATCAGGGCGTACTTCAGCGACCGCGCCACCGACTGGTAGGGGTTGGCGGGCTCGATGAAGGAGACGCCCAGCATCGTCTGACCCAGCCGGGCGATGATCTGGTCGGCCCCCGCCGCCGGCACGCCGCGGGCGATGAAGGGCACGCTCCAGCGGGCGGTGAAGCCGTCGTCGCCCACCTGCCGCGTCGCGGGCAGGAAGCCGCCGTCGAAGCTGGGGTCGGGCCAGTCGCCCTTGGCGGCGAAGGTGGTGGTCTTGGCGAAGGCCAGCACCGCCAGCCGCTGGGCGCCGGAGAAGGTCATGCCGGCCGTCACGTCGAACTTCGCGTCTGGAACGGCGAAGGGCGCGGGCGTGCCGAAGAAGCGCAGGTCCGACGCGATCGATCCACGCCGGGCGTTGCGGTCCGGCGGGACGATCAGCCCGACTTCGGAGATGACCGAGGCGGGCGCGGCCAGCCGCCTTTCGCCCGCCGCCGTGAACACGATGTCGGCCTGGGCGCCGCGCGCGTCGGAGGCGCCGACCAGCAGCTCGGCCCGGCTCCAGTCGAGGATGGCCCCCTGCGGCGCCTGGGCCGCGACCCCGGTCAGGTCGAAGCTGGCCTTGAAGTCCATGACGGCGCGGAACACCGGCACCTTGAACAGCGACCGCTGGCGCACCTCGGAATCGACGGCGGCGCTGGCCTCGCCCGTCACCGGATAGACGATGAAGACGCCGGTGGTCTGGGCCGGGGCGGGCGCGGCCTCTCCGGCCGGCTGGGGCTGGGCGACGGCGGTCGCCGGAATGCGGTAGGGCACGGCGACCACGGGGCCGAGGAAGGTCTGCGGCCCGCCGGAAAGCTGGCCCACCTCCTCCGTCACCTGCTCGGCGCGGTTGGTGCGGTCGCTGAGCAGGGCGAAGACGAACAGCGCCGGGATGCTCATCAAGAGCGCCAGCGCGCAGACGAGCAGCAGCTTCAATCCCATGGACCGGGATGGAAGACGGCTCGCCATGACGGGCTGGTCGCTCATGGACGCCTCAGTAGACCCGCTGCTTGGGCGGGATGTAGGCGATGTCGTTGCTCATCGTGTAGCTGTGCACGGGGCGATAGTCGATCTTGACCTTGCCGGTGGCGGTGTCGAGCCAGGCGAGGGTGTGCTTCATCCACTTGTCGTCGTCGCGGTCGGGGCAGTCCTCGCGCGCGTGGGCGCCGCGGCTCTCGGTGCGGTTCAGCGCCCCGGCGGCGGTGACGACGGCCTGTCCGATCAGGTTGTCGAACTCCAGCGTCTCCATCAGGTCGGTGTTCCATACCATGCCCCGGTCGGAGACCTTGATGTCGGCGACCCCGGCCCAGACCTTGTCCAGCCGCTCGACGCCCGACTTCAGGCTCTCGCCGGTGCGGAAGACGGCGGCGTCCTCCTGCATGGCGCGCTGCATCGACAGGCGCAGGTCCGCGGTCGGCGTCGCGCCCGCGGCGTTGCGGAAGCGGTCGAGGCGGGCGAGGTGCGGATCGGTCGAGGCGGCCTTCAGCTCGGGCTGCTTGGCGCCCGCCTTCAGCATCTCGGCGGCGCGCAGGCCCGCCGCGCGGCCGAACACCACGAGGTCGATCAGGCTGTTGGAGCCCAGGCGGTTGGCGCCGTGCACCGAAACGCAGGCCGCCTCGCCCACGGCCATCAGGCCGGGCACCACCTTGTCGGGGTTCTTGCCGTCCTTGGTGACGACCTCGCCGTGATAGTTCGTGGGGATGCCGCCCATGTTGTAGTGGACGGTCGGCAGCACCGGGATCGGGGCCTTGGTCACGTCGACGCCGGAGAAGATCTTCGCCGTCTCGGAAATGCCCGGCAGGCGCTCGGCCAGGATCTTCGGGTCGAGGTGGTCGAGGTGCAGGAAGATGTGGTCCTTGTTCGGGCCGACGCCCCGCCCCTCGCGGATCTCGATGGTCATGGCGCGGCTGACCATGTCGCGCGGCGCCAGGTCCTTCACGGACGGCGCGTAGCGCTCCATGAACCGCTCGCCCTCGGAGTTGGTGAGGTAGCCGCCCTCGCCCCGGGCGCCTTCGGTGATCAGGCAGCCGGCGCCGTAGATGCCGGTGGGGTGGAACTGGACGAACTCCATGTCCTGCAGGGGCAGGCCCGCCCGCAGCACCATGGCGTTGCCGTCGCCCGTGCAGGTGTGGGCGCTGGTGGCCGAGAAGTAGGCCCGGCCGTAGCCGCCCGTCGCCAGGATGGTGGTCTGGGCCTGGAAGCGGTGCAGGGTCCCGTCGTCGAGCTTCCAGGCGGTCACGCCCCGGCAGGCTCCGTCGTCCATGATCAGGTCGAGGGCGAAGTACTCGATGAAGAACTCCACGTCGTTGTTCAGGCTCTGGCCGTACATGGTGTGGAGCATGGCGTGGCCGGTGCGGTCGGCCGCCGCGCAGGTGCGCTGGATCGGGCCCTCGCCGTAGTTCTTGGTCATGCCGCCGAAGGCGCGCTGGTAGATCTTGCCGTCCTCGGTGCGCGAGAAGGGCACGCCCCAGTGCTCCAGCTCATAGACGGCGGCCGGGGCGTTGCGGGTCAGGTACTCGATGGCGTCCTGGTCGCCCAGCCAGTCGGAACCCTTGACGGTGTCGAACATGTGCCAGCGCCAGTCGTCGGGGCTCATGTTGCCGAGGCTGGCCGAGATGCCGCCCTGCGCCGCCACGGTGTGGGAGCGGGTCGGGAAGACCTTGGTCACGCAGGCCGTCTTCAGCCCCGCCTGGGCGCAGCCGAGCGCGGCGCGAAGGCCCGAGCCCCCGGCCCCGACCACCACGACGTCGAACTTGTGATCCTGGAATTTATAGGCGCTCATAATCTACCAGGCTCCGCCGAGGGCGACCTTGAGGATGGAAAACACCGCCAGCGCGCCGAACAGCACGCAGACGAAGAGGTTGGCGATCAGCGAGGCGGCCTTGCCCACCGCGCCCTCGACATAGTCCTCGACCACGACGCGCAGGCCAGAATGCATGTGCTGGAAGCCGACGGCCAGCAGCAGGACCAGCAGCACCGCGTTCAGCGGCTGGCGCACCCACTCGACCGCGCCGTCGTAGCCGGTGGCCGCCAGGGTCAGGGCCGCGTGGACCGCCCAGATGACCAGGGGGACGAGGGCCATCGAGGAGACCCGCTCGGAAATCCAGTGGCCGACCCCGTGGCCGGAGGCGCCCATGCCGCGGGCGCGGGAAAGGGGGGTGCGGTAACGGCTCATGCCAGCGCTCCGGTCAGGGCGGCGATCACCCACACCGCGACGGTCGCCACGACGGTGAAGGCGATGACGGCGACGCCGGTGAAGTTGGCCGTCTTGACGTCCAGCCCGGCGCCGAAGTCCCAGACCAGGTGCCGGACGCCGTTGGCCAGGTGATAGAAGACGGCCGCCGTCAGCCCGAACATGACGAGCCGCCCGAGCGGCGAGCCCAGCAGGCCCATGTAGGTCGCATAGGCGTCCGGCCCGGCGCCCAGGGCGATGGCCCATCCCGCCGCGATCAGCGCGCCGCCGTACAGCGCCATGCCGCTCGCGCGGTGCAGGATGGAGGTCCACATGGTCACGTGCCAGCGCCACACCTGGAGGTGCGGCGAAAGCGGACGGGGCGGAAGGCCCGAGGCTTCGGTCATCTAGGCTACCCTTCGAAAGCGCTACCGCTTTTAAGCCCCGAGCGGGGGGTGTCAACGAACCGGAGCGGCTATCGCGCCCCTAATCGCGTATGCGTTCCAGGTAGCTCTGGGAACGCATCTCCTGAAGCCGCGAGGCGGTGCGCTCGAATTCGAAGGCGCCGTCGCCCGCCGGATAAAGCGCCTCCGGCTCGGCCTCGGCCAGGGCGACCAGCTTGGCCTCGGCTTCATAGAGGGCGTCGATCAGGGTGACGAACCGGCGGGCCGCGTCGCGCCGCTCGGGCGTCAGCTTCGGCACGTCCTCCAGGAAGACGGTGTGGAAGCGCTCGGCGATGGCCAGGTAGTCCTGCGGCCCCAGCATCTGGAGGCACAGGCTGGCGAAGGAGGCCCGCAGCAGGCCCCCCGCCGCGCGGGGCAGGTGCAGCTTGCGGCCCAGCACCTCGATGGTCGCTCCCGTCTCCTCGGCCCCGTCCAGCATGTCGGCCCACAGGACGTCGAAGCCGCGGGCGTTGTCCGGGTCGACGGGCGAGAACCAGGTCCGCGCGGCCCTCAGCCGGTCCAGCCTGAAGTCGGTCGGCCCGCGCACGGCGACCAGCTCCATCTTCTCCTTCAGCATGTCTATGAACGGCAGGAAAAGCTGCCTGTTCAGCCCGTCCTTGTAGAGGTCGCCCGGCGGGCGGTTGGAGGTGGCCACCAGGGTGACGCCCCGGGCGAACAACGCCTCGAACAGCCGCCCCAGGATCATGGCGTCGGCGATGTCGGTGACCTGAAGCTCGTCGAAGCACAGCAGGCGGGCGTCCTCGGCGATCAGCTCGGCGGTCGGGACGATGGGGTCGTCGCCCCTGTTCTGGCCGAACCGGGCCTTGCGGGCGGCGGCGTCGCCCTTGCGCCAGGCGTCGATGTGGCCGTGGACCTCGGCCATGAAGGCGTGGAAGTGGGCGCGGCGCTTCTTCTCCACCGGGGCCGAGGCGAAGAACAGGTCCATCAGCATGGACTTGCCCCGCCCGACCGGTCCCCAAAGGTAGACGCCCCGCACCCCCTTGGGCGCCTTGCGGAACAGCGAGCGGAAGGTCGGCTCGGCCGCATCGTTGAGGTCGCCCTCCAGCCGCGACAGGGCGGCGAGCGCCGCCTCCTGCGCGGCGTCGGGCCTGATCTCCCCGGCGGCGAGGCGCTCGGCGTAGGCGGTGCGGACGGACTGGAGCATCGCCGATGCGGTTAGCGCGTGCGGCGCGCCGCGACAATCGCCGGGAACGCTTGGGGGGCGGCCGGGTTGACCTCGCAGCCCCCAAGGAGACCCCCATGCCAGAAGAAGACCGCACCTTCTCCCCGACCGAAACGGAAGCCACCCGCACGCGGATGCAGGGCGGCGGCGTCGGCCAGCGCGAGATGGACGCCCAGCGCGACCCGACCCGCGCGGCCGGCCAGGACCAGTACGACTTCGCCGGCGACGACAATCCGCAGGAGGACGGCGGCGATCCCAGCTACGGCGCCCAGCAGGGCGGCGACCACGCCAACCGCCCCGACAAGACGGAGGCCGAGCGCGGCCAGGGTCCGAAGACCCGCGCCCACAACAAGGCCGAGATCAACCGGCAGGTCTGATCGTCTTCGATATTCAGCGCCGGTTCCAGCTCCTTCCCCGTAACGGGAGAGGGATTCAGGCGCCCAGCTCCCGCCGCACATAACGGTAGGTCTGGCGCTTCTCGCAGGCGCAGCCGCGCATCGCGCCGTCCTTGTCCCACCAGATCAGCAGCGGGTAGGCGAAGCTTATGCCGTTGGCCTTGAGCAGCGGCGTCAGGTCCTCGACCATCTGCCGCCCGGCGCCGACCACGGCGGTGCGGGCGATGTCGCCGTCGGCCGGGGCTATGCCCTGCGCCGTCCAGGCTTCGGCGGGGACCGCGTCCCAGCGTTCCATCAGCGCCCAGCTCCGGCCGATCCACAGCTCGGCGACCGTGGCCCGCTCGGCGGCGGTGGATTTGGAGACGCCGTTGACGTCGGCCCGCGCCACCTCGATCACCCGGGTGTCCACACCCGCCTCGTGCAGGGCCGGGAACTCCTCGGCCTTGAAGCGGATGCAGTCGGGGCAGGTGCGGAAGCCGACCATGTAGAGCTTCGGCCCGCCGTTGCCGGGCGACACCCAGCCTGCCTGTTCCAGTATCCGGGCGATCTCGGCCTGGTTCTTGGTGATCGTCTTGGGCCGCCAGCGCAGGTCGAGCTGCCACCAGGCGCCCAGCACCGCCGCGGCGGCGATCAGGACCAGGACCAGCCACAGGCCGAGCTTCTTCATGGGGCGCCTCGCGGGGTTTGCGGAACGATGGTCGGGGCTGGCGCCGGGCAGGTCAAGTTCACTAAGCTTGCGGGCATGGCAGACGCCGCCCTTCCCGCCCTCGCCTCCCCTCGCCGCGACCATATCGTGGACGTGCTGATCGCCGAGCGCGCGCCGCGGCTGACCGCCTCGGCCGCCTGGCCGCTGGTGCGGCCGCCGCTCCACGGCCTGCTCCACTACCGCAAGGCCCGCGAGATGGCTGACGCCATCGCCCCGATGGGCGGGCGCCAGGCGCTGGACTACGTCTCCGCCCTGCTGCGGCTGAAGGTCGAGGCCACGGGGCTGGAGCGGCTGCCGCGCGCGGGCCGGGCGGTGATCGTCGCCAACCACCCGACCGGCATCGCCGACGGGATCGCCGTCCACGACGCGCTGAAGGGCGCGCGGCCGGACATGATCTTCTACGCCAACGCCGACGCCTGCCGGGTCTCGCCGGGCCTGTCGGAGGTCATCATCCCGGTAGAATGGGTCGAGGCCAAGCGGACCCGCGAGCGGACCCGCACGACGCTCCAGGCCACCCGCGAGGCCCTGGAGGCCGAGCGGGCGCTGATGGTCTTCCCCGCCGGGCGGCTGGCGCGGCGCGGGCCGGACGGGGCGCTGACCGACCCGGCCTGGATGCCGACGGCCCTGTCCATCGCCCGCAAGCATCACGCCCCGGTGGTCCCGGTGCATGTCGCCGGGCCGTGGGCGACCCTCTTCCACCTGTTCGACCGCATCTCGCCGGAGCTGCGCGACATCACCCTGTTCCACGAGCTGCTGAACAAGCGCGGGCGGCGCTTTACGATCACCATCGGCCGTCCCCTGCCGCCGGACTGCGACGTCGAGGCGGTCAAGCACTACGTCGAGCGGGTGCTGCCCGCCGACCCTGACGGAGCCTTCGCATGATCGTCCCGGCCGAAGGGGAGTTTCGCCTGCCCGACGAGGCGGCGACCGCCCGCCTGGGGGCCGCCGTCGCCGCCGAGCTTAAGACGGGCGAGGCGATATGCCTGTGGGGGCCGCTGGGCGCGGGCAAGTCGACCCTGGCGCGGGGGCTGGTGCGCTCGCTGACCACGCCGGACGAGGACGTGCCCAGCCCGACCTTCACCATCGTCCAGTTCTACGAGGGCGCGCTGGCGCTGGCCCACTTCGACCTCTACCGGCTGGCTTCTCCCGACGAGGCGTTCGAGATCGGGCTGGACGAGGCGCTGGACGACGGCGCGGCGGTGATCGAATGGCCCGAGCGGCTGGAAGGCCGCCTGCCGCCGGACAGGCTGGACATAGAGTTCGGCTTCGAGGAAACCGGCGAGGGGCGCCGGGCGCGGCTGGTTCCCCACGGCGCATGGGAAGGTCGGGGAATTGCATTCGGAGCGTGAGGCGCAGAAGGCCGCCTTCCTGTCCCGGCACGGGCTGGGCGACGCCGTGCGCGTGGCCCTGGCGGGCGACGCCTCGACGCGGGCCTATGAGCGGCTGACCCTGCCCTCGGGCGCGAAGCTGATCTTCATGGACCAGCCGCCGCATGCCGAGACGCAGCCCTGCGATCCGTCCTTCACCGCCGACCAGCGCCGGGCCGGCGGCTACAACACGCTGGCCCGGCTGGCGGCGGGACGGGTCGAGGCGTTCATCGCCACCGCCGCGCACCTGAAGTCGCTGGGCCTGTCGGCGCCGGACATCGTCGCCTTCGACGCTCCCGCCGGGCTGGCGGTGCTGGAGGACCTGGGGGACGACCTCTACGCCCGGCTGATCGAGGCCGGGACGCCGGAAGGCGAGCTTTACGACGCCGCCGTCGAGGCCCTGGCCGTGATGCACGCCGCCCCGCCGCCCGAGCGGATGGCCTGGGGCGAGGTTTCCTGGCCGCTGCTGGCCTACGACGACCTGGCGCTGAGGACGGCGGCCGACCTGTTCATCGAGTGGCTGCCGAAGCTGAAGCCGGGCATCGCCTTCGGACCCGGGGCCGTCGCGGAGTGGGAAGCCCTGTGGGCGCCGGTCCGGGCGCGGGGCGAGGCGGGGGCGACGGTCTTCTGCCACCGCGACTATCACGCCGAGAACCTGATCTGGCTGCCGCGGCGGTCGGGCGCCGCGCGGGTCGGGCTGCTGGACTTCCAGGACGCGGTCAGGGCCCACCCGGCCTGGGACTTCTCCATGCTGCTGCACGACGCCCGCCGCGACGTCTCGGCGGAACGGGAGGCGGCGGCCCTGGCCCGTTACTTCGCCCTGCGGCCGGACATGGACCGCGAGGCGTTCATGGCCGACTACGCCGCGCTGGGGACGCTGAACATCGCCCGCATCCTCGGCATCTTCTCGCGGCTGGTCGCCCGCGACGGCAAGGCCCGCTACCTCGCCTTCATGCCACGCCTGTGGGGCTATCTCGACCGGGCGCTGGCCGGGCCGGGGATGGAAGGCTTCAGGGACTGGTTCGACCGCCACGTCCCGCCGGAGGCGCGGACATGAGCCTGCCGAAGACCGCGCTGGTCCTGGCGGCGGGCCTGGGCACCCGCATGCGCCCGCTGACCAACGACCGGCCCAAGGCCCTGGTCGAGGTGGCGGGGCGGGCGCTGATCGACCATGTGCTGGACCGCCTGGCCGACGCCGGGGTGGAGACGGCGGTGGTCAACGTCCATGCCTTCGCCGACCGGCTGGAGGATCATCTTTCCGCCCGCGCCTTCCCCCGCATCGTCATCTCCGACGAGCGCGCCGCCCTGCTGGAGACCGGCGGCGGGCTGAAGAGGGCCCGGCCGCTGCTGGGCGACGGCCCCGTCGTCGTCGCCAACATCGACAGCGTCTGGCTGGAGGAGGGCGTCCCGGCGCTGGAGACCCTGGCCGCCGCCTGGGACCCGGAGCGGATGGACGCCTGCCTGCTGCTGGCCCGCATCGACCGTTCGCTCGGCTTCGACGGGGCGGGCGACGTCTTCCTGGGCGAGGACGGGCGGCTCACCTTCCGGGGCGAGGCGCCCAGCGCGCCGTACGCCTACATGGGCGTCCACATCACCCGGCCGGACATCGCCGACGACGAGCCGGGCGACGCCTTCTCCCTGGCCCCCATCTGGCGGCGGCTGGCCGCGCGGGGGCGTCTGCATGGGGCGGCGATGGACGGCTTCTGGATGCACGTCGGCGATCCCGTCGCCCGCGAGGCGGCGGAAGCGCGCCTGCGGTGAGCCGCTGGTTCTCCATCCCCGCCCACCGGCCCTTCGTCGAGGACCTCGCGAGCGGCCTGCTGCAACGGCTGGGGACGGAGCCCGAAGCCCTGGCCGAGGCGGTGGTCCTGACCCCCACCCGGCGCGGCGCCCGCGCCCTGGCGGAAGCCTTCGTCAAGGCGGCGGGGGGCAAGGCGGTGCTGCTGCCGCAGATCCGCGCGCTGGGCGACCTCGACGAGGGCGAGCCGCCGTTCGAGCCTGGGGACCTGGCCCTCGACCTGCCGCCCGCTATCGGCTCGTGGCGACGCCGCTTCGAACTGGCCCGCCTCGTCGCGGAGAACCAGGACCGGCTGGGCCGCAGCCTGGACGCGGCGGCGGCGCTGGAGATGGGCGACGCCCTGGGAAGCTTCCTCGACAGTTGCCAGATCGAGGAGGTCGAGCCCCGCATCGACGGCCTCGTCACCCCCGACATGGCCCGCCACTGGGCAAGGTCGGCCGAGGTGCTGCGGATCGCCGTCGAGGCGTGGCCCCGGCGGCTGGAGGCGCTCGGCCTGTCGGACGTGTCGGAGCGGCGCATCGCCCTGCTGCGGCGCCTGGGCGAGCAGTGGAAGACGGCCCCGCCCGCCCATCCGCTGGTCGCCGCCGGCTCGACCGGCACCACGCCCGCCACCGCCGACCTGCTGGCCGTCATCGCCGCCGCGCCGCAGGGCGCCGTCGTGCTGCCCGGCCTCGACCAGGACCTCGCGGACGACGCCTGGGACAAGGTGGACGAGCGCCACCCGCAGGGCGCCATGCGCCGCCTGCTGGACCGCGCCGGGGTGGAGCGGAGCGCGGTCGGCGTCTGGCTGCCCGAGGCCGACAGCCGGGGCCGGTGGCGGCGGCGCATCGTCAACGAGGCCCTACGTCCGTCCGAGAAGACCGCCGACTGGCTGACCCAGATCGGCCGCCTGCGCGAGGAGGCGCAAGGGGAGGACCCCATCGCCGAGGGGCTGGCGGGCCTGTCGGTCGTCGCCGCCCGCACCGAGGAGGAGGCCGCCGCCGCCTGCGCCCTGCTGCTGCGCGAGACCTTGGAGACGCCCGGCAGGACCGCCGCCCTGGTCACCCCCGACCTCGACCTGGCCCGCCGCGTCTCGGCGCGGCTGACCCGCTGGGGGATCGCGGCGGACTCCTCGGCCGGTACGCCGCTGGCCGGATATCCGGCCGCCGTGCTGGCCGCCCACGTGGCGCGGCTGAACGTCGATCCCGCCGACCCGGTGCGGCTGCTGGCGGTGCTCAAGCATCCCTTGGCCCGGACTGGCCCCGGCGCCCGCACGCTGGAACGCTACGCCCTGCGCGGGCCCCGCCCCCGCGACCGGGCCGAGATCGCCCGCCGCCTGGAGCGGGCCGGGGCGCCGCGCGACGACGGCCGCCCGGTCCCGCCCGAGCGGCTGGCCGCGCTGGAGGAAGCGCAGGCCCTGTCGGACGCGCTGTTCGACGCCCTCGCCCTTGCCGCCCAGCCCTTCGCGGACGGTGCGGCGGACGCGGCGTCGGCCGCCGCCGGGCTGACCCGCGCGGTCGAGGCGCTGGCCGGTCCTGAGCTGTGGAGCGGGTCCGGCGGGGAGGCGGCGGCGTCCGTCCTCGCGGCCCTGATCGGCGAGGCGTCGGGCCTGCCGCGCATGGACGCGCGGGGCTTCTCCGAGCTGCTGGAGCGCCTGTTCGGCGGCGAGACGGTGCGTACGGGCGGCGCGACCCACAGCCGCCTGCGCATCCTCGGCGCCATCGAGGCGCGGCTGGTGCGGGCCGACCGGCTGATCCTGGCGGGGCTGGAGGAAGGCGTCTGGCCGCGCGAGGCCGCCGTCGATCCCTTCCTGTCGCGGCCGATGCGCCAGACGCTGGGCCTGCCCTCGCCCGACCGCCGCATCGGCCTGTCCGCCCACGACTTCGCCCAGGCCGCCTGCGCGCCCGAGGTGGTGCTGCTGCACAGCGAGCGGCGCGGCGGGGCGCCGGCGGTGGAGTCGCGCTGGCTGTGGCGGCTGCGGACCCTGGCGCGGGGGGCGGGCCTCGCCCTTCCCGGCCGTCCCGAGGTGCTGGACTGGGTCCGCGCCCTCGACGCGCCGGACAAGGTGACGCCCGCCCCGCGTCCTCGCCCCCGGCCGCCCGTCGCGGCGCGGCCCGACCGGCTGTCGGTCACCCGGGTCGAACGCTGGCTGCGCGACCCCTACGCCATCTACGCCGAGACGGTGCTGGACCTGCGCCCCCTCGACCGCCCCGACCTGCCCATCGGCCCGCGTGAGCGCGGCACCGCCGTCCACGCGGCGCTGGAGCGCTTCGCCCGCGACCACGGCGGCGACCTGCCGGAGGACGCCGAAGCGCTGATCGGCCTCTACCTGGTGGAGGCGCTGGACGCGGCGGGCCTGCCTGAGAGCCGCATGGCCCGCGAGACGGCGCTGGCCCGCAACGTCGCTCCCTGGCTGACCGCCTTCGAGCGCGACCGCCGCCGGGGCGCGCGGCTGGTTGTCGAGCAGAAGGGCGAACTTCGCCTGGAATTCGGCGAGCGCGCCTTCACCCTGACCGCCAAGGCCGACCGGCTGGAGGTGCGCGGCGGCGCGGCCGACATCCTCGACTTCAAGACCGGCCGCGCCCCGTCGCAGAAGCAGGTCGACAGCCACCTCGCCCCGCAGCTCACCCTGACCGCCGCCATCCTGCGGGCGGGCGGGTTCGGGGACGGGCCGCTGGAGCCGGGCGAGCTGGTCTATGTACAGGTCAGCGGCGGGCGGAAGATCGGCGAAGTGGCGGTGCGCGGCGGTCCCGGCGCCAGCCTCGCCCTCGCCGAGGAGGCGCGGCTGCGGCTGGAGCGGCGCATCGCCGCCTTCCATGACGAGAGCGTGCCCTACGTCTCGCGCGCCATCCCGCAGTTCGCGGGCGAGACCGGCGACTTCGATCATCTGGCCCGCCTGTGGGAATGGAGCGCCGTCGGCGGCGAGGAGGGCGGCGAATGACCCTCGACCCGCAAATCCAGGCCTCGCATCCCGGCCAGAACGTCGCCCTGCGCGCCAACGCCGGGACGGGCAAGACCCATACGCTGGTGGCGCGGGTGGCGCGGCTGCTGCTGCACGGCGCGCGGCCCGAGGCGGTGCTTTGCGTGACCTACACCAAGGCCGCCGCCGCCGAGATGCAGCGGCGCCTCTACGACCGCCTCGGCGGCTGGTCGGTGATGGACGACGACGCCCTGCGCGAGGAGCTGGCGAAGCTGGACGAGCACGCGCCCGACCTGTCGCGGGCCCGGGCCCTGTTCGCCCGGGCGCTGGAGACGCCCGGCGGGCTGAAGATCCAGACCATCCACGCCTTCTGCGAGAAGCTGCTGCGGCGCTTCCCGGTCGAAGCCCAGGTGTCGCCGCGCTTCACCGTGCTGGAGGAGGCGGCGGCGGCGCAGGTGTCCGAGCACGCCCGCGACGAACTGGCCCGCGCCGCCCTGGCCGACCCGGAAGGGGTGATCGGCCGCGCCTACGCCCACCTGTCGGTCGAGGTCGACGCGCGGAGCTTCGAGGCCATGCTGAAGGGCTTCGAGTCCCGCCGCCGGGCGCTCGGCGCCTACCTCGGCCGGTTCGAGACGGGCGAGGCGATGGCGCGCGATGTCTGGGCGGCCTGCGGCTTCATGGACGGGCCGGTCTCCGACGCGGATATCGAGGCCGAGGCCCTGGCCGCCGTCGATCCCGCCTGCTGGCGCGAGGCCGCCGCCCTGTTCGGCCAGGGCAAGGCCGCCCGCGACCGCGACACGGCCGCCATGATCGGCGCGCTGCTGGAGGGCGGGGCGACGCTGGCGGCGGCGCTGGCCGTGTTCTCCAACAAGGACGGCTCGCCCAAGAAGTGGTGGGACGACGCGGTGGCGCTGCGCGGGGCGCCCGCCCTGCACGGGTCGATGCTGGACTGCCGCGAGGCCCTGCTGGCCGCCGCCGGGCGGCTGAAGGCGGCGGCGATGGCCCGCGACACGGTGGCCGCCCTGACCCTGGCGGCGGTGCAGACCGGCCTCTACGAGACCGAGAAGGCCCGGCGCGGGGCGCTGGACTTCGACGACCTGATCGAGCGCACCCGAGAGCTGCTGACGGTGCAGGCCGACGCCGCCTGGGTGCTCTACAAGCTGGACGGCGGCATCGACCACGTGCTGCTGGACGAGGCCCAGGACACCGCCCCCGGCCAGTGGGACATCATCGACGCCCTGACCGACGAGTTCCTGTCCGGCTCGGGCCAGCGCGACCTGTCGCGCACCGTCTTCGTGGTCGGGGACGAGAAGCAGTCGATCTATTCCTTCCAGGGCGCCGCGCCCGAACGGCTGCTGAAGCAGAGCCAGAGGCTGCAGGCGCGGGCGGCGGGGGCAGGGCGGGGGTTCGACCAGATCGACCTGCTGGCCAGCTACCGCTCGCGGCCGGAGATCCTCGGCTTCGTGGACGCGGTCTGCGCGCTGCCGCACGTGCGGGCGGGCCTGCGCCCCGGCGAGCCGGGGGCCAGCGATATCGTCCGCCACCTCGCCCACCGCGCCCCCGGGGGCTGCGTCGAGCTGTGGCCGCTGGAGGAGGGCGATCCCGCCCCCGACGCCGATCCCTGGGCGCCCGTCGACGCCGACCCGCCCGAGAGCGCCAACAAGCGCCTGGCCCGCCGCATCGCCCGCGAGATCGCGGCGCTGATCGCGCGCGGCGAGGGGACGGCGGGCGACGTGCTGGTGCTGGTGCGCCGCCGCAAGCTGCTGTTCGAGGAGATCATCCGGGCGCTGAAGCAGGAGGGCGTGCCGGTGGCGGGGGCCGACCGGCTGAAGCTGTCCAGCCACATCGCCTTCCTCGACCTTCTGGCCCTGGCCCGGCTGTGCCTGTTCGAGGCCGACGACCTGACTCTGGCCGCCCTGCTGCGCAGCCCCTTCTGCGACGTGGACGAGGACAGCCTGTTCGCCCTGTCGCACAAGCGGACGGGGACCTTGTGGGCCGCCCTGCATCGCCGGGCGGCGGAGCGGGCGGAATGGGGCGCGGCGCGGGACTTCCTGGCCTGGGCGATGGGCGAGGCCCACCGCACGCCCTTCGACTTCTACGGCCGGGTGCTGAGCCGCCTCGACGGCGAGGGGCGCTCCATGCGGCTTCGCCTGCTGGGGCGGCTGGGGGCCGAGGCGCAGGATGTCGTCGACGAGTTCGTGGCCCAGACCCTGGCCGCCGAGCGGGCCGGGGCGCGGGACCTGGAGACCTTCGCCGCCGCCATGGCCGGGGCCGAGATCGAGATCAAGCGCGAGCAGGAGGACGGGCGCGGCGAGGTGCGGGTGATGACCGTCCACGGCGCCAAGGGGCTGGAGGCGCCCATCGTCTTCCTGCCCGACACCACGACGAGGGCCGAGCCCGGCCGCGACCCCCTGTTCGCGGTCGAGGGCGGCGGCTTCCTGTGGGCGCCGCGCGAGGGCGACGACTGCCCGGCGTCGGCCGAGGCCCGCGAGGACCGCAAGGCGCGGGCGAGCGAGGAATCCATGCGGCTGCTCTATGTCGCCATGACCCGCGCTCGCGACCGGCTGGTGCTGGCCGGGGTGCGCAAGGCCAACCGCAAGGAGGGCCTGGACGCGGGCTGCTGGTACGAAGTGCTGGGCGAGGCCATGGCCAGGCTTGAGGCGCGGGAGGTCGAGCGGGACGGCTTCGCCTTCCGCCGCCATGGCCTCGACCCGGTGCGGGGGCAGGCCGCCGCGCGGGAGTCCGCCTTGGCCGCCCGAGTCCCGGCCTGGGCGCGAACGCTTGCGCCTCCTGAGGCCCCAGCCGCCCGCTACGCCTCGCCCTCGCAACTGGCCGAAAGCGCCCGGGGACCGGCGCCTTCGCCGCTGGCCGAGACGGGGGGGCTCGGCCGGTTCCGGCGCGGCGACGTCATCCACCGGCTGTTGCAGCTCCTGCCCGACATCGCGCCGGAGGGACGGCGGGCGGCGGCGGTGAAGCTTCTGGCGCGCGAGCCGGACCTGACGGACGCGCATCGCGCCGAGATGGCGCAGGCGGCCTTCGGGGTGCTGGACGATGCGCGCTTCTCCGAGGTGTTCGGGCCGGGCTCGCGCGCCGAGGCCGCCATCGCCGGGACGGCGCGGGGCCTGCCGGCGGGGCTGGCGGTGTCGGGGCGGGTCGACCGGCTGCTGGTCACGCCGGAGCGGGTGCTGGTCGTGGACTACAAGACCAACCGCCCGGCGCCCGCCTCCATCGAGGCCGCCGACCATGCCTACAGGGTGCAGATGGCGGTCTATGTCGCGGTGCTGCGCGAGGTCTTCCCCGGCCGGCCGGTGGAGGCGGCGCTGGTGTGGACCGATGGACCCAAGCTGATGGCGGTTCCAGAAAAGGTCGTAGCCGAGACCCTCGCCGGGCTGGCCGCAAGCCATTGATGGGGAACGCCCAGGGGCCTACATCGTTGGCCTGAGAGACGAGGAGAGTTCCGCCATGAGCACCGTTACCATCACGGACGAAAGCTTCGAGCGCGACGTGCTGCAGGCCGAAAAGCCCGTGCTGGTCGACTTCTGGGCCGAGTGGTGCGGCCCGTGCAAGCAGATCGCCCCCGCCCTGGAGCAGATCTCCGAGGAGCTGGCCGACCATGTCACGGTCGCCAAGCTCAACATCGAGGACAGCCCGACCACGCCCTCCCGCTACGGCGTGCGCGGCATCCCGACCATGATGCTGTTCCGCGGCGGCCAGATGGCCTCGATGAAGGTCGGCGCCATGCCCAAGCAGAAGATCCTGGAGTGGCTGGCCGAGACGGGCGTGCAGGCCGCTTAGTCCGGCCAGGTGTCCGGGCTCATCGCCAGCACCTCGCCGGCGAGATAGAGCGACCCGCAGATGAGAACGTGTGGCGGCCCGGCGCTTTGCAGCGACCGGGCCGTCGCCGTTTCCAGGCTGTCCGCGACCTCGGCGGTCAGTCCGGCGGAGCGGGCGGCGTCGGCGATGGTCTCGGGCGGGCTGGCGGCGTCGGCCTCGAAGGGGACGGCGACGACGTGGGGCTTCAGCTCGGCGAAGGCTGCGAAGAAGCCCGCCGCGTCCTTGTTGGCCAGCAGGCCCGCGACCAGGGTTACGGGCCGTCCGTCGCGGGCGGCCATTTCCGCCAGCGTCTGGGCAAGCGCCCGAGCCGCGTGCGGATTGTGGCCGCCGTCGAGCCAGAGGTCGGCGTCCTTCGCCCGCGCCATCTCGCCCAGCGGCCCCTTGGCGAGCCGTTGGAAGCGGGCGGGCCAGACGGCGGAGGCGATCCCGCGTCCGATGGCCGCCTCGTCGATGCGGGCCTCGCGCAGGGTCAGGGCCGCGACCGCCGCCACCCCGGCGTTGGCGACCTGATGCGGCCCGGCCAGCGCCGGCAGGGGCAGGTCGAGCAGGCGTTCCTCGGTCTGGACCAGCAGGCGCCCGGCCTCCGCCCAGGCGTCGAAATGCTGGCCCATCGCCTGCATGGGGGCGCCCAGCGCCGTGGCGCGGGCCTCGATGACGGCGGCGGCGGCTTCCAACTGGCGGGCGACGACGACGGGGGCGCCGCGCTTGATGATCCCGGCCTTCTCGCCCGCGATGGCCGCCAGCGAATCGCCGAGGAACTCCCGGTGGTCGTGGTCGACCGGGGTGATGACGCTGAGGGCGGGCCGCTCGATGACGTTGGTGGCGTCGAGGGCGCCGCCCAGGCCCACCTCCAGCAGGCAGAGGTCGGCCTCGACTTCCGAGAACGCCTGGAAGGCGGCGGCGGCGGTGATCTCGAAGAAGGTGATCGGCTCGCCCGCGTTGGCGGCCTCGACCCGCTCCAGCACCTGCGCCAGGTGGTCCTCATCGATCAGGCGGCCCGCCAGCCGGATGCGCTCGGAAAACCGCACGAGGTGCGGCGAGGTGAAGGCGTGGACGCGCAGGCCCGCCGCTTCCCCGATGGCCCGCAGGCAGGCGACGGTCGAGCCCTTGCCGTTGGTCCCGGCGACGTGGACGACCGGCGGCAGCCTGCGCTGCGGATCGCCCAGCGCCGCGCACAGGCGGCGCATCCGGCCCAGCGACAGGTCGATCTTCTTCGGATGCAGCGCGCGCAGCCGCTCCAGGGCGGCGTCGTGCGCTCGCAGGTGGTCGGTCACTCAGGCGGCCGTCTTGCGCGCCCGGCCCATCATCAGGGTCCCCAGGATCGAGCCCAGCACGGCGGGAAGCTCGGCGCGGGGGGTGACGCGGTCGACCATGCCCTTCTCGACCAGGTATTCCGAGCGCTGGAAGCCCGGCGGCAGGGTCTCGCGGATGGTCTGCTCGATGACGCGCGGCCCGGCGAAGCCGATCAGCGCCCCCGGCTCGGCCAGGTGGACGTCGCCCAGCATGGCGTAGGAGGCGGTCACGCCCCCGGTGGTCGGGTCGGTCAGCACGACGACGTAGGGCAGGCCCGCCGCCTTGAGTTCCTGGATGGCCAGCGTGGTGCGCGCCATCTGCATCAGGGACAGCGCCCCTTCCTGCATCCGCGCGCCTCCGGCGGCGGTGTAGACGACCAGCGGGACCTCGCGTTCCACGGCCGCTCTCGCCGCCGCGATGAAGGCCTCGCCCGCCGCCATGCCCAGCGAGCCGCCCATGAAGGCGAAGTCCTGCACCAGCACCACGGCCTTCTGGCCCTGGATGGTCCCGACGCCGATGGCCATGGCGTCCGGCTCGCCCGTCGCCTTGCGGGCGGCCGACAGGCGCTCGCCGTAGGGCTTGCCGTCGGAGAATTTCAGGGGGTCCTCGAACACCTTCGGCGTGTCGATGGCCTCGAAGGCGCCGCCGTCGAAAGTATAGCGGAAGCGAAGCTCAGGCCCGATCCGCATGTGCCGCCCGGCCGGGGTGACCCACAGGGCCGCCTCCAGGTCGGGGCGATAGATCATCTCGCCGCTGTCGGGGCATTTGACCCAGAGGTTCTCGGGCGTCTCGCGCTTGGAGACGAAGCCCCGCACGCCGGGCGCGATCCGCGCCAGCCAGCCGCCGCGCTCGCGAGCCCCGCCCTTGCCGGGCTTGCCTTCGTTCCGATCAGCCATCGCCATTGTCACCTCAAGCGCCGCTTCGGGCCGAGCGCACAGCCTTAGCAAGTGCAGCGGCCATGGAAAGAACCTTTCCGGTCACGTTTTCGTTCGCCCGCGCGGCGCCTTCGATTTCATCGACCAGCGCCGAGCCGACGACCACCGCGTCCGCCACCCGGGCGACCTGGGCCGCGCGCTCGGGCGTCTTGATGCCGAAGCCGACCGCGACGGGAAGCCCCGAAGCGGCCTTCACCCGCGCCACGGCGGGGGCGACCGAATCGGCGTCGGCCTCCTTCACCCCGGTCACACCCGCGACCGAGACATAGTAGACGAAGCCCGAAGTCCGCCGCACGACGGCTGGCAGGCGCTTTTCGTCGGTGGTCGGCGAGGCCAGGCGGATCAGCGAGATGCCCACGGCGTCCAGCGCGTCGGCGAGGGGGTCTGCCTCCTCCGGCGGGCAGTCGACGATGATCAGGCCGTCGACCCCGGCCTCGGCGGCCGTGCGGGCGAAGGCCTCCAGGCCCCGGTTCACGACCGGGTTGTAGTAGCCCATCAGCACGACGGGGGTGTCGTCATCGCCCTGGCGGAAGGCCCGCACGGCGGCGAACACGTCGTCCAGCTTCACCCCGTTCGCCAGCGCCCGCTGCGAGGCGCGCTGGATGGTCGGCCCCTCGGCCATGGGATCGGAGAAGGGAAAGCCCAGCTCGATCACGTCGGCCCCGGCGGCGGGCAGGCCGCGCATGATCTCCAGCGCGGTCGCCAGGTCCGGGTCCCCGGCCATGATGTAGGATACGAAGGCGGCGCGCCCTTCGGCGGCCAGGGCGGCGAAACGCCGGTCGATGCGGCTCATCAGATCGTCCGTCCCAGGGCCTGGGCCACCGTGAAGATGTCCTTGTCGCCGCGCCCCGACAGGGTCAGCACGACGATCCCGTCCTTGCCGACTTCCTGCGCCACCTGCCCCAGCTTGGCGATGGCGTGGGCGCTTTCGAGGGCCGGGATGATCCCCTCCAGCTCGGCGCAGAGCTTGAACGCCTCCAGCGCCTCGTCGTCGGTGCAGGTCAGGTACTGCGCCCGGCCGACGTCGTGCAGCCAGGAATGCTCCGGCCCGATGCCCGGATAGTCTAGACCCGCCGAGATGGAGTGGGCGTCGATGATCTGGCCGTCGTCGTCCTGGAGGAGATAGGTGCGGTTGCCGTGCAGCACGCCGGGGCGCCCGCCGGTCAGCGAGGCGGCGTGCTTGTCGGTCTGAAGCCCGTGACCGGACGCCTCGACGCCGATCAGCCGCACGCTCTCGTCGCCCAGGAAGGGGTGGAACATGCCGATGGCGTTCGACCCGCCGCCGACGCAGGCGACCACGGCGTCGGGCAGGCGGCCCTCGGCCTCCATGATCTGGGCCTTCGTCTCGGCCCCGATCACCGCCTGGAAGTCGCGGACCATGGCCGGATAGGGGTGCGGCCCCGCCGCCGTGCCGATCAGGTAGTAGGTGTCGTGGACGTTGGTGACCCAGTCGCGCATGGCCTCGTTCATGGCGTCCTTCAGGGTCGCCGCGCCCGAGGTGACGGGGCGCACTTCCGCGCCCAGCAGGTTCATGCGGAAGACGTTGGGCTTTTGCCGCTCCACGTCCACCGCGCCCATGTAGACGATGCAGGGCAGGCCGAAGCGCGCGCACACCGTCGCCGTCGCCACGCCGTGCTGACCGGCGCCGGTCTCGGCGATGATGCGGGTCTTGCCCATCCGCATGGCCAGCAGGATCTGGCCCATGCAGTTGTTGATCTTGTGCGCGCCGGTGTGGTTCAGCTCCTCGCGCTTGAAGTAGATCTTCGCCCCGCCGAGGTGCGCGCTCAGCCGCTCGGCGTAATAGAGCGGGCTGGGGCGGCCGACATAGTGGGTCAGGTACCCGCCCAGCTCGGCCTGGAACTGCGGATCGTCCTTGGCCTCGCGGTAGGCCCGGTCGAGGTCGAGCACCAGCGGCATCAGGGTTTCGGCGACATAGCGGCCGCCGAATTCGCCGAACCGCCCATTGGCGTCGGGAAAGGCGGTCCAGTCGTTCGGCTTGGAGGAGGAGGCGTTCACGGGGGCGTTTTAGACGCGGCGGACCGTTTCAAGGAAGGCCGAAATGAGGTCGGGGTCCTTTTGGCCCGGCCCGCGCTCCACGCCGGAGGACACGTCCACCATCGGCGCGCCCGACTGGCGCACCGCCTCCGTGACGTTCCACGGGTCCAATCCGCCCGCCAGGAACCACGGCCGCTCGAAGCGTCGGCCGGTCAGCAGCGTCCAGTCGAACCGCGCCCCGACGCCGCCCGGCAGGACCGAGCCCTCCGGCGCCCTGGCGTCGAACATCAGGTGGGCGGCGACGGGCTCATAGGCTTTGGCGGCGTCGATGTCGGCGGTGGTGGAGACGGACACCGCCTTGACGACCCCCAGGCCCGTGCGCTCGGAAACGTCCCGCACCCGCTCCGGCGGCTCCTTGCCGTGGAGCTGGATGAGGTCGGGGTTGAGGTGGGCGGTGATGGCGGCGAGCTGCCCGTCGGTCGGATCGACGGTGACGGCCACGATCTTCACCCCTCGCCCGCGCACCGGCTCGGCCAGCCTCGCGGCCGTCTCCGGAGTCACGTTGCGGGGGCTCCTGGGGAAGAAGATGAAGCCCAGGTACGCCGCCCCGCCGTCCACGGCCGCGCGCACGGCCTCGGGGGTGGACAGGCCGCATATCTTGGCGAGGGTGGGCATAGGCGTGGCATACCCCGCGGCTTCCTCCCGGGGAAGCGTTCGCGGCTATGCGAGGTCCGAACCCTCGGCCGCCTCCTCGGACGCCCCCTCGGACGCCCCCTCGGACGCCTTCGGCTTGAACATGAGGTTGCGCAGGCGTTCGACCCGTTCCTCCAGGTCCTTCTGGATTTGACGGCTGTCCTGCGGTTCGGGCGGCTCGTCGGACCACCACGCGCCGTCCGCCTCGCCCGGCGCCAGCCGCCGCGCCGCCTGCGCGACCCGCACATAGGCCAACGCCTCGGCGGGACGGCTGCATCGCACCGCGCGCATGGCGGCGGCCATGGCGGCGTCATGCAGGGCGGTGGACGATGGCGGGGCCTCGTCGACCGGGTCGGCTGCGGACGGCGCATCGCCGTCTTGCGGCCGGTCGCACCTGCGCCAGCCCTCGCGCACGGCGCGATAGCGGATGGTCCCCAACGAACAGCCGTAGGTCTGCGCCAGAGCCGCGGCGGACGTCCCGGCCAGGTAAGCCTCCCGGATGACGGCCCAGGTTTGCGGTCCCAGCCGTATCTGGCCCTTGCGGAGCGTGGTCATCGCCCAAGCATGGGGCCGCCTGGACGACCGTGGACTATTTCGATGGTCGAACGTCGTTCTGGACGGTTTTCGACTGAACGATCTGGATGCGCCAGGCCCCCGCCATCCGACCCGCACGCCCCGCTTGCCAAGCGCGCTAGGGTCCGGACTCGATAAGCGAGCGTCAAAATCACCGTCATCCCGGCCGTAGCGCGAAGCGCGGAGAGCCGGGACCCAGAGCCACGGGCGCGGCCCCTGGGTCCCGGATCGACCCTTCGGGCCGTCCGGGATGACGGTGATAGTTCCCTTGGGCGGAATCCGCCCAGCTAATCGAGCGCCTTCAGGCGATGCCGCTCAGGCCTTCTTCACCGGGGTCCGCTTCGGGGCGGGGGCGGGCGAATCGCCCTTCAGAAGGTCGCGGATCTCGACCAGCAGGGCTTCGGTCGGGGTGGGGGCGGCGGCCTCCCCGGGGGTTTCGGCCTGCTGGCGGCGAATGGCGTTGACGACCTTGACCAGCAGGAAGACCACCCAGGCGACGATCAGGAACTGGATGCAGGTGTTGAAGAAGGCGCCGTACTGGATCGCCACCTTGTCCATCGCCTCGGTCGCGGGGTCGTCGGGCTTGAGCACCCACTCGAACTTCGAGAAGTCGATCCCGCCCATGAGCAGACCGATCGGCGGCATGACCACCTGGTCGACCAGGCTTTTCACGATGGAGTTGAAGGCCGCGCCGATGATGATGCCGACGGCCAGGTCGATGACGTTGCCCCGGGCGATGAATTCCCGGAATTCGCTGACGATGCTCATGCTGCTTCCCGCTATGGGCGGGCTAGTCCGCGTTGAGGCGGGCCCGCAGTTCCTTGCCGCTCTTGAAGAAGGGCACGTGCTTGGCGCGCACGTCAACTGCCTCGCCGGTGCGGGGATTGCGGCCGGCCCGCGCGGGCCGCGAGCGCACCGAGAAGGCGCCGAAGCCGCGCAGCTCGACCCGGCCGCCCTTCTCCAGGGCGTCGATCATGCCCTCGAGGATCACGCCTACGACCCGTTCGACGTCGCGTTGCGTCAGGTGCGGGTTCTCACTCGCAAGCCTGGCGATCAGCTCCGACTTGATCATGGACCTGGGTTCCCCTCGCTCAACGGGCGACCTTTGCCCAACGCCGTCCGCAACCGCAAGAGGCCGTGCGCGATTTAGCGGGGTTAAAGCGGTGTTCAGCGCGTTGTGAAACCATGATTTCATTGAACTTCGCGATGGTCCGTTCAGTTCGTGGCCGGAGTGACCGGATGCCAGTGAGTGACGAAGCCCTGGAGAGCCTGAGGGGCGCGCGGGTGGCCGCGCAACTCTCGGGCGCCTCCGGCCGCATGTTGCAGGTCGAAGGGGTGATGCGGCCGGTGATCGGCCTGCGCGAGGGCGCCATGCGCGGCCGGGCGCTGGTCTTCCAGGCGGCCGAGCGCCTGGACAGCGGCGCGCTGCGGCCCGTGGCGCCGGACGGCCTCAACGTCATCGACCTGGAGCGCATCGACCTGGCCATGGCCGAGAAAGGCCTGGCCGCGCTGGAGCCCGCCGAACCGGAGGCCGGGCGCCCGCCGCTGGTCTTCCTGCCCGCCGCCCTGTCGTCGGTGCGCAATCCGCGCTTCCGCAGGAAGCTCCTGCGGCTCGCGGGCAAGGCGCAGGCCAGCCTGAAGATGATCGCGGTCTGCGAGGTCTACGCCATCGACCGGGGCGTGCCGACCGGCGTCCTGCGCGAGACGGCGGGGGTGCTGAAGCCCATCTTCCGGGGCGTGCTGGCCCGCGCGCCCGCCGACCCGAAGCAGGCCGCGCGGGTGGCCGACTGCGGCTTCTCCGGCGCGGCGGTCGAGGCGGGCGCTCTGATCGAGGCCGCCGACGAGCAGGCCATGCTGCGCACGGTCCTGGCGCTCCAGCGGATCGGGCCGGGGGTGATGTTCCACGGCGTGCGGTCGGTGAAGGCGCTGACGGCGGCGCGGGCGGCGGGGGCGAGCTGGGCCAGCCTGGACATCGTGCCGGGGGCGCTGGAGGGCGCCCGGCTGGCCGCGCATGCTCAAAAGGAAGCGGCGACCCAAAAGGAAACGGCGGCCCAGTCGCCCGGGCCGCCGCTCGAAGTCGAGACCTTATAGAGGGTCCTTGGTCCTGCGCCCTTAGTCCTTCTGGGCCTTCTCGCGCAGGGCCGCGCCGAGGATGTCGCCCAGCGAGGCGCCGCTGTCCGAGGAGCCGAACTTCTCGATGGCTTCCTTGTCCTCGGCCATTTCCAGGGCCTTGACCGACAGGGACACCCGGCGGGCGGCCTTGTCGATGTTGGTGAGCTGGGCGTCCAGGCGGTCGCCGACGGCGAAACGCTCGGGGCGCTGTTCCTGGCGGTCGCGCGAGAGATCGGACTTGCGGATGAAGGCGCTCATCGGCGCGTCGTCCTCGCCGAATTTCACCTCGATGCCGCCCGAGGTGATCTCGGTGACGGTGACGGTGACGGTCTGGCCCTTGTGGTAGGTGTCGCCGGCCATCGGGTCGCCAGCCAGCTGCTTCACGCCCAGGCTGATGCGTTCCTTCTCGACGTCGACATCGAGGACCTTGGCCTTGATGACGTCGCCCTTCTTGTACTTCGCCATCGCCTCCTCGCCGGGCACGGCCCAGTCGAGGTCGGACAGGTGCACCATGCCGTCGATGTCGTTGTCCAGGCCGACGAACAGGCCGAACTCGGTGGCGTTCTTGACTTCGCCCTCGACGGTCGAGCCGATCGGATGGGCGTCGATGAAGGCTTCCCACGGGTTGGCCATGGCCTGCTTCAGGCCCAGCGACACGCGGCGCTTGGACGGATCGACGTCCAGCACGACCACGTCCACTTCCTGCGAGGTGGAGACGATCTTGCCGGGGTGGACGTTCTTCTTGGTCCAGGACATCTCGGACACGTGGACCAGGCCCTCGACGCCGGCTTCCAGCTCCACGAAGGCGCCGTAGTCGGTGATGTTGGTGATCCGGCCGGTGAAGCGGGCGCCCACCGGGTACTTGGCTTCCACGCCGTCCCACGGGTCGGACTGGAGCTGCTTCATGCCGAGGCTGATGCGCTGGGTGTCCGGGTTGATCTTGACGATCTGGACCTTCACCGTGTCGCCGACCGCCAGCACCTGGCTGGGGTGGTTGACGCGCTTCCAGCT
>CAZOHI010000007.1:18727-93374 GCA_964579695.1 uncultured Caulobacter sp. | reverse complement strand
CGCCCTCCCCAGCCTGCACGATGAGGTAGGTGGCGCCCTCGCGGCGGAAGGTCAGGCCGGTGCCGGCCAGCACCTGGGCCAGGGCCTCCTCCGGCGCCTGGCTGCCGGTCACGCCCGCCGTCGACTTCGAGACGGTCTGGTCGAGGGTGTAGAGGATCGGCCAGGGGCTCTGGACGGCGAACTCGTTCAGGGCGCCGGCCAGGGACTGCGGCTTGATGCTGAACTCGGCGCGGTCCTGCGCCTGGGCGGCCATCGGCAAGGACAAGGCAAGTATAGCTGCGCCACAAAGCAAGCGCCCACGCGCCTTTAGACCCGAAATAGCCATTTATTCCTCCCCCTGTTCTTTCAGGCGAAAACGCCTTCCTGAAAGATCAGACGGGAATTTTCGGGAACACCTCACATCGAACCAGCGAATTTTTTCATATCCGTCTCAGCGGGCCTCGAAAGCTCGATCACGGCCCCGTCCTGGGCGCTCACCCGCGCCAGGCCGTAGGCGACCAGGGCCCGCACGGCTTCATCCACGTCGTCGGTGCGGAAGCTGCCGCTGACCGGCGCGTCGGCGATGGCGGGATCGCCGATGACGATGCGGCGGCCGGAATAGCGGTTCAGCTCGGCCACCACGTGCGACAGCGGCTCGTCCTGGAAGACCAGCTTGTTGGCCAGCCAGCTCACCTCCCGCTCGGCGTCCACCTCGGCCACCGCCCAGGGCTTGCCGTCCTGGGCGACAAGCTGGGAGCCGGGCTCCATTTCCGTCGTCTGGACGAAGCGGGAGAAACGGCCGTCGCCCGCCGCGTTGATCGGCGCCTCCACCCGCACCTTGCCCTCGACCAGGGTCACGGCGACGCGGCTGCGGTCCACGCGCACCTCGAACGCCGTGCCGACGGCCACCACCCGCCGGCCCGCCGCCTTGACGACGAAGGGGCGGCTGCGGTCCTTGGCGACCTTGAAATACGCCTGTCCGCGCTCCAGCTCGATCAGCCGCTGGCGCGGGGTGTCGTGGGTGCGCAGCAGGGTGTTGGTGCCGAGCGTCACGACCGAGCCGTCCGGCAGGGTGATGGCGGCGCGCTGGCCGACCTCGGTGCGGAATTCCTGCCCCGCGGAAGCGGCCAGCACCGGCGGCGCCGCCGGCATCGAAGGCCGGTCCAGCAGCATCCAGCCGCCCAGCACCCCGGCGACCAGGGTCGCGGCCACGGCGCCGCCGATCGACCAGTCGCGCCAGTACCGCCGCCGCATGGCCCGCTCGCGCAGGGCCATCATCGTCGGGTTGCTGCGCATCGCCTCGGACGACGCCCACAGCCGCTCGGCCAGGTCCCAGGCCGCGCGGTGGGTGGGATCGGCGCCCAGCCAGACGGCCAGTTCCTGCGCTTCCTGCCCGGTCATCTCGCCCGAACGCTTGCGCGCGAACCAGGCCGCCGCGACCGTGCGCGGGCTCTCGGCCTCGGCCTGCGAGGGGTGCGGCCCGCCGCTCATCGCCCGGCTTCCAGGCTCGCCATCAGCCGGTCGAGCGCCCGCATGATCAGCTTCTCGACCGCGCTCTTGGTGATGCCCATGCGCCGGGCGATGGCCTCGTAGGTCATCTCCTCGAAGCGGTGGAAGACGAAAGCCTCCGCCACGCGGGGCGGCAGCGCCTGAACCGCGACCATGATGCGGTCCAGGTTTTCCTGACCGATCAGGATGCGCTCGGGCGAGAAGTCGTCCACCGGCTCCACCGCCTCGCTCAGCGCCTCGTGGCGGCGCAGGCCCAGCGTGTCGCGCCGATGGTCGTCGACCAGCACCGTGGCGGCCGTGCGGAAGAGGTAGCGCTCTACGTCCTCGACCGCCTCGCCCGCGCCCCGCGCCTGCATCTTCAGGAACACCGTCTGCACGAGGTCGTCGACGTCATGGGGCATGGCCCGCTTGCGGAAGTACCGTCGCAGGGCCGGGCCGTAGCGGACCATCAGCGCGCGCGCGTCCGCATCCCCCGGAGCGGGGGCCCTTTCCTCGGGAAGCGGCGGCGTCGGCGCCATGAGCCCGTCTCGGCCTGCGATAAAGACACGACGGACCATAGACCCGTCTCATCAGGTTAGACGGGGATTTTCGCGGACGCCTCACATAGGCGGCGAACTTTTTTTGCCCGGTCGGACCGGGAAGGGCGGCGGATCGCTCCGCCGCCCTGAAGCCCTGATCTGGAGTCGGATCAGAACGCCTTGCGGACCGACAGGCCGATCAGGCGGGGGTCGAGGACGAAGACGTTGGTCGTCAGCGCCGTGTCGTCGGAATTGAGGAAGGCGTCCGTGATCGGCGTCTTGTCGAGGATGTTCTTGGCGTACAGCTCGATCTTCAGGCCGTCGTCGTTCTCCAGCCACAGCGACAGGTTCAGGTTGTACCAGCCACGCAGCTTGTCGTACGGGTCGGAGTTGTAGACCCGGTGCCAGGACTGGCTCTGCCAATAGGCGTCGCCCCGCACCGTGGCCCGCCAGCCGTCTCGGAAATCGAATCCGTACTGCGCCCCGGCCGACGCCGTCCAGTGCGGCGCGTTGGGCAGTTCGTTCCCCGACAGGTCGTCATAGAAGCCTGCCCCGCCGTTGGTCTCCGCCAGCCAGGCGTCCCGGTCCACCCCGGCGAAGTCGAAGATCATCGGCCCGAGCGCCTCCGACATCCAGGTGCCGGGGCAGAGCATGATGAGGCCGCCGCCGTCATCCAGCGCGCCGATGGGGCTGGTCCCCGAACGGTAGGTGTCGATCAGGAAATCGACGACCGCCTTCGGCGCGACGCAGTTGGAGGGCGACTGCACGAAGGGCTTGGTCACCACATAGTCCGGGTCGCCCTGGGTGCGGTTCATCAGGTCGAGCGAGGTCTCGCCGTCGGCGATCTTCGTGTCCTGATAGCCGAGCGTGGCGTTGAAGCGCAGATCGCGGCTGGGCGAGAACACCGCCTCCAGCTCCAGGCCCCAGACGGTGGCGTCGAAGTTCTCGTTGACCGCCGTCCGATCCTTGATCTGCGACACCTGATAGTTCGAGTAGTCATAGTAGAAGGCGTTGCCGTTCAGGACCAGCGCGCCGCCCAGCAGGGTGTTCTTCGCCCCGATCTCGAAGGCGTTGACGAATTCCGGGTCGAACAGCTCCGGGTAGGGCAGCGTCTGCGCCACGGGCGAGCCGGTGAAGATCGGCTCGGGGTTGAAGCCGATGCCCGGCGGGTTGGCGCCGCCGCCCTTGTAGCCGCGCGAATAGAAGGCGTAGATCATGGTGTCGTCGGTGAACGCCAGGTCGGGCCGCCAGTCGAAGCCCAGGCGCCCGGAAACCTCGCCCCAGGTCTGCACGATGTCCGGTTCGGCCGGGTAGCCGCGATCGACCAGGCCCGCCGTGAAGGCGCGGCTCGACAGCAGGAGCTGCGATGGCACGGGGGTGAAGATCTTGCGGTCGTCGGTATAGCGCAGGCCGGCCGTGATCTTCAGCTCGGGCGTGGCGTCCCAATACAGCTCGCCGAACGCCGCCCACGACTTCAGTCGATAGGGGTTCTTGCTGCGGAAGTAGTTGTGGCCGTCCCCGTTGATGCTCTCCAGCGGGTTTGGATCGACATAGATGCAGCCCGGCTGGACCGGGTTCTCCATGCTCTGCAGGTCGGGGTAGCTCCGCCCGGCCCGGCACTGGGTATAGTCGGCGCTGTCGTTCCAGATCTCGATGGGGTTGTTCGAATTCGGAAGCTGGGACAGCAGCGTGATCAGGTTAAAGAAGACGAAATAGTCCTCGACCGTCCGGTAATCGGTGTAGTTCGCCCCCAGGCTGAAATTCACCGGCCCGTCGAAGCTGGAGGCCACGCGGATTTCCTGGCTGTATTGCTCGCTCTCGGCGCGGGACATGTCGAACCCGGCGATGGTGTTCGAGCATCCGATCTGCGGATCGCAGTAGACGCCCCCGGCCGTCAGGCTGCGGAATTCCGACGGATCGTCCGTGATCAGGTCGAACAGGCCGGAGGAATCGCGGAACACCGGCACGGTGTTGAAGCGGTTGTAGTCCTGGATCGAGAAGATCGAGTCCTTGGCGTAGGCCGTCTGGGACGTCAGCGTCAGGGCGTCGGTCAGGTCGAAGCGCAGGTTGGCCTGCAAGACGTCGGTCTTGGCGCGATAGACCGGGTCCTTGATCGAATTGATCGTCCGCAGGTCCCGCGACTGCATCATGCCGCCGTAGGGGTCGACCTGCAGGATCGGGGAGACGACGAACGCCATCCGGTCGGCCAGCGACCCCACGGGCGCGGTGCTGCCGATGCCGGTGATGGTGGCGTCGGAGGCCACCAGCATGAAGGGCATGCTGAGGCCGTTGGGCGTGCCGAACGCCGCGTCGGCATAGAGGCCGCCCGGCAGGCAACCCTGGCTGAGCGAGGCGCGCGCCAAGGGCGAGAGGTTGGTGTGGCCGGCGACGGTCTCCGGGCCGGCGTCGTGGTGGCAGAGCTGCTTGCCGGTGCGGGCGCGGTCGTCATCCTCCTCGAACCGCTCCCAGATCAGGTCGGCCCGCATCCGTTCGTTGGGCTCGTAGCCCAGCGTCAGGCGCGCGGACCACAGGTCGCGGCCGTTGATGGCGTTGCCCGTGGTGGCGTTGAAGTCATAGCCGTCGCGGCTGGTCAGCGCGCCGGCCAGGCGCACGCCCAGCACATCCTCCGCCAGCGGGATGTTGACCGCGCCGCTGATGCGCTTGGCGTGATAGTTGCCGACCTCGCCCTTGATCGAGCCGCCGAAGCTGCCCAGGTCCGGCGTGCGCGAGATCACGTTGATCACGCCCGCCGTGGCGTTGCGCCCGTGCAGGGTCCCTTGTGGACCGCGCAGCACCTCGACCCGCTCGACGTCGAAGTATTCCTGCTCGAACAGCCGGTTGCGGATCAGCGGAGTGTCGTTGAACTCGACCGCGACGCCAGGGTCGGTGGTGATCGAGATCGCCTTGGTGCCGATGCCCCGGATCGAGAAATTGTAGCCGCTGAAATTGTTCTTGGAGAAGGTGACGTTCGGGATCGCCTTGAGCAGGTCGAAGCCGCCTTCGATCTTCTGGGCCTCCAGCATCTTGGCGGAAAAGGCCGAGATCGCGATCGGCACGTCCTGGATATTCTCTTCCTTCTTCTGCGCCGTGACGATCAGCGCATCAACGTCGCCGGCGCTTGCGGCCTGGGGGCTGGAGCCGCCCTCCCCCGCCTGGACGATCATGAAGGTCCCGCCCTCGCGCCGCCAGGTCAGGCCCGTGCCCTCCAGCAGCATCGACAGGGCTTCGTCAGGCTCGGCGCTGCGGGCGACGCCCAGGGACGCCTTCGCCTGCACGACCTCGGGCTTGGCCACGATCGTGCTGCGGCTCTGGACGCCGAATTCCTTCAACGCCTCGGTGAGAGGCTGCGGCGCGATGTCGAAGGCGACCACCTCGGCCGCCGCCGCCATCGGCAGGGCCAGGGCCATCGCAGCCCCGCACATCAGGCGCACATGAATATTCCGATGACGCATCTTTCGCTCCCCCTCTTGTCGATTTTTCGGGAGCATGACCGGCCCCCAATACGACAGACGCGAAACGCGCGGGGCCCTACAGGTCGGGCGACCTATTTTATTTCGGCGCGACAAGAACGACCGCCTCGTCGGTTTCCGACGCCACCTCGGCGAACGCATAGAAGCGCGCGGCCTTGACGAAGCCTTCCACGTCACCCGGCTTGAACGCCCCCATCATCGGGGTGTCCGCCACGGCCTTGTCGCGGATGACGACCTTCTTGCGCGAATGGCGGTTCAGGTCCTCGGCGATGGCGCCCATCGGTTCGTTGTCATAGGTCAGCCAGCCGCGCAGCCAGCTCGTCTCGCGCTCGACGTTCACGCGCGTGACGTCCCAGCGGCCCTCGTTCTCGACCACCAGCCGCGAGCCCGCCTCCAGGTCCGCCGCCTGCTTGCGCCGGAAGCGGGAGGCGTCGGCCACCTTCACCTTGCCCTCGACCAGCACCAGCTCGAAGCAGTCGTTCGTCAGCCGCACGTCGAACGCCGTGCCCTGGGCCGTCACCTTCTTGCCCGCCGCCACCACGCTGAACGGCCGGGCCGGATCGCGCGCGACGCGGAAGAAGGCGCGGCCCTTCTCCATCGTCACCACCCGCTCGCCCGCGCCCTCGCGCATCCGCAGCACGGTGTCGGCGTCGAGCGTCACGACCGAGCCGTCCGGCAGGGTCATGGTCGTCATCTGGCCGACGCCGGTGGAGAAGGTCTGGGCCGCCGCCTGCGGCCGCACCTGGGGCATGGAGACCGTGACCGCCACGGCCGCGACCAGGCAGGCCGCCAGCGCCCCGCCCGCCACCAGCCGCCGGGGAAGGCGGTGCGCGCGCTCGGCCGCCTCGCGCATGGCCAGCATGTCCGGCTCGTCACGGGCGGCGTCCATCAGGGCCCAGGTCCGCTCCACCGCCTCGAACGCCGCGCGGGCGCCGGGCTCGGCCAGCCATAGCTCCAGCGCCGCCGCCTCGGCCGCCGTCATCGCGCCCGACCGGCGCAGGGCGAACCAGTCCGCGGCGCTCATCGGATTTTCCCGGATGTCCGCCTTCATGGCCGGCCTGTTTCCTCGGTGAGCTTTTCCAGCGCCCGGGCGATGAGCTGCCCCACGGCGCTGACCGATATGCCCATCCGCCGGGCGATGGCGGGATAGGTCATCTCGTTGAAGCGGTGGAAGATGAACGCCTCGCGCGTGCGCGGCGGCAGGTCCTTCATCGCGGCGATGGCGCGGGCGACCTCCTGGCGGCCGATCAGCACCCGCTCGGACGAGATGGTCTCGACCGGCTCCAGCGCCTCGTGCAGCGCCTCCTCCAGCGCCCGTCCCTTGGCGGCCAGATGGCGGTGGCGGCTGACCAGCACGTTGTTGGCTATGCGGAAGAGGTATCGCTCGACGTTCTCCACCGCCCCGCCGACAGCGCGCGCCTGCAGGTGCAGGAAGACGTCCTGCACGAGGTCCTCGGCCTCGCCGGCCCCGACCCGGCGCTCGAAGAACCGGCGCAGGGCGGGACCGTACTCGATCATCCACGCGCGCAGGTCCTCCTCCCGCAGGGCGGGCGGCTCGTTCGGCGACGGGTTCGGCGGTTGCGCCATACGGGATGGACCTCCCCACCACTACAGACGCAATTCCGCCGGAAGCCTACAGGTCGGCCTGCAATTTTTTCGAAGGAAAGAGGGCGGCGGATCGCTCCGCCGCCCTGTCGGACCTCGGGGGCCTGGCGCCGCTAGAAGCCCTTGGTGATCGAGAAGCCGATCAGCCGGGGATCGAGGGTGAAGACGTTGGTGGTCAGCGAGGTGTCGTCGCTGTTGAGGAAGGCGTCGGTGATCGGCGTGTCGTCGAACAGGTTCTTGACGTAGACCTCGACCTTCAGGTCGTCCTCAGGTCGCTCGACCCACAGCGACAGGTTGGCGTTCGTCCACCCCCGCAGCTTGTCGTAGGGCTCGGAATTGTAGACCCGGTGATAGGACTGCGACTGGTGGTAGAAGTCGCCCCGCACCGTCGCCCGCCAGCCATCGCCGAAGGGCATGGTATACTGGGCGCCGACGGACTGGGTCCAATGCGGCGTATTGGGCAGTTCGTTCCCGGACAGGTCGTCGTAGAAGCCCTGGCCGCCGTTCGGGAAGGTGTCGCGAATGCCGGGGAACAGGCTCCCGAGATCGAACATGTAGGAGCCGGGGCAGAGCTGCACGAGGCCCGGATCGGGGCGGCCGAACCATTCGTCGAACGACTTCTGCAGCGCCTCGATGGTGACGACGCAGTTCGACGGCAACTGCACCCACGGCTTGATGACCGCGTAGCCGTCGGCGCCCTGCGTGCGGTTCATCAGGTCGATGGACTTCTCGCCGTCGGCGATGCTGCTGTCCTGGAAGCCGAGCGCCAGGTTGATGCGCAGGTTCGGCGTCGCGTGCCAGACGGACTCCAGCTCAAGTCCCCAGACAGTGGCGTCGAAGTTCTCGTTCACAGCCGTACGGTCGACGATGCGCGAGACCTGATAGTCCTTGTAGTCGTAGTAGAAGGCCCCGAGGTTCAGGATCATCGAACCGCCGAGCAGTGTGTTCTTGGCCCCGATTTCAAAAGCGTTGATGAACTCCGGTTCGAAGGTCGCCGAATAGTTCGGGGTATAGAGCTGCACGTCGAACGGGCTGCCCAGGATTTCGTACGGCTCCTTGTTGAAGCCGATGCCCGGCGGGTTGGCGCCGCCGCCCTTGTAGCCGCGAGAATAGAAGCCGTAGAACATCGTCCGGTCGGTGAAGGAAAGCTCCGGCGTCCAGTCGACGCCGATCCGGCCGGTGAACTCGCCCCAGTGCTGCTTGATGACGCCTTCCACCGGATAGCCACGGTCGATCGTGCCGCCCAGCATGTAGGCCGTCGACAGCAGCACTTGGCTGGGGATGCGCGTGAAGGTCTTCTTGTCGTCGGTATAGCGCAGGCCGGCGGTCAGCTTGGCGGTGTCGCTGAACTCCCAATAAAGCTCGCCGAACACGCCGGTCGACGAAAGCTCGTAGGGGTTCTGGCTGCGGAAATAGTTGTGGCCCTCCCCGTTTATCGAGCCGAGCGGATTGGGATCGACATAGACGCAGCCGTTGCTGCCCGGCGGGCCGTGCGGGATGACGCCGATCCCGCCAACGGTGAAGAAGCCGTACTTGCACTCGCCGTAGGGCGTGTCGTACTCTGCCTGCTGCGCGCTGCCCTGGTAATTCAGGGCTTCGGCGATGGCGGTCACCAGGTTGAACAGGACGAAATAGTCCTCGACCGTCTCATAGCGCGTGTAGTTGGCGCCGATGTTGAAGTTCAGCGGGCCGTCGAAGGACGACGCCAGGCGGAACTCCTGCGAGAACTGCTTGGTCTTCGCGCGGGAGATGTCCATCCCGAAGATGGTGTCGGAGCAGCCGAGCTGCGGGTCGCAGAAGATGCCGCCGGGCGCGGCGTCGGCCCACGGGCTGCGGACCCAGGATGTCGTCCCCGTGTCCCAGTCGTACACGTCCATCATCAGGCCGCCGGTGTCCCTGACCACCGGATAGGAGTTGAACCTGTTGTAGTCCTGACTGGAATAGTATTCGTCCTCATTGTATAGCGTTTGAGACGACAAAGTGATGTTATCGCTGACATCGAAGTCGAAGTTCAACTCGAATATGTCGGCGGCCGCCCGGTATATCGGATCGATGGCCGAGGCGACCGTGCGCAGGTCCCGCGACTGTTCCATCCCGCGATAGGGGTCAAGGGGATCAACGATGAGGTTGTCGGCCGCCCCGTACTCGCCCCGGTAGCCGAAGAAGAAGGTGAATCCGGGCGTCGCGCCCGCGCCCAAGAGCATGAAGGGGATCGACAGGCCGTTCGGCGTGCCGAACGCGGCGTCGTCATAGAGGGAAACGGGCAGGCAGCCCTGGCTGAGGGTCGCGCGCACCACCGGATCGGTGATGGTGTAGGTCCCGACCTGCTCCAGCCCCGGGTCATGGCGGCAAAGCTGCTTGCCGGTGCGCGAGCGGTTGTCGTCTTCCTCGAAGTGTTCCCAGATGAAGTTGCCGCGCAGGCGCTCGGTCGGCTCGAAGCCCAGCGTCACGCGGGTGGAGTAGAGTTCGCGGCCGTTGATGGCGTGCTCGGTGATCGAGTTGTAGTCGTAGCCGTCGCGCTCGGTGAAGGCCCCGGCGACGCGCAGCGCCAGCTTGTCCTCGACGATGGGCAGGTTGATGTAGCCGCTGCCGCGACGGGTGCTGTAGTTGCCGACCTCGACCTTCACCTGCCCGTCGAAGGCGTCGAGGTCGGGCTTGGCCGAAATCACGTTGATGACGCCCGCCGTGGCGTTGCGGCCATAGAGCGTGCCTTGGGGACCGCGCAGCACCTCGACCCGCTCGATGTCGTAATACTCCTGCTCGAACAGGCGGTTACGGATCAGGGAGGTATTGTTGAAGCTGACCGCGACCCCCGGGTCGGTCGCCACGGAGACTGCCTTCGTCCCGATGCCCCGGATGGAGAAGTTGTAGCTGCTGAAATTGTTCTTGGAGAAGGTGACGTTCGGGATCGCCTTCAGGAGGTCGAAGCCGCCTTCGATCTTCTGCTCGTCCAGCGCCTTGGCCGAGAACGCCGAAATCGCGATCGGCACGTCCTGGATATTCTCTTCCTTCTTCTGCGCCGTGACGATCAGCGCATCAACGTCGCCGGCGCTTGCGGACTGGGGGCCGGAGCCGCTCTCCCCGGCCTGGACGATCAGGAAGGTGTTTCCCTCGCGACGATATGTCAGGTTCGAGCCAGCGAGGATCTGGCCCAGGGCCGTCTCCGCCTCGACCGTGCCCGTGGCCCCGCCGGAGACCTTCTCCGCCGCGATCTCGGGCCGGTACAGCACAGGCCGGCCGCTCTGTTCGCTGAAGGCCTTCAGCGCCACCGACAGGGGCTGGGCGGGAATGTTGAACTTGGTTTCCTCAGCCGCCGCGGCCGTGGCGCCGAGCGCGAAGACTGCGGCTCCGCAGAGCAGGATAGTCCTGGATGTCTTGAGCACTGTCACTCCCCCCTGTTTCTTCTTCAGGAGCGTGGCTCCCTGAAGACTAGAAGGAGAAATCCGGCGGCCCACCCTATGCACCCCCTGGATTTTTTTACGGCGCACTGAGCGTGATGGCGGCGGGGGTGGCGATATCCACCCGCGCGATCTCGTAATTTTCCAGCGCGCGGGTGAAAGCTTCCACGTCTCCCGCCTCGAACCGGCCGCTCACGGGCGTGGCGGCCAGGGCGGCGTCCTCCACCACGATCTTGCGGGGAGAGTAGCGGTTGAACTCCGCCGCCACCTGGCCCAGCGGCTCGTTGTCGAAGTCGAGCCAGCCGGTCAGCCAACTCGTCTCCTTGCCGGTGTCGGTCGGCGCCACGCGCCAGGCCTGGTCGGCCGAGGCGACGAGTTGGCTGCCGGGCAGCATCTCGGTGGCCTGCACGGCGGCGGACCTGGCGGCTGCGGCCTTGGTCTCGACCTTGACCTTGCCCTCGACCAGCGTCACCTCGAACGCCCCGTCGACCCGCACGTCGAAGGCGGTGCCCAGCGCCGTGATCGTGCGCCCGGCGGCGGTGACCACGAAGGGTCGCCGGGGGTCCTTGGCCACCCGGAAGAAGGCTTGGCCCTTGTCGAGATAGACCAGCCGCTTGCCCGCCGCGCTTTCGGTGCGCAGGACGGTGTCGGTGTTCAAGGTCACCACCGTCCCGTCGCGCAGGGTCATGGTCGAGCGTTCGCCCAAGGCCGTGCGGTAGACCTCGGCCTTCAGGGCGCGGGATTGGACCACCCCCGCCTCGCGCCCGACGAACAGGCTGACGGCGCCGACCACGGCCAGCGCCACGCAGGCCGCCGCGATGCGGGGCCAGGCGGCCCGGCGCCACGGCGGCGCGGGACGGCGGCGGGCCTCGGCCCGGATGGCGAGAATCTCCGGCGCGCTGCGGGTCACGGCCACGCTCGCCCAGGCCCTCGCCACGGCGTCGTAGGCCGCGCGGTGGGCGGGATCGGTCAGCCAGGCGTCCAGCGCCTGCCGCTCGGCGCCGTCCATCGCCCCGGAGCGCTCGCGGGCGAACCAGCCGGCCGCCTGGGCCTGGAGGGTCTCGGGCTCGCTCACCGCGCCTCCTCCAGGCTGGCGGTGATCTTCTCAAGCGCGCGCTTCATCAGGGCTTCGACCGCCTTCACGGATATGCCCATGTGGACGGCGATCTCGCCGTAGGTCATCTCGTCGAAGCGGTGAAGGGCGAACGCCTGGGCCGAACGCGGCGGCAGGCCGCGCAGGGCCGCCAGCAGTCCCTCCAGCGCCTGCTTGGCGATCAGGGCCCGCTCGGGCGAGGCGGCGTCGTGGACGACCTCCTCGTCGTCGAGCTGGGCGTGGGCGGACCAGTCCCAGCCCCCCGCCTGGTGGCGCTTGGCGACCACGTTGGCGGCGACGCGGAACAGGTATCGGTTCACATGCTCGGTGTCGTCCAGCGGCCCGCGCGCCTGCATGGCCAGGAAGACGTCCTGCACGAGGTCGTCGGCCTCGCCCGGCCCCACCTTCTTGCGGAAATAGGCGCGCAAGGCGGGCCCGTAGCGGACCATCCAGTCATGGAGCTGCGGCTGGGTTTGCGACACCTCTCAGCCCTTCGGACGCACCCTCATACCCATTAGAAGGCGGATTTCGCGCCCTACCCTATGCCCGGCGCAAATTTTTTCAGTAACGCAGGGCCAGCTTGACTAGGTCGTTGAACTTCTTGGGCGCCTGCCAGGGCGCGAAGTGGCTGACGTTGGGCACGATGACGATCTGGGCGTTGGGGATCAGGTCCCCCAGCGCCTCGGCATGCTCGCGCCGGACCCACTCGTCGTGCTCAGCGACGATGATGGTGGTCGGCGTCCTGATCTTCGCCAGCTGGGCGGGCGTGTAGGCCGGCTCCTTTGCCCACATCGCCTCCATCTGCTGGAACAGGGCGTCATAGGCGTCCGGCGCGGGCGACAGGCGGCGATAGTCCTCTGCGGTCTTGTGGACGTAGTCGATGAAGGTCTGGCTCTTGTCCACGTCCGGCCGCTGACCCGACAGGTCATAGGTGACGCCGAACAGGATCAGCTCGCGCACCCGTCCCGGATGGCGCAGAGCCAGTTCCATCGCCGTGACCGCCCCGTCGCCCCAGCCCAGGACGGCGGCCTTGCCGATGCGCAGCTTCTGCATCAGCACCGTCACGTCCTCGGCCAGCAGGCCGTAGGAGACCGGCGCGTCCGAGCGGGTGCTGCGCCCGTGGCCGCGCAGGTCCACCAGCACGACCTCGTACTCCTGCGACAGCGGCCCCACCTGGTTGGCCCAATAGTCGCCATGGCCCAGGCCCGAATGCAGCAGGATCAGCGGCTTGCCCTTGCCGTAGACGGCATAGCGCAGCTTCACGTCCCCGACCTCGATCAGGCCCTTTTCCTTGGTGTAGGGCAGCGGCGCGGTCTCGCGCAGGCTCTTCCAGGGGTCGGCCTGGACCACCTGCGACGACGCCGTCCCGCAGGCGGCCAAGCCCAGCGCCAAGGCGGCGGCCCAGATTCCGAACCTGTTCACGCGCTTGCCCCCCTTGCCGTTCCTGCCGCCAGTTAAGACGAAAAGAGGCGGCGGCCGCAACGGGCCGCCGCCTCTCGTCAGCCCATGAGGGCGAACGTCGGAATCTTACTTGGTCAGGTGGCCAGCCAGATGCTTGTTCATTTCGAACATGCTGACCTTGTCCTTGCCGCCGAACACCGGCTTGAGCTTGGCGTCGGCCAGGATCTCGCGCTTGTTGGCGGGGTTCTGCAGGTTGTTCTTCTTGATGTAGTCCCAGATCTTGGAGACCACTTCGCCACGCGACAGCTTGCCCGAGCCGACGACGGCGGCGAGTTCAGCTGAGGGTTGCAGCGGCTGCTGCAGGGCGTTCGTTTTCTTCTCGGCCATGTCCTGCCCACTCCAGTGTTTTGCGCGCGTCCACCAACGGACGTGAGTCGCGTGAGGAAGAAGCCTAGGCGCGGACGGCGTGTCCTGTCACGCCGTATCCGCGTTTATCCCCAGGCAGCCTCAGGCGACCTTCGCCTCGGCGGCCAGGAAGGCGTGGACCGAATCGGCGCACTGGCGCCCCTCACGGATCGCCCAGACCACCAGCGACTGGCCACGGCGCATGTCGCCGCAGGCGAAGATGCGGTCGGCCGAGGTCTGGTAGTCCGAGGTGTTGGCGTGGACGTTGCCGCGCGCGTCCAGGTTGACCCCGGATTGGGTGACGAAGCCCTCCGCGCGCGGCCCCAGGAAGCCCATGGCCAGGAACACCAGGTCGGCCTTGAGTTGGAACTCGCTGCCCGCGACCTCGCGCATGACCATGCGGCCGTTGTCGCTGGCCCACTCGGCCCGGACGCACTCGACGGCCTCCAGCTTGCCGCCCGAACCCACGAAGCGCTTGGTCAGCACGGCGAAGTCGCGCTCACAGCCTTCCTCGTGGCTTGAGGAGGTGCGCAGCTTCAGCGGCCAGTCGGGCCAGGTCAGGGCCTTGTTCTCGCGCACCGGCGGCTGGGGCATGATCTCAAGCTGCGTGACCGAGAGCGCGCCATGGCGGTTGGAGGTGCCGATGCAGTCCGAGCCGGTGTCGCCGCCGCCGATGACCACGACGTGCCTGCCCGCCGCGCTGATCGTCCCGGCAGGGGCCGCCTTGTCCTCGGCGTCGCCCGCCACGCGCTTGTTCTGCTGGGTCAGGAAGTCCATGGCGAAGTGGACGCCGTCCAGCTCGCGGCCGGGGACCTCCAGGTCGCGGGGCAGCTCGGCGCCGCCCGCCATCACCAGCACGTCGTAGTCGTCCAGCAGGCGCTGGACCGTGACGCTCACGCCGACCTCGAAGTTGGTGCGGAAGATGACCCCCTCGCCTTCCATCTGCGCGATGCGGCGGTCGATGAGGTGCTTCTCCATCTTGAAGTCGGGGATGCCGTATCGCAGCAGGCCGCCGATGCGGTCGTTCTTCTCGAACACCGTGGGCGCATGGCCCAGGCGCGCGAGCTGCTGGGCGCAGGCGAGCCCGGCGGGGCCGGAGCCGACGACGGCGATGCGCTTGCCCGTGCCGCGCATCGAGGGCTGGGCCTTGATCCAGCCTTCCTGCCAGCCGCGGTCGACGATCTCGCACTCGATGGTCTTGATGGTGACCGGGCTGTCCTGGATGTTCAGGGTGCAGGCCGCCTCGCATGGAGCGGGGCAGACGCGGCCGGTGAACTCCGGGAAGTTGTTGGTCGAGTGGAGCGTATCCAGCGCCACCTTCCAGTCGTCGCGGTAGACGAGGTCGTTCCAGTCCGGGATCAGGTTGTTGACCGGACAGCCCTGGTGGCAGAACGGAATCCCGCAGTCCATGCACCGCGCCGCCTGCTGGGCGACCTCGGTGTAGGGCAGCGGCCGGACGAACTCCTGCCAGGTCTTCAGGCGCTCCTCGGGCTTGGCGTAGCCGCGATCCGAACGTTCGATTTCGAGGAAGCCGGTGGGCTTGCCCATGATGCTGCTCCGAAAGTCTGGTTACTCGGCGGCGACCGTGACGGCGGCTTGCCGTTCGGTCTCCATGTCGAGCAGGGCGCGGCGGTAGTCCTTCGGCATCACCTTCACGAAGGCGCCGAGGGCCGTTTCCCAGTTGTCGAGGATGTCCTTGGCGCGGGCGCTGCCGGTGTGCAGCAGGTGGCGCCCGACCAGGATGCGCAGGCGCTCGCCGTCGAAGCGGAGCATGTCGCCCATGCCGTTGTCGTGCGCGCCGGGGGCCTTCTGGACCGGGCAGCGCGGATCGTCGGCGAGGTTCGTCAGCTCCACGGCGTCGAGGTCGACCATGGCCTTGTTGCACAGGCTGGAGAACCGCTTGTCAGGGTCGTAGACGTAGGCGACGCCCCCGCTCATGCCCGCCGCGAAATTGCGGCCCGTGGCGCCCAGCACCACGACCGTCCCGCCGGTCATGTACTCGCAGCAGTGGTCGCCCGCGCCTTCCACCACCGCGACGGCGCCGGAGTTGCGCACGGCGAAGCGTTCACCGGCCACGCCGTTGAAATAGGCTTCGCCCGCGACGGCGCCGTAGAGGACGGTGTTGCCGACGATGATGTTCTCGGTCGGCTCGCGGCCCACGCCTTCCGGCTGGCGCACGATCACCTTGCCGCCCGACAGGCCCTTGCCCACGTAGTCGTTGCCGTCGCCGATGAGGTCCAGCGTCACGCCGTGGGCCAGGAAGGCGCCGAAGCTCTGGCCCGCCGTGCCGGTCAGCCTGACCGAGATGGTGTCGGCCGGAAGGCCCGCATGGCCATAGGCCCGCGCCACCTCGCCCGACAGCATGGCGCCGACGGTGCGGTTGACGTTGCAGACGCCGGTTTCGATGCGGACCGGCCGCCCCGTCTCCAGCGCGGCCTTCGCGCCTTCGATCAGCTTGTGGTCGAGAGCCTTCTCCAGGCCATGGTCCTGGCGCTCGGCGTTCCAGCGGGCCAGGGCCGGGTCGACCTGCGGCTGGTGCAACAGCTTGGACAGGTCCACGCCGCGAGCCTTCCAGTGGTCGACGGCCCCGCGCATGTCGAGGCGGTCGGAGCGGCCGATCATTTCGTTGATCGTGCGGAAGCCGAGCTGGGCCATGATGCCCCGCAGCTCCTCCGCCACGAAGAAGAAGTAGTTGATGACGTGCTCGGGCTGGCCCGTGAATCGCGCCCGCAGCACCGGGTCCTGCGTCGCGACGCCAACCGGGCAGGTGTTCAGGTGGCACTTGCGCATCATGATGCAGCCCGCCGCGATCAGCGGGGCGGTGGCGAAGCCGAACTCGTCGGCGCCGAGCAGGGCGGCGATGGCCACGTCCCGGCCCGTACGGATGCCGCCGTCGGCCTGCACCGCGATCCGGCCGCGCAGGCCGTTCAGCAGCAGGGTCTGCTGGGTCTCGGCCAGGCCGATCTCCCACGGCGAGCCCGCATGCGTCAGCGAGGTCAGGGGCGAAGCGCCCGTGCCGCCCTCGAAGCCCGAGATGGTCACATGGTCGGCGCGCGCCTTCGAGACGCCCGCCGCGACCGTGCCCACGCCCACTTCCGACACCAGTTTCACGGAGATGCGGGCGCCGGTGTTGACGTTCTTCAGGTCGTGGATGAGCTGGGCCAGGTCCTCGATCGAGTAGATGTCGTGGTGCGGCGGCGGGCTGATCAGCCCCACGCCCGGCGTCGAGTGACGCACCTTGGCGATGTTCTTGTCGACCTTGTGGCCCGGAAGCTGGCCGCCCTCTCCCGGCTTCGCCCCTTGCGCGATCTTGATCTGGATGTCGTCGGCGTTGACCAGGTACTCGGCCGTCACCCCGAAGCGGCCCGAGGCCACCTGCTTGATGGCCGAGCGCATGGAGTCGCCGTTCGGCAGCGCCACGAAACGGTCGGGCTCCTCGCCCCCCTCGCCCGTGTTGGAACGCCCGCCGATGCGGTTCATGGCGATGGCCAGGGTGGTGTGGGCCTCGCGGCTGATCGAGCCGAAGCTCATGGCCCCGGTGGCGAACCGCTTGACGATCTCCGACGCAGGCTCGACCTCGTCCAGCGCGACGGGCGTCGCGGCCCACTTGAAGTCCATCAGGCCGCGGATGGTCAGCAGGCGGCGGCTCTGCTCGTTGATGCTGTCGGCGAACGCGGCGTACTCGCCCGGCAGGTTGCCGCGCACGGCGTGCTGGAGCCTCGACACCGACTCCGGCGTCCAGGCGTGGTCCTCGCCGCGCAGGCGGAAGGCGTAGGCCCCGCCGACGTCCAGCGCGTCCTTGTAGATCGGGTTGTCGCCATAGGCGTCGCGGTGACGGCGCACGGCCTCTTCCGCCACCTCGGCCAGACCGACGCCCTCGATGGTCGTGGCGGTGCCGGTGAAGTACTTGTCCACGAAGGCGCTCGACAGGCCCACGGCGTCGAAGATCTGCGCGCCGCAGTAGGACTGGTAGGTCGAGATGCCCATCTTGGACATGACCTTCAGGATGCCCTTGCCCACCGCCTTGATGTAGTTCTTCTGCACCTCGTAGGCGGTCAGCGGCAGTTCGTTGCGGACGCGGAGCTGCTCCAGCGTCTCGAACGCCAGGTAGGGGTTCACGGCCTCGGCCCCGTAGCCCGCCAGCACGCAGAAATGGTGCACCTCCCGCGCCTCGCCCGTCTCGATGACGAGGCCGGTCTGCATGCGCAGCCCCTGGCGGATCAGGTGGTGGTGAACCGCCGCCGTGGCCAGCGCCGCCGGGATCGGGATACGGGCGCCTCCCGCCGCCCGGTCGGACAGGATCAGGATGTTGACGTCGGCCAGCACGGCCTCGGTCGCCTCGCCGCACAGTCGCGCGATGGCCCCTTGCAGGCCCGCCGCGCCCTCGGCGGCGTCCCATGTGGTGTCGAGCGTGGCGGTGCGGAAGGCGCCGTCGATCAGCTCGTGAATGGCCCGGATCTTCTCCAGGTCGGCGTTGGTCAGCACCGGCTGGGCGACTTCCAGCCGCTTGTGGGCGCCCGCCTGGTGGCCGAGCAGGTTCGGGCGCGGCCCGATCATCGACACCAGCGACATGACCAGCTCCTCGCGGATCGGGTCGATGGGCGGGTTGGTGACTTGGGCGAAGTTCTGCTTGAAGTAGTCGTAGAGCAGCTTGGCGCGGTTGGAGAGGACCGCGATGGGCGTATCCGCCCCCATCGAGCCGACGGGATCGTCGCCCGTCGCCGCCATGGGCGCGAGGAAGAACTTCAGGTCTTCCTGCGTGTAGCCGAACGCCTGCTGCCTATCGAGCAGGGTCGCGGGGTCGGGCACGGCCACCGTCTCGTCGGCCTTGACCGGCAGTTCCTCCAGCTTGAACTGGGTGTCGCGCAGCCAGTCGGCGTAGGGCTCCTCGCCCGCGAGCTGGGCCTTGATCTCCTCGTCCTCGACGATACGGCCGGCTTCGAGGTCGATCAGCAGCATCCGGCCGGGCTGGAGGCGCCACTTGCGGGTGATGCGCTCCTCGGGGATCGGCAGGACGCCGCTTTCCGAGGCCATGACCACATGGTCGTCGTCGGTCAGGATGAAGCGGGCGGGGCGCAGGCCGTTGCGGTCCAGCGTCGCGCCGATCTGGCGGCCGTCCGTGAAGGCGATGGCCGCCGGGCCGTCCCACGGCTCCATCAGCGCGGCGTGGTACTCGTAGAAGGCGCGGCGCTTGGCGTCCATCAGCGGGTTGCCGGCCCACGCCTCGGGGATCAGCATCATGACCGCGTGGGCCAGCGGGTAGCCGCCCGCCAGCAGCAGCTCCAGCGCGTTGTCGAGGCAGGCCGTGTCCGACTGCCCGTGCGGGATCAGCGGCCACATCTTGTTCAGGTCCGTCCCCAGCAACGGGCTTTCCAGCGTGCGGCGGCGGGCGTTCATCCAGTTCACGTTGCCGCGAACGGTGTTGATCTCGCCGTTGTGGGCGATGAAGCGGTACGGGTGGGCCAGCTTCCACGACGGGAAGGTGTTGGTCGAGAACCGCTGGTGGACCATCGACAGGGCGGACTGCGTCAGCGGGTTCTGCAGGTCGAGGTAGAAGCTCCCCACCTGGTCGGCCAGTAGCAGGCCCTTGTAGACCACCGTCCGCGTCGAGAAGGACGGGATGTAGAACTGGGTCAGGCCCGGCAGGCTGTGCTTGCGGGCCAGCTCGGCCAGGGGGTTCTGGATCTGCTTGCGGATGGCCAGCAGCTTGCGCTCGAAGGCGTCCTGGTCCTTGACGTTTGAGCCCGGCGCGACGATGGCCTGGCGGATCACCGGCATCTCGTCGAGGACGGTCTGGCCCAGGCCCTGGGTGTCCACCGGCACGTCGCGCCAACCGAGCAGCACCTGCTGCTCCTGGCGCACGAAGTGCTCGAACTGGCCCACGGCGGCTTCGCGCGTGGCCTCGTCCTGCGGCAGGAAGCACATGGCGACGGCGTACTCGCCGGCCGGCGGCAGGCGCAGGTCGTTGCGGGCGGCCCAGTCGCGCAGCAGCGCGTCCGGAATCTGAATCAGAATCCCGGCGCCGTCGCCGACCAGCGGGTCCGCGCCCACCGCGCCGCGGTGATCGATGTTCACCAGGATCTGCAGGCCCTGGCGAACGATGTCGTGGGATTTGCGGCCCTTGATGTTCGCGATGAAGCCGACGCCGCAGGCGTCGTGCTCGTTCGTCGGATCGTAGAGACCCTGCTTTTCTGGCGCACCCATCACGGCATCCCCGACTGTCACTCAAGCACGCCCGCAGGAGAACCTGGGGCGGGAAGCGGCGTCTTTTTGCCGAAAAGTGCGCCCGTGTCGATCTTTCTGCGCTGCATTGCGGCGCCTCATCGTCGCATGGGAAACGGAATGCCCCAAGCGCAGGCGCGGATTCCCCATTGTGCGCAGACAGGAACCGCCGCCGCGACGCCCCGTTAGCTTGGCATGTTGCAAACCCTCGACGACGAGACCCCCGACACCCCCGGCGAAGCGGAAGCGTTCTACGCGGAAAGCCTGCGCCTGCTGACGGAGTCAGGCATCCCGTTCCTGCTGTCGGGCACCTACGCCCTGACCGCCTACACGGGCATCAGCCGCCCGACCAAGGACCTGGACGTCTTCTGCAAGGCGGGGGACTACCCGAAGATCCTGGCCTACTTCCAGGAGCGCGGCTACCGCAGCGAGGTCGAGGACGAGCGCTGGATCGCCAAGGTGTTCCAGGGCAACCACTTCTTCGACGTGATCTACAACATGTCGAACGCCACGGTGCCGATCACCGACGACTGGTTCACCGGCGCCGAGACCATCACCGTCTTTGGCTCGCAGGCCAAGATCACCCCGCCGACGGAGTTCATCTGGTCCAAGGTCTTCATCCAGGACCGCTACCGCTACGACGGGGCGGACGTGAACCACGTCATCCTGAAGAAGCACGACGCGATCGAGTGGAAGCGCCTGCTCTCCTACATGGAGCCCTACTGGGAGGTGCTGCTCAGCCACCTCGTCAACTTCCGCTTCGCCTACCCGACCGAGCGCGACTGCGTGCCGCGCTGGCTGATGGAGGAGCTGATCGGGCGGCTCCAGGCCCAGGTGACGCTGCCGCCCGCCAAGGTGAAGGTCTGCCGGGGCCGCCTGTTCTCGCCGCGCGACTACGTCACCGACATCAGCGAATGGGGCTTCGCCGACGTGGTGGGCAAGGGCCTGGAGGAACGGCATGACCCCATCCCCTAGCGGTATCGTGCTGGCGGCGATGGGCGACCTGCATGTCGGCGAGGACGACGTCGGGCGCTATCGCGACGTCTTCGCCGAGATATCGGACAAGGCCGACGTGCTGGCCCTGTGCGGCGACCTCACCAACTTCGGCAAGACCCGCGAGGCCGAGAACCTGGCCGAGGACCTCATGGCCTGCTCGATCCCGGTGGTGGGCGTGCTGGGGAACCACGACTACGAATGCGAGCAGCCGCAGGAGGTCACCCGCATCCTGCACGAGGCGGGCGTGAAGATGCTCGACGGCCAGGCGCACGAGATCGCGGGCGTGGGCTTCGCCGGCTGCAAGGGCTTCATCGGCGGCTTCGGGCGCAACATGCTGAGCGCGTTCGGGGAGCCGGCGCTGAAGGCGTTCGTGCAGGCGGCCGTGGACGAGAACCTGAAGCTGGAAAGCTCGCTCCAGATGCTGCGGGTGGAGAAGGTGGTGGTCGTCCTCCACTTCTCGCCCATTCCCGAGACCCTGGTCGGCGAGCCGCCGGAGATCTTCCCCTTCCTGGGCTCCTCGCGGCTGGCCGAGACCATCGACCGCTACGAGGACGTCAAGCTCGCCCTGCACGGCCATGCCCACCGCGGCGCCTACCACGGCCATACGCCGAGAGGCGTGCCGGTCTACAACGTGGCCCGCCCGCTGCTGGAGCAGCAGTTCGGGCGGCCGTATACGCTGCTGGATATCTAGCGAACCGGCCCGATCACCCCCTCGATGAACGGCGCGGATCGTTCGCGCACGTCCGCCGTCGCCTTGGCGTTGGCCTCGACGCTCTGGCGCGACTTGATGGGCGAGTCGAAGCTGTGGGTGGCGCCGACGTACTCGACCAGCTCGACCGGCGCGCCGAGCTGCCTGCTCTTTCGGACCAGCGCCCGGCAGGTCTTGGGCGAGACCTCCTCGTCGGCCGTACCCATGAACACCAGCACCGGCGCGTAGGACTTGTAGCCCGTCCGCTCGAAGCGCTGCTTCAGCCCGCAGGCGGGATAGAAGGCCAGCGCGGCCTTGAAGCCGAGCTTCGCCATGTCGCCGGGCTTGTCGTCGGCCATGGTCGCCAGGGTGGCGCTGCCGCCGTTGGACCAGCCCATCAGCACCACGCGGTCCCCGTCCACGCCCGGCAGGCCGCGCAGGTACTTCAGCGCCCCATAGGCGTCGAGCGGCCGCACCGTCACCTCGTTCACGTCCTCGGGCCGGTCCTTGTAGCTGCCCCGGCCAAAGCCCGTGGGATAGCCGCGCGGCCCGAACCCGTCGACGAGGATGGCGTAGTAGCCCCGCTCGGCCCAGTAGCGGGCCCAGTACTTGTGGCGCGCGTTGATGGTCGAGGCGTCGTAGACCCCCTTGGCCAGGGTCGAATAGAGCCCTCCCCGCCCGTGCATCAGCACGATGGCCGGCGCCTTCCCGGTCGCGTCGGCCGGGCGGTAGACGTAGCCGACCAGCTTGGTCTTGGCGTCGTCCAGGCTCTCGAACTCCACCGTGTCGATGACGACGCGGGCCTTGGGCGCGGCGGCGACGGCGGCTTCGGTCCCATCGTCCTCCTCCTGCGCGAAGGCGGGCGCGGCGAGGCTCAGGGCAAGGGCGGCGGCGAGGACGATGGGCTTCATTTACGCAGACTCCTTCTTCCAGCTCTCGTAGCGGGCGCGCGTCTCGGCGTTGGCGGGATAGAGGCCGGGCAGCTTCACGCCCCGCTCGACCTCGCTGACGATCCAGCCCTCCAGCCGCTCCTGCTCGACGCCCAGTTCGGCGACTTCCCCGGCGATGGCGGCGGGGATGACCACCGCGCCGTCGTCGTCGGCCACGATCACGTCGCCGGGCAGGATGCAGACGCCGCCGCAGCCTATCGGTTCCTCCCAGCCCACGAAATGCAGGCCCGCGACCGAGGGCGGCGCGGCCGCGCCCGCGCACCACACCGGCAGGCCCGCGCCCTTCACGCCCACCGCGTCGCGCACCACGCCGTCGGTGATCATGGCGGCCACGCCGCGCTTGACCATCCGGGCGCAGAGGATGTCGCCGAAGACCCCCGCATCGGTCACGCTCCCCGCGTCGATCACGCAGACCGCGCCCTCGGGCATCTCCTCGATGGCCGCCCGGGTCGAACGGGGCGAGGCCCAGGACTCCGGCGTCGCCAGATCCTCGCGCGCGGGCACGAAGCGCATGGTGAAGGCAGGCCCCACCACCCGCCTGCCGCCCGTGCTCCAGGGCTGGGCGCCGCGCAGCCAGACGTTCCTGAGGCCCTTCCTGAGCAGGATGGTCGTCAGGGTGCCGGTGGATATGCCTTCCAGCATCGTCTTCAGTTCGGGTGTCATGGCGTTTCTCACAGGCTCGGGATGGCGCCGCCGTCCACGCGGACGACCGAGCCGGTGACGTAGGAGGCCGGTACGCCGGCCAGGAAGGCGGCGACCGCCGCATACTCCTCCGGCTCGCCCAGGCGGCCTGCGGGGATGGTGGCGAGGCCCGCCTTGACCACCTCCTCGACCGGCCTGCCCTGCCGCTCGGCGGCCTTCTCGTCGAGGAAGCGGATGCGGTCGGTGGAGATGCGGCCCGGCACGATGATGTTGGCGGTGATCCCGTCCCTGGCGACCTCCCGCGACAGGGTCTTGGACCAGCCGACCAGCGCCGCGCGCAGGGTGTTGGAGATGGCGAGGTTGGGGATCGGCGCCACCACGCCGGAAGAGGTGCTGGTGACGATCCGCCCCCACTTCTTCTCGCGCATGCCCGGCAGCACCCGGTCGGTCACGGCGATGATCGAGGCGACCATGGCCTGGAACTGCGCGATCCAGACGGCGCTGTCCTGCCCGGCCGCCGTGGTCGGCGGCGGCCCGCCGGTGTTGTTGATCAGGATGTCCACCGGCCCGAAGCGGTCCTCGACCGCCCTCACCCGAGCGTCGATCACCGACAGGTCGGCGAGGTCCCAGGCCAGCGGCAGGGCTTTGGCCCCCGCCGCCTCGATGGCCGCCGCCGTCTCGGCCAGCCCCTGCTCGCCACGGGCGGCGACGGCGACGTTGACGCCTTCACGCGCCAGCCCGACGGCCATGGCCCGCCCAAGGCCGCTGGAGGCCCCCAGCACCAGGGCGGTCTTTCCGGCTATCCCGAGGTCCATTGCCGCCTCCTCAAGCCGCTGCACGCGCATCGAGGCGGGCGAGGCGCGACATCAGGAAGTCGGCCTCCTCGCGCGCCTTGTCGCTCAGGGCGGCGGCGGGCTTGCGCTGCGTGTCGTGGGCGATGACGCCGCGCTTCATCAGGATGTGCTTGCGCACGGCAAGCCCCACCCCCGGCTGCTGCTCGTAGCGCAGAAGCGGCAGGTGGGCGTCGAAGAGGTCGTGGGCCTCGTTCCGCTTGCCCGCCTTCGCCAGCCGCACGAGGTCGACCAGCATCTCCGGGAAGGCGTAGCCGGTCATCGCCCCGTCCGCGCCGCGCTCGGTCTCGAAGTCGAGGAAGAGGCCGCCGTTGCCGCACAGGATCGAGATGCGCCGCATCTGCCCTTCCGCCTCGAAGCGGCGCAGGGCGCTGATCTTCTCCAGCCCCGGCCAGTCCTCGTGCTTGAGCATCACGCAGGAGGAATTGTCCTGCACGATCCGCCGGATCACACCCGGCGTCATCTGCACCGTCAGGGTCAGGGGATAGTCCTGAAGCACCCAGGGAACGTCGTGGCCCACCGCCTCCACGGCCTGACCGAAATACCCCACGATCTGGTCGTCGGTGCGCAGATGCGGCGGCGGGCCGACCATCACCCCCGCCGCGCCCATGTCCATCACGCCCCGCGCCAGCGAGCGCATGGCCGCGAAACCCGGCGCCGACACGCCGGCCACCACCGGCAGCTTCGTGCGCCTGATGACCCGGCGGGCGAAGGCGCTCGCCTCCTGCTGGTCCAGCTTGGGCGCCTCGCCGAGGATGCCGAGGATGGTCAGGCCGTCGACGCCGATGGCCTCGTACCAGTTGACCATGCGGTCCACCGACGCCTCGTCGATCCGCCCGTCCGGCAGGAAGGGGGTGACGGCGATGGCGTAGACGCCCTGGGCCTTGTCGTTGAAAGCCACCTCAGTCCTCCAGGGTCCGGGCGACGCCCTCGCGCCGGGGATCGGCGCCCAGTTCCAGCTTTCCGTTCCGCACCATGAACCCGTGCAGGCCGGAGGTCTCCCCCGCCCCGCGCTCGACGGTGACGCCGCGCGCCTTCAAGCCCTCGAACACGCCGGGCGGCAGCTTGTGGGCCTCGCCGTTGTGGTCCTCGCCGCGCGCCACGAGGTTGGGCAGGGCCATGGCGTCCTGGATGGGCAGGTTCCAGTCGAGCATCCCCACCAGCGTCTTGCCGACATAGGCCGGGATGGCGTTGCCGCCGGGCGAGCCGACCGCGCCGACCACCTCGCCGTCCTTCAGGATCAGCACCGGGGTCATGGACGAGCGCGGCCGCTTGCCGCCGCGCACGGCGTTGGCGGCCGGGGCGCCGTCCTTCTCGTTCGGGCGGAAGGAGAAGTCGGTGAGCTGGTTGTTGAGGAAGAAGCCCTCCACCATCCGGCCCGAGCCGAAGTAGGATTCGATGGTCGTGGTCATCGACACCACGTTCCCGGCGCCGTCGCGCACGACGAAGTGGGTGGTGCCGGGGACCTCGTCCGTGGCGTCGATCCCGACGGCCTTCGCTCCCGGCGGGCGTCCGGCGAAATACTCCAGCGGCGCCTTCCTGCCGATCAGCTTCGCGCGGCTGTCGAGATAGGCGGGGTCGAGCAAGCCCGCCACCGGCACGCTGACGAAGCGCGGGTCGCCCACGTAGCGGTCGCGGTCGGCGTACATGACCCGGCTGGCCTCGGCGAACAGGTACCACCCCTGAGGATCGTCCGGCCCGCGCTCGGCGATGTCGGTCCGCTCAAGCAGGCCCAGCAGATAGAGCAGCCCCACGCCCGTCGCGGGCGGCGGCGGCGCGCACAGGACGTAGCCCCGATGCGGCTTGCAGATCGCCTCCATCCGCTCGGCGCGGTAGGCGGCGAGGTCGGCCGTCGTCATGGTCCCCGGCAGCGGGTCGGCGCCGGTCCGCGCCACGATCCCCTCGGCCACCTTGCCGGTGTAGAAGGCGCCTACCCCCTCAGCCGCGATGCGGCGCAGGACGGCGGCGTAGGCCGGGTTGCGGATGGTGTCGCCGACCTGCATCCGCGAGCCGTCGGGGCGGGCGAAGTAGGCCACCACGTCCGGCGCGCCGGCCTGGGCGAACTTGCCGGTGATGTGCTCGTGCAGGCGCGGGGTGACGGCGAAGCCCTCCTCCGCCCTGGCCGCCGTCGTCTCGAACAGCGCGCTCCACGGCAGCTTGCCGTGGTCCTTGTGGGCGAGGTCCAGCAGCGACAGCACCCCCGGCACGCCGGTCGCGCGACCGGCCGTCATGGCCGCGCCGCGCTTCAGCGGCTCGCCGTCCTTGTTCAGGAACATGCCGGGGGTGGCGCCCGCCGGGGCCGTCTCCCGGCCGTTGTAGGCGCTCACCTCGCCCGTCGCGGCGTCGTAGTGCATCAGGAAGGCGCCGCCCGCGATGCCGGAGCTTTGCGGCTCCACGAGGCCCAGCATGGCCTGCACGGCCACGGCGGCGTCCACGGCGCTGCCGCCTTGCCGCAGGACCGCCAGGCCCGCTTCCACCGCCAGGGGATTGGCGGCGGCGACGAGGGCCTGGCTTCCCGGCGCGGCTGCGACCGGGGCGGAAGGCTGGGGGGCCTCCGCCCTGGCCGCGCCCGCGGCGAGCATCGCCAGGGCGGCGAACGCCCCGGCGAATGTGCGGACCGGCGCGATCACGGCGCCACCGCCAGCGCGCCCGGACGGCGCGGGTCGGCGGCGCCCAGGAAGCGGCCGTCCTCGATCTGGATGGACTGCGACGAGCCCTGCGTGTCATCCACCTTCACCTCGTGGCCCTTGGCCTCCAGCAAGGCGATGGTGTCGGGGTTGAAGCCGGGCTCGACCTCCAGGTCGCCGGGCTTCCAGGCCTGGTGGACGCGCGGCGTGTGGGTGGCCTCGGCGACATTCAGGCCGTGGTCCACGACGTTCACGATCACCTGCAGGATGGTGTTGAGGATGGTCGAGCCGCCCGGCGTGCCGGTGACCAGCCACGGCCTGTCGTCCCTGAAGACGATGGTCGGGGCCATGGTCGACATCATCCGCTTGCCGCCCGCCAGGGCGTTGGGCAGGTCGTCGCCCGCCCGCAGCGAGAAGTTGCGCATCTGGTCGTTGAGCAGGAACCCCGCCCCTGCGACCGCCGCCCCCGAGCCGTAGGACGAGCCCAGCGTATAGGTGTTGGAGACGACGTTCCCCGCCGAATCCGCCACCGAGAAGTGGGTGGTGTTCGGTCCCTCGTAGCGCCAGGGGTCGCCCGGCGAGAGGTCCGGCGCGGCCAGCGCCCGGTCTTTGCGGATCGTCCTCGCCCGGTCGGCGGCGTATTCCTTGGACAGCAGCCCCTTCATCGGCAGCTTCGCGAAGTCCGGGTCGCCCAGCCAACGGGCGCGGTCGGCGTAGGCGAGCTTCATCGCCTCGGCCATCAGGTGGGTGGATTCCGCCGAGCCCTGCCGCGCCGCCTTCAGGTCGAAGGTCTCCAGCATGTTCAGCATCTGGAGAACCGCCACGCCCCCGCCGCTGGGGGGCGGCATGGTCGTGACGGTCAGGCCGCGATAGGTGGTGGAGATCGGCTCGCGTTCGACGGCCTTGTAGCGGGCGAGGTCCTCCAGGGTCATCAGCGCGCCGTGGGCCTTCATGTCGGCGGCGATCTTGCGGGCGACGGCGCCGCGATAGAAGGCGTCCGCCCCGCCCTGCTGGATTTCCCTCAGGGTCCAGGCGAGGTGGGGCTGCCTGAACAGCTCCTCGCCGCGATACGCAGAGCCATCCGGCTTGAAGAAGTAGCCCTTGCCCGCCTCGCTGATCGACAGCCGGTTCTTCGCCCATTCGGTCGCACGGGCCTCGTCGTATGAGAGGTTCCAGCCCTCCCCGGCCAACGTCACCGCCGGGGCGACGACCTGCGCCCAGGGCAGCTTCCCGAACTTTTGGTGGGCATGCCAAAGCCCCGCGACCGTGCCCGGCACGGCGGCGGCGGTGTGGCCGCGTCGGGCCTTGTCGCTGACCTTGCCCTCGTCATCGAGGTAGAAGTCGAGCGTGGCCGCCATCGGCGCCGTGCTGCGGTAGTCGATGGCCACGGTCTTCTTCGTGTCGGCCATGTAGACCAGCATGAAGCCGTCGCCGCCCAGGTTGCCCGCGCGCGGCAGGGTCACGGCCAGGGCGAAGGCGGTGGCCACCGCCGCGTCCACCGCGTTGCCGCCCTTTCGCAGGATCTCGGCGCCGACCTCGCTGGCGGGCGTGCTCTGGCTGACCACCATCCCGCGCTCGCCGATCACCGGCGAGTGGATGGCGTCGTATTCCAGCAGTTGCTGCTGGGCGAAGACCGGCTGGGCCGACGCCAGGCAAAGCGCCGCCGTCCCCGCGATGAGCAGGTTATGGAACTTCATGCTTCCAGCCTCTTTGGAGGAGGGACTAAGTATCTGTTTCGGCTATCTATTCGACGGGCTTGGCCTTGTAGGCCTCGACGTCGATCTCGTTCTCCCAGCGCGCCACCACCGTGGCGACGGCAAGGTCGGCGGTGTTGTTGGGAACGGTGCGGATCATGTCGAGGATGCGGTCGAAGGGCAGGATGAAGCCGACGATCAGGGCGGTCTGCTCGGCCGTCACCCCAAAGGTCGTCAGCACGCCGGCCAGCATGAACAGGGAGGCGGAAGGGACCGGCGCGGTGCCGACCGCCACCATGACCGTGGTCACGCCGATCAGCAGGTAGTGGTGCAGGTCCAGCTGGTAGCCGAACGCCTGCGCGGTGAAGGTGGCCAGCAGCCCGATGTAGAGCGCCGTGCCGTCCATGCTCACCGTCGTACCCAGCGGCAGTACGGTCGAGACGACCACCGGCCGGATGCCGAGGTTCTTCTCGGCCACATGCATCGCCACCGGCAGGGTGGCCGAGCTGGACGAGGTGGAGAAGGCCACCATCACCGCGTCCATGATGCCGCGGAAGAAGGGAACCACGGGCAGCCAGGCCAGGAACCGCACGGCCGCGCCGTGCACGACGAGGCTTTGGAACAGCGAGCCCGCCAGCACGCAGGCGGCCAGCGAGAAGACGGAGATGAAGGTCTGCGGCCCGCTGGTCCCCATCACCGCCGCGATCAGGGCGAAGACCCCGAAGGGCGCCAGCTCCATCACGTAGTGGACCATCCGCAGCATCACGTCGGAGGCCGACTCCAGCAGGTTGGCCAGCGGCCTGCCCTTCTGGCCCACGCCCAGGATGCCCGCGCCCAGGAAGATGGCGAAGAAGATCACCGCCAGCAGGTCCCCGTCGGCCACGGCCTTGATCGGATTCAGCGGGATGATCTCGATGAACTGGATGCCCACGTCCTTGCCCGCGTCCACGGCCTGCGGGACGGCGCCGGAGAAGTCTGCTCCTGCGCCGGGCTGCACGAGCGCCCCCAGCGCCAGTCCGAGGGCGGTGGCTATGGCGGTGGTGAGCAGGTAGAGGGCGACCGTCTTGACGCCTATGGACCCTAGCCGCTTGGGGTCCATCAGCGCCGCGACGCCCGAGGCGATGGTCACGAACACCAGCGGGATGACCAGCATGCGGATCAGGCGCACGAAGACGTCGCCGATCCACTTGATCTGCATCGCGCCCTCGCCCCACAGCAGGCCGACGACGGCGCCGAGGACGAGGGCGAGGAGGATGCGTTTCCACAGCACCATCTCTGTCCACAACCCCAGCGCCCGGCGGAACGGGCCTCTGGGCGGCTCGGCGGCGGGCGCGGGGGCGATGACGGTCTCGTCGGTCATGCGGGACTTTCGCGGAAAAGTGGATCGGAAGGCCATGCTGGACCGCCCGATCCGGGTTGACGAGGGTTAATCAGAACCGCTTGCGCACGCTGGCGTACCACCACCGGCCCCGCGGCGAGTGCAGGTCGCCCATGTAGCCGAAGGTCTCGTCGGCCAGGGGCGGGTCCTCGTCGCCGATGTTGCGCACGCCCAGGCGGACGCGGGCGCCGTCGAGGTGGTTGTCGGTCCTGAAGGTGTACTGGGCGTAGACGTTGTGCGTCCTGAACGGCTTCACCCGCCACACGTCGCCGGTCACGTCATGGAGGACGCTGGTGTCGTCGACCCCGCCGACATAGGAACTCCACAGGCCCGCGCCCCAGCCGCCCTTGCGCCAGGTGATCGAGGAGGTCATCCGCCACTCGGGACGGCCGTTCTGCTCGATCAGGCTCTCGGCGCCGACGACGTTGAACTGGTTGCTGATCGTCTTGCCTTGGGCGGCGATGATCCGGGCCGCGTCCTCGCTGGGCTCCTGGTAGAAGGTCAGGAGCTTGGCGGCGTTGAAGGCCCAGTTGAAGCTGCCCCACGGCGTGTCGCTCAGCCGGTAGAACACGCCGAAGTCGGCGCCCTCGACCGTGCGCGGGGTCAGGTTCACGTAGTTGTCGATGACCTGGTTGATGCGGCCGACGGGATCCAGGCCGCTGCCGGCGAACATGGCGACCTCGTCGGGGGTCGGGTCGGCCCGCAGCACGTTCGGGTTGCTCGAGCCGTTCACCCGCAGCAGGTAGTCCAGCGCGATGGCGTTGGAGTCGCTGAAGATGCCGATGACGTTGGTCTGCTCGACGCGCCAGTAGTCGGCCGTGACGGTCAGGTGACCGAACCGGCGGTCGATGATGTCGGTGTTGAACACCACGCCGTAGGTCAGGTTCTCCGACTCTTCCGGCTCCAGGTCCTGGCTGCCCGAGCGGACGCTGACCACGCCCTGCGAGGCGTCCAGGCACTGGCCCTCGAACTGGGTGATGGCCCCGGTGCGCACCTGCGCCTCGCACTTGATCAGGTCGGTGCGGGTGTTGCTGCGCTGGACGCCGCTCTCGAAGAGCTGCGGCAGGTTCGGGGCCCGGAAGCCCTCCGACCACGAGGCCCGGAACATCAGGGCCGGGACGACGCGCCAGGCCAGGGCCACCTTGGGCTTCGTGACGCTGCCGAAGGTGGTGTAGTTCTCGTGCCGCGCCGCCAGTTGCAGGTCGATGGACCGCACGGCCGGGATGTTCATGTCGGGCGAGACCAGCGGCACCGCCAGTTCGACGAAGACCGACTGGACGTTGCGCGAGCCGGTGGTGTCCGGCGTGGCGCTGACGCCCATCACGTCGCTCTGGCTGAACTCCCCGGCGATGTTGGTGAAGGTGATCGTGCCGTCCAGGCGGTCGTCGCGGTCGTCCTCGAAGGTCTCGCGGCGCAGCTCGACGCCCGCCGCCATGCCGACGGGGCCGGCCGGCAGGGTGAAGACGTTGTTGTTGGAGACCTTGAAGTCCCACATCGCCAGCGTCGTCTCGCTCTTGCGGGTGACGTCGATCAGGAAGCTGCGGATCGCCGCCTCGTTGCCGTCGGGCGCGTCCTGGCTGGACGGGTTGGTCAGGCTGCCGCCGTTGAAGGGGTTGTAGGCTTCGGCCGTCGTGCCGCCGATTGACGCCTGGAAGGCGGTGTTGCTGATCCCCGTCATGGTGTCGTCGGTGGTGGCCTTCGAATAGACGAAGGCGCTGTCCCAGTCGAAGTTGCGCCATTCCCCGCGCAGGCCCGCCAGGTAGCGGGTCGTGACGTTCTGGACGTCGACATACTGCGGCCCGGCGTCGATGGGCCGGTAGTCCTGCAGTTGCAGCGGCGCGCCGCCCGACGCGAAGTTGGTCGTCAGGGCCGCGCCGCTTTTCAGGAAGGGAATGCGGTTGGGACTGGTCGAGGGGCCCAGGGGGTTCCAGTAGGCGTTGGCCGGGATGATGATCCGGGTGGCCGCCAGCGGAGCGTCCTGCTCGCGCACGCCGAGGTAGTCGGAATAGTAGACCCCGGTCTCGGCATAGAACTCCATGCCGTTGTCGAACTCGTGGTTGAAGAAGGCGAACAGGTTGTACCGGTCCGTCTCGCCCCAGATCGTCCGCTCGTAGTTGTCGTTGTAGCGCAGGTTGGCGTCGTCGCTCAGCGTCGCCAGCGTGGAGTTGTCGTAGCAGACGCCCGGCTGGCCGGGGACGATGCAGCCGGGGTTGTAGTCGGGCTGGACGTGGAAGCTGCCGGCGCTGGAGGTCAGGGCCGTGCCCGCCCCCGTGGCGCCCGTCGGGTTGACCCCCGTGGTCAGGCCCGCCGGGGCGAAGGTCGTGGCGTTTAGGCGGATGAACTCGCCCCAGGGGGTGACGGTGCTGCTGCCGTTGAAGTCGGCGTCGTTCTCGAAGATCGTGCCCTTCACCAGCGGACGCAGGTCGGCCTCGCGGGCATAGTCGCGCTCCCGGGCGTAGAGCGGATCGCGCATCGTGAACTGGCCGAACAGGGAGATGTTGCTGCGGCCCCCGTTGAAGTCTTTGCCCCACTCGAAGGAGCCCTGGTACTCCTGCATGTCCGTGCCCTCGGCCATGCCCGCCTCCACCTCGAAGGTGAAGCCGTCGAAGCTGGATTTCAGGACGGTGTTGATCACCCCCGCCACGGCGTCGGTGCCGTAGATGGCCGCGGCGCCGTCGCGCAGCACCTCGATGCGGCGCACGCCCATCACCGGGATGGCGTTGGTGTTGACGGTCTGGACCGGGACCAGGTTCTCGGTCTGGGTGCCGGGGTGCGGCACCATGCGGCGGCCGTTCAGCAGCACCAGCGTGTTGCCGGTGCCCAGGCCCCGCAGGTTGATCGAGGCGGTGTCGCCCCGCGCGTCGTTCTGGCCGCCCTCGTCACGGCTCTCGTTGAAGGCCACGTCGCCCGCCTGGGGGATGGCGCGGAAAAGCTCGTCGCCGCTGGTCGCGCCGGTGGCCTCGATGGCCTCGGCGTCCAGCACCGTGACGGGCAGGACGCCGGTCACCTGGGCGCCGCGGATCTGGCTGCCGACGACGACCAGTTCCTCGACCTCGGCGGCCTCCGGCGGGGCGGCCGCGACGGCCTCTTCCTGCGCATGGGCGGCGGTGGCCGCCAGGGCCGATACGCCGGCCAGAAGGGCCAGCCTGAATCCTTTGACGATGTTCGCGGGCATCCGTTCCAATCCCCTGTTTGCCTGGCGCCGGACGGACGCAATCCTGTCTTCTTTCCGACACGCAGGAGCATCCGGGCGGGGGGTTCCCGAGGCAATCTCCCAAGCCTTTCAGAGGCTTCGGTTCGGTATAACCGTTGGCTATGAATTCAGCCCGGCTCGCCCCAAAAACCGGGCGCCGGGCGCCTCAGGCGCCCGCCTTCGATGCACACGCCGCCGGGCCGGTCCTGCGCCAGCCACCAGGGGCCGTCGAGGTCGGCGAAGTCCGATCGGGCGGCGATGTGCAGCGCCGGGACGATGGCCAGCGACGAGGCGACCATGCAGCCGGTCATCACCTGGAAGCCGAGGCTTTTAGCCGCATCCAGCATCACGAGGGCCTCGGTGAGGCCGCCGGTCTTGTCGAGCTTGATGTTGACCGCCTGATATCGGCCGCGCAGGGCTTCCAGGTCGGCGGCGGTATGTGCTGATTCATCTGCGCAAATCGGCTTGGCGGGCCGGTAGCCCTCCAGTTCGCCGTCGGCGTCGGCGGCCAGCGGCTGCTCGACCAGCACCACGTTCAGCTCGGCGATCAGCGGCTGGAGGCTGTCCAGCACCGCGAAGGTCCAGCCCTCGTTCGGGTCGACGATGAAGGCCGCGTCCGGCGCCGCCTCCGCCACCGCCCGCAGCCGTTCGGCCGAGCCTTCGGCGCCCAGCTTGATCTTGATCAGCGGCGCGGACGCCACCGCGCGGGCGGCCTCGGCCATAACCTCAGGTTGATCCAGGCTGATGGTCACCGCGGTGACGATCTCGTCCGGCATGGGCCGTCCGGTCAGGTCGCCGACGCTGCGGCCTTCGAGCCGCGCGCGCAGGTCCCAGAGGGCGCAGTCGAGGGCGTTGCGGGCCGCGCCCGGCGGCAGTTCGGAGGGGTCCGAAGCGCCGGCGAGCTGGTCCAGCACGCTTTCCACCGTCTCGCCGTAGCGGGCATAGGGCACGGCCTCGCCGCGCCCCGTCACGCCGTCCTGGGACAACTCGGCGACCACCACCTCGGCGGCGGTCTTCACCCCGCGCGAGATGCGGAACGGCGCCTTCAGGCGGAGGCTTTGGCGCGCGGCGTTGAGGCTTCGAAGCATTGCAGCAGTCTGTCCACGATGAGGTCGACGCCCATGGCGATGGGGTCCTGGGCGGGAAGGTTCAGCGCCTCGGACGCCTCGGCGCAGGCGCGGCGGGCCTCTTCCGGCGAAAGGAGCGAGGTGTTCAGGGCGACGCCGACCGGCACGCAGGCCGGGCTCGTCACCTTCGCCGCCTCCAGGTTGGCCCGCAGGGTCTCCTCCAGGGTCGGGACGGGACGGCCGGGGATGCCGCGCATGTGCGGGCGGCCCGGCTCGTGGCACAGCACGATGGCCGTCGGCTGGGCGCCGTGCAGCAGGCCCAGCGAGACCCCCGCATAGGACGGGTGGAACAGCGAGCCCTGCCCCTCGACCAGATCCCAGCCGCCGTCGTTGCGCCCGGGCGCGATCCGCTCGACGGCCCCGGAGATGAAGTCGGCGACCACCGCGTCGACCGGCACGCCGTCGCCCGCGATCAGGATGCCGGTCTGGCCGGTGGCCCGGAAGTCGGCCTTCACGCCCCGGCGGCGCAGCTCCTTCTCCAGGGCCAGCGTCGTGTACATCTTGCCGACCGAGCAGTCGGTGCCGACGGTCAGCAGGCGGTTGCCGGGGCGGACATGGCCCTTGCCGACCACGAGGTCCGCCGGCGGCTCGCGCACGTCGAACAGCTTGCGGCCGCGCCGCTCGGCGGCGGCGCGGATTTCCGGCACGTCGGCCAGCCGCTGGTGCAGGCCGGAGGCGACGTCCATCCCGGCGTCCAGCGCCGCGACGATCTCCGGGATGGCCGTGGGGTTCAGCACGCCGCCGGCGTTGGCCTCGCCCACGATCATGGTGCGGGCGCCCCGGCGGGCGGCCTCGTCGATCTCCAGGTCCTCCAGGCCCAGCGTGACGGTCGCGCCCGGCAGGCGGCGCTGGCCGACGCAGAGCGAGGGCCGCCATTCGGCGACGCCCCGCGCGGTCTTGGCCGACAGGTGGTCGGTGGTGGCGCCGAGATAGAGAAGGTAGGGCGAAGGGATCATGGCCGCGAACTCCGGTGGACGCGCGGAACATCGGGACAGGCGGCTCGCGCTTCAAATACCGTTCGCAAATGAACCCATAGCGTAGGGCTATGGTCCGCCGGTCGTCTCGCGCAGGCTGTCGATCATCACCTTCATGAATCCCTGGGACAGGTGCGACAGCGGCCGGTCCTCCAGGTGCATGCAGAAGACGCCGAAGGGCAGCGGCGGGTCGAGCGGGCGAAAATCGACCTCGGGCGTCGCCTCGGCCCGGGCGGTGAACTCGTCCACCACCGCCACGCCGACCCCGAACCGCACCAGGGAGGCGGCCATGTAGAAGGTCGAGACGGTGATCGGCTCGTTGATGACGAGGTCGCGCCGCTCCACCTCGGCCGAGAAGATGTCGCTGACCGGCCCAGTGGCGCCGGAGCCGATGTAGTTACGGGTCTCAAGCTCCGCGAGGTCCAGGCGCTTGGGCGGCGCATCCCCGAACTCGCCCTTCTTGAACAGCATCATCAGCTCGCCCGAGCCGATCTGGAAGCTGGTCAGGCGCGGGTGCTGGATGGCGTCGTAGGCCAGCGCCATGTCGACCTCGTGCTCGTACAGCGCCCGCAGCACCTCGTCGTAGTGCAGGGTGCGGAAGTCGAAGGTGACGGTCGGGTGCTCGGCCCGGAACCGCGCCACGGCGGCGGGCGCGACGCCCAGGCCCAGCGCCGGCAGAACGGCGGCGCGGATGTGGCCGCCCTGCCCCGTCCTCAGGTTGCGGGCGGCCTGCTTGAGGCTGTCGAGGCGCTCGAACACCTCCTTCACCTCGCGGAACAGGGCGTGGGCCTCGTCGGTGGGCGCCAGCCGCCCCTTCACCCGGCGGAACAGGCGGAAGCCGAGCTGGTCCTCGGCGTGCTTGAGGACCTTGCTGACCGAGGGCTGGGAGACGTTCAGCGCCCGCGCGGCGGTGCTGATCGAGCCGTTGGCATAGACCGCGTGGAACACTTCGATATGACGCAGACGCATGGCGGGTAACAAACCCTAACCGCATGGCCGTTGCAAATGTTCTGTTTATGTTCTATTCACGGCCTGTCATGCAGCTCAGCTTCGACCTCGAATCGGCCCCTCGCCTGACCGTCTTCCGCGATGCGCTGAAGATGGTGTTCGGGCCGCAGAGGCCCACCGGGCGGATGGACCCGCTGTCGCAGCTCATCAAGTCGGTGGTCTCGTCGCGCACCTATGACGACGTGTCGTGGGCCGCCTTCTGCCGCCTGCGCGACGCCTTTCCCGACTGGAACGCGCTGGGCGACGCCGATCCCAAGGCCGTCGAGGCCCTGATCCAGCCCGTCACCTTCCCCGACCAGAAGGCGCGCCAGCTTCCCGTGCTGATCCGCGTGCTGCGGACCCGGCCGCATGGGCTGGACCTGTCGTTCCTGGCCGCCCATTCCGTCGACCAGGCCATCGCCTGGCTGCGCGAGCTGCCGGGGATCGGCGTGAAGTCGGCGGCGGCGGCGCTGAACTTCAGCGTGCTGGACCGGCGGGCGCTGGTCGTCGACACCCACGTCCATCGCGTGGCGCGGCGGCTGGGCCTCGCCCCGAAGGCGGGCGACACCGCCCACGCCTACGAGGCGCTGATGGCCCAGGCCCCCGGCGGCTGGGAGGCGCAGGACCTCTTCGAATTGCACTGGCTGTTCAAGGGCCTGGGCCAGTCGGTCTGCACCGACAGCCACCCGCGCTGCGGCATGTGCCCGCTGAAGGCGTCCTGCCCCCGCGTCGGCGTGGCCGAGCGGCGGGCGGTGCTGAGCTTCCCTCAGTCCCGCAGCTTGTCCCACACCCCGAATTCATAGGCGATGCAGCGGTCGATCAGGGTGCGCCACACCGGCTCTGCGATGGCTTCGGACAGGCCCGCTTCCCGCGCGACGGCCTTGACCTTGGCGACCACGTCCTCGACGCGGGCGTTGTCGCGCACCACGCCCCGGTCCGCCTTGATGCGGGCTGCGGCGTCCATGTAGCCCTGCCGCTCGGCCAGCAGTTCGACCAGCATCCGGTCGAGAGCGTCCACGCCCAGACGGACTTCCGCCATGCTCGTGCAGTCGGCGGGCCGGATGCGGCGGTCGTTCATGTCCTTGGCCATGCTTGCTCTAGATGCCGGCGCCGTTGTCCAGGGTGCGAAGCGCCGTCTCGTGAGCCGCGGCCTCGGCCGTGATCCACGAGACGAAGGCCTTCACCTGTGGCAGGCGGCCCTTGGTCTTGGGGTGGACGACGTAATAGGCGAAGTCGACCGCCGTGGCGATCTCAAACGGCGTGACCAGGCGTCCGGCGTCGAGGTCGGCCTGGGCCAGGGTCTGCTTGGCCAGGGCCACGCCCCGCCCGTTCACCGCCGCCTCGATGACCATGCTCGACTGGTTGAAGCGCGGCCCCCGCGCCCCGTCGACCGTCTTGATGCCACGCGCCGCCAGCCACATGGCCCAGTCGGGGCAGCTGTCGTCCGCGTCGGGCGAGCCGTCGTGCAGCAGGATGTGGCTCACGAGGTCGGCCGGATCGTTCAGCGGGTTGGCGGCCAGCAGGTCCGGGCTCACCACCGGGATCACGGTTTCCGACAGCAGGCGCGTGACCTCCAGTCCCGGATAGCGGCCGGAGCCGTAGCGGATGGCGACGTCCACCTCGCCGGTGGCGAAGTCGACCATGTCCATGCCCGCCGACAGCCAGACGTCCACCTGCGGATGGGCCTCCTCGAACTTGCCCAGCCGCGGCACGAGCCACTTGGCGGCGAACGAAGGGGCGGCGGTCAGGGTCAGGCGGCGACCGTCGACAGCGGCGGTCAGCAGCGAGGCGGCCTCGGCCAGCCGGTCGAAGGCTTCGCGCAGGGCCGGCAGCGCCGTCTGGGCGGCGTCGGTCAGCAGCAGGCCCTTGGGCGTGCGCTTGAACAGGGCCGCGCCGACATAGTCCTCGAGGTTCTGGATCTGCTGCGAAACGGCGCCCGGCGTGACCGACAGCTCGTCGGCCGCGCGGCTGAAGTTCAGGTGCCGCGCCGCGGCCTCGAAGGCGCGCAGGGCGTTCAAGGGCGGCAGACGGCGTTTCGTCTCCGATGACCTTTCCATAGAAATCCTGACACCCCCGGCAGAAGTCCTTGGTTGCGAAGTGGCCTTCGCGTAACCAGTTTGCAAGCACCCGATGGCGTATCGGCCCTTTTCGCCAGAGGGCAATGGTGGCGGGACGGGCCGAACGGCTTGTCTCGCCACGACTCGTTCATGGTCTATAGAGAAGCTAAAGCCGCATGTCCCGGCCCACCTCCCGACCCCGATCGGACCGCCTCGTCGTCCTCGGCGGGGGGGAGCGGCGCGCGCCCGGCGCGGTGTGGCTGGTGGGCGCCGGACCCGGCGATCCCGAGCTTCTGACCATCAAGGCGCTGAAGGCGCTCGGCCGCGCCGACGTGGTGGTCCACGACGGGCTGGTCTCCGACGAGATCCTGGAGATGGCCCCCAAGGCGGCTCGCCTGATCAACGTCGCCAAGCGCAAGTCGCGCCACACCCTGCCGCAGGAGGAGATCAACCGCCTGCTGGTCGCCTTCGCGCTGGAGGGGCTGACCGTCGTGCGGCTGAAGGGCGGCGACCCGTTCGTCTTCGGACGCGGCGGCGAGGAGCTGGAAGCCTGCCGCGCGGCGGGCGTGGCCTGCCACGTCGTGCCGGGCGTGACGGCGGCGCTGGGCGCGGCCGTGCCCCTCACCCACCGCGGATCGGCCCAGGCCGTGACCTTCGTCACCGGCCACGCCGCCCACGGCGAGCCGGACCTGGACTGGGCCGCCCTGGCGCGGGCCAACCAGACGGTCGTCATCTACATGGGCCTGACCACCGCCGCCCTGATCGCCGGGCGGCTGGTCGGCGCGGGCCGCGAGGGTTCGACCCCCGCCCTGATCGTCGTCAACGCCAGCCGCGCCGACGAGCGCAAGATCGCCACCACCCTGTCCGGCCTGGCCGCCGCCGCCGAGGGCCTGTCCGGCCCCGCCCTGCTGATCGTGGGCGAGGCGATGGCGCTGGCCGATGTGAGTTCGATTGCCGAGGAGGCCACCATCCTGGCCCGCGTGACCCGATGAAAGCCATCACAGCCAATCGCCTGATCGACGGCGAGGTCGTATTCTGGAAGTCCGGCCAGTGGGTCGAGCGCTTCGCCGACGCCGAGCTGTTCACCGACGACAACCCCGGCGACGACGCCCTGGCCGCCGCCCAGTCGCAGGTCACGACCGTTGTCGAGGCTTATTTCATCGACGTGACGGAGGTCCCGACCGGCGGCCTGGCTCCCGTCAGCTACCGCGAGCGCCTGCGCGCGCTCGGCCCCACCAACGTTCCCACCCACGGCAAGCAGGCCGAGGGCGGACCCGCCATCGAGGCCCTGCTGGCGGCGACGGGCGCCGCCCGCTCGACCGGCCGCGTGGCCCTTATCCGCAGGAAGTAAGGCGCATGTACCGTTACGACGCCATCGACCGCGACATGGTCGCCGACCGCGCCAACGAGTTCCGCCATCAGGTGGCGCGCCGTCTGGCCGGCGAGATCACCGAGGACCAGTTCAAGCCGATCCGGCTGATGAACGGGCTCTATCTGCAACTCCACGCCTACATGCTGCGGATCGCCATCCCCTACGGCACGCTGGACAGCCGCAAGCTGCGCCGGCTGGCGTGGATCGCGAGCACCTATGACAAGGGGTACGGCCACTTCACCACCCGCACCAACCTGCAGCTCCATTGGATCAAGCTGCGGGACGCGCCGGATATCCTGGACGCGCTGGCCGAGGTCGGGATGCATTCCATCCAGACGTCGGGCAACTGCATCCGCAACATCACCGCCGACCCCCATGCCGGCGCCACCGCCGACGAGCTGGACGACCCGCGCGTCTGGGCCGAGGCCATGCGCCAGTGGTCGACTTTCCACCCCGAGTTCAGCTTCCTGCCGCGCAAGTTCAAGATCGCGGTGACGGCGGCCGCCAAGGACCGGTCGGCGGCCCGCATCTACGATATCGGCCTGGCCATGCGCCGGGGCCGTGACGGCGAGCTGGGCTTCGAGGTGATGGTCGGCGGCGGGCTGGGCCGCACCCCCTACCTCGGCCCGACGATCCGCGAGTTCATCCCCACGCGGCATCTGCTGTCGTACCTGGAGGCCATCCTGCGGGTCTATAACCGCCATGGCCGCCGCGACAACGCCTGGAAGGCCCGGATCAAGATCCTGGTCGCCTCGCTGGGCGCCGAGGAGTTCGCCCGTCAGGTCGAGGCCGAATGGGCGCTGATGGATCACGACAAGGTCGATCTGCCGGACGAGGAGCTGGCCCGCATCCGCGGCGAGTTCACCCGCCCGTTCGAAGCCCTGGCGGCCCGCTCCGAGACCTTCGAGGCGGCGCGCGCCGCCGATCCGGCCTTCGCCCGTTTCGTGCGGCGCAACGTTCACGCCCACAAGGCGCCGGGCTACGCCATCGTCGACGTGTCGCTGAAGACCCCCGGCGAGACGCCGGGCGACATGACGTCCGAGCAGATGGAACTGGTCGCCGACCTGGCCGAGCGGTACTCGCTCGACGAGGTGCGGGTGAACTACGAACAGAACCTGATCCTGCCGCACGTGAAGCTGGACGACCTGCCCGCCGTCCATGAGGCCCTGGCCAAGGCCGGGCTGGCGGCGCCGAACATGGGCCTGATCAGCGACATCATCGCCTGTCCGGGGTTGGACTACTGTGCGCTGGCCAACGCCCGCGCCATCCCCATCGCCCAGGACATCGCCACCCGCTTCGCCGACGAGGCCCGCGCCGAAGAGATCGGCGAGCTGAAGATCAAGATCAGCGGCTGCATCAACGCCTGCGGCCACCACCATGTCGGCAACATCGGCATCCTGGGCGTCGATAAGAAGGGCGAGGAGTTCTACCAGCTCTCGCTGGGCGGATCGGGCGACGAGGACGCCAGCCTGGCCCAGATTCTCGGCCCCGCCCTGCCTGCGGGCAAGGTGGCCGACGCCGTCGAGCATCTGGTGGAATTCTACCTGCGGGAACGCCAGGGCGAGGAGCGCTTCCTCGACACCGTACGCCGCGTCGGCCTGGCCTCGTTCAAGGAGGCTGTCTATGCCGAAGCTCATTAAGCGGACGGGCCAGGGCTTGGCCTGGGCCGACGACGTCTTCATCGATGTCGCCGACGAGGACGCCATCCCCGACGGCCCGGTGATCCTGTCTCTCGCCCGCTTCCAGGCGGAAGGCGACGGCCTGCTGACCGGCAACCGCGCGGTCGGCGTGCGCATCCAGCCGGACGAGGCCGTCGAGGACCTGGCCTATGACCTGCCGCGCCTGGCGGTGGTGTCGCTGGTGTTCCCGAAGTTCCGCGACGGGCGGGCCTACAGCTCCGCGCGGGTGCTGCGCGAGCGCCTCGCCTATACGGGCGAGCTTCGCGCGGTGGGCGACGTTCTGCGCGAGCAGTCGGCGATGATGGTCCGCTGCGGCTTCGACGCCTTCGTCCCCGCGGACGGCTCCACGCCGGAGGAGTGGGACAGGGCGTCCTCGCGATACCGCCACGTCTATCAGCGCGCCGCCGACGACCGCATTCCGGCCTATGAGGAAGGGAGGGGGTAATGGCCTACGACCAGATCGAACGGCGGCCGCCGTCCCTGGCGGCCATCCTCGACGCCGACCTGCGCGACGCCGAGCCCATCGAGATCATCCGCCGCGCCCGCGCCGAGTTCGGCGGCAAGCTGGCGCTGGTGTCGTCCTTCGGGGCGGAATCTGCCGTGCTGCTGCACATGGTCTCGCAGGTGGACCCGTCGATCCCCGTGCTGTTCCTCGACACGGGGATGCTGTTCGGCCAGACGCTGGACTACCGCAAGCAACTGGTCGCCCAACTCGGCCTGACGGACGTGCGCGACCTGCGTCCGCGCTATCAGGACCTGGCGACCGCCGACCCGAATTCGGACCTGTGGAAGCGCGACACCGACGCCTGCTGCGAGATCCGCAAGGTCATCCCCCTCGACCTCGCGCTGGAGGGCTTCGACGCCTGGCTGACGGGCCGCAAGCGCTTCCACGGCGGCGACCGGCTGCGGCTGGCCGTGGTCGAGGAGGCGTCTGCGCACGTGAAGTTCAACCCGCTGGCCAACTGGGACAAGGCCAGGCTGGACGCCTATGTCGCCGAGCACGACCTGCCGGCCCACCCGCTGGTGGCGCAGGGCTTCCCGTCGATCGGCTGCTGGCCGTGCACCAAGCCGGTGGAAGAGGGCCAGGACGTCCGCGCCGGCCGCTGGCAGGGCCAGGACAAGACCGAGTGCGGCATCCACGTCGCCCGCGCGCCCGGCCTGCCGCCGAACGTGGGCGGGGATATCTGAGGCGTTGCGTCCTTCGACACGCCTTCGGCGCTGCTCAGGATGACTTGGTCATGGTGAGCAGGTGCGAAGCGCCGTGCCGAACCACGCACGGCCCTACTGCGGCGGGCAGCCCTTGAACTGCCCCACCTTGCTCACCGACAGCTTCTGCATGTTGATGGGCATCAGCGGCTTCATCGAGCCCTTGCCGTGGCCGGTGTAGAGGTCGATGCGCTCGCCCTTCACCGCCCCGCCGACGTCGGAGGCGTACCAATACCCGTCGTGGCTTGAGCCGTCCGGCATCGGCAGGCCCACCGTCTCCCTGATGAACAGGATGGTCCGGCGCGGGATCAGCGACTTGTCGATGGCCACCGTGCGCATGGCGATCGGCTTGCAGCCCAGCGAATCCAGCCCGCCCACGCCCGCGGCGCCGGCATGGTACAGGGTCGCCTTCAACCGCCAGTCCGGGATGCCGGGCAGGGTCGCAAGGCTCAGGGCCTTGGTCACGAGATCCCCGATGGGGTCGGCGGCGGACTCGGCTTTTGCGGGAAAAGCGAGGCTGAGCAGGGCTAGGGCGCCCAGGGCCCCGGCGAGGCGTCGCATGAGGTTTGGCTCCGTCATGTGGCTGTCGCGTGGGTGCTGCATAGGCTAACTCTGCCATCGAAAGCAACCCCGAGGCCCTCGATGCGCATCTACGGCGACACCCGTTCCGGCAACTGCCTGAAGGTGAAGTGGACCGCCGAGGCGCTCGCAATCCCTTACGAATGGCGGGATATCGACGTGATGGCGGGGGCTACCCGCACCAGCGAATTCCTGGCCCTGAACCCCGCCGGGCAGGTCCCGACGGTGGTGCTGGAGGACAGTCGGACGCTGGCCCAGTCCAACGCCATTATCCTGCACCTGGCCGAGGATTCGGCCCTGATTCCCGCCGATTCCTACGACCGCGCCCGGATGCTGGAGTGGCTGTTCTGGGAGCAGTACAGCCACGAGCCCTACATCGCCGTCGCCCGCTTCCAGATGCTGTTCCAGGGCAAGCCGCGCGAGGCGCTGGAACCCAGGCTGTTCGAACGCGGCGGGTCGGCGCTGGCGCGGATGGAGACCGCGCTGGCCGCCTCTCCCTTCCTCGTGGGCGAGGCGCTGACGCTGGCCGACATCGCGCTGGTCGCCTACACGCGGGTCGCGCACGAGGGCGGCTTCGACCTTTCCGGCTACCCTGCCGTCCAGGCGTGGGTGGCGCGCGCGGAAGGCGCGCTCGGCCTGTGAGACTCGTCCTGGCGCTGCTGCTGGCCGCCCTGCCAGCCACGGCGAGCGCCTGGGGCGCCAGCGGCCACCGCATGGTCGGCGAACTGGCCGCCCAGGCCCTGCCGGAGGAACTACCCGCCTTCCTGCGCGCAGCGGCGACGGAGGTCGGCGAGCTGTCGCGCGAGCCCGACCGCTGGCGCAACGCCGGACGCACCCACGACCAGGACCGCGACCCCGCCCACTTCCTCGACGTGGACGACGCCGGGCTGGTGCTGGGCGGCCCGCCGCTCGGCGCCCTGCCCGCCACCCGCGGGGAGTACGAGACGGCCCTGCGCGCGGCGGGGACCGATTCCTGGAAGGCGGGCTACCTCTACTACGCCGTGATCGACGGCTGGCAGCAGCTCGCCAAGGACTTCGCCTACTGGCGCGCCCTGACCGCCGCCGAGGGGCGCGAGGCCGATCCCGCCCGGCGCGCCTGGCTCGCCGCCGACCGGGCGCGGCGCGAGGCGCTGATCCTGCGCGACCTCGGGACGCTCGGCCACTATGTCGGCGACGGCGCCCAGCCGCTGCACATCTCCATCCACCACAACGGCTGGACCGGCGAGAACCCGGACGGCTACACCACCTCGAAAATCCACCTCGCCTTCGAGGGCGCCTTCGTCGCCGCCCACGTCGGGCCGGACGCGGTGCGGGCGAGGATGGCCGCGCCCGCCGACTGCGCCTGCCCCATCGACGTGCGCACGAGCCGCTTTCTCCAGGCGACCTTCGCAACCACCCGGCCCTTCTATGCGCTGGAGAAGACGGGCGCCTTCGCCGGGCCCGACCCGCGCGGAGTCGCCTTCGCGGCTGAACGGCTGGCGGCAGGGGCCTCGGAACTGCGCGACATGACCCTCGCCGCCTGGAGGGCCGCCGCCAGGGGCTCGGTCGGCTGGCCGATCCTGTGGGTCGGAGACATCGAGGCGGGCAAGGTCGATCCCTACGACAGCCTGCGAGGCATGGACTGATGCTGCAATTCGGAACGCCCCTCGACGGCGCCGAGGATCGCCCCGCCGCCTTCGGCATCGCCGAGCGCGGCAACCAGATCGCCCTAGTGCGCATCGACGGCGGCTGGTGGGACCTGCCCGGCGGCGCCCTCGACCCGGGCGAGGACGAACCCGCCGCCATGATCCGCGAATTCGGCGAGGAGACCGGCCTGCGCGTCCGCTGCGGAGACCTGATCGTCCGCGCGGCGCAGTATTTCACCAAGTCCGGCGGGCAGCCGGTGAACAACCGCGGCGGGGTCTATGAGGCGCTCGTCGAGGGCGAGGCGCCGGAGCTGAAGATCGAGGACGACCACACGCTGGTGTGGATGGACCCGCGCGAGGCGGTGGCCCTGCTGCGCCACGACAGCCACGCCTGGGCCGTCACGGCGTGGATGCGGCGGCGGAAGCTATAGGGCGTCGGCCAGCGCCTCGGCGTCGCCGCCGCGCGGCACGGCGACCACCTCCACCCCGCCCAGCGTCCGCAGCGCCTCGCACGTCTCGTCCAGGCTCGCGCCCGGCTCGGCGCTCTCGCTGACGGCGACGAGGACCCGCCTGCCGCACAGCACCTCTGTCGCGGTCAGCGCATGGCTGATGGCGCCGAGATAGGTCCCCGCCACCAGCAGCACCGGAACGTCCAGCGCCCGGATCAGGTCGAGCATGGTGTGGCGGTCGGTCAGCGGCGACATCACCCCGCCCGCGCCCTCGATCAACAACAGCCCCTCGCCAATCCGCGCCCGGCAGGCGTCCACGACCGCGTGGAAGTCTACCGCCCGCCCCTCCCTGGCGGCCGCCAGCGGCGGGGACAGGGGCGCGGCGTAGCGGAAGGGGGACATGGCCTCCAGCCCGTCCAGCGGGCAGCCCAGGGCCTCCAGCAGCAGCCCGGCGTCGCTCGCCGCCGCCGTCGCGGGGTCGAAGCCGCTCAGCACCGGCTTGAAGGCGTCCACGGCCACGCCACGCCCCCGCAGCGCCCGGATGAGGGCGGCGGTGACGTAGGTCTTGCCGACCTCGGTCCCGATGCCGGTGACGAAGACAGCGCCCATCAGCGGCCCACCAGCGGCGCGACCAGGGCCGCCAGCCGGTCGATGTCGGCGTCCTCGTGCAGGGCGCTGAAGGCGATGCGCAGCCGGGCGGTCCCGGCAGGCACCGTCGGCGGGCGGATGGCGGTGACGAGGAAGCCCTCGGCCTCCAGCGCGCCCTGCGCCGCCAGGGCCGCGTCCGCCTCGCCCAACAGGACGGGAACGACCGCGCTGGTGGCTTCCGGCAGGTTCAGGGCGCGGGTGAAGCGGCGGGCCTTGGCCAGCGGCCGGGCGACCAGCTCGGCGTCGGCCTCGACGATATCCAGCGCCGCCAGCGCCGCCGCCGCGCTCGCGGGCGGCAGGCCGGTGGAATAGACGATGGTGCGGGTGCGGGTCTTCACCAGGTCGATCACCGCCTGCGACGCCGCCAGATAGCCGCCGTAACTGCCCAGCGCCTTCGACAGGGTGCCGATCTGGAGCGGGATGCGCGCGGCGGGGAACAGCGCCGCCGAGCCGCGCCCGCCGCCGACCACGCCCACCCCATGGGCGTCGTCGCTGAGCAGCCAGGCGTTGTGCCGGGCGCATAGGCCGGACAGGGCGTCCAGCGGGGCCACGTCGCCGTCCATCGAGAACACCCCGTCGGTGGCCACGATGGCGCGGTCGGCGGCCGGGCGGTGCTGCGCCAGCAACTCCGCCAGGTGGTCCACGTCGTTGTGGCGGAAGGCCAGCACCTTGCCCCCCGAAAGCTGCGCCCCGGCCCAGATGCAGGCGTGGGCCAGCTCGTCCACCAGCACCAGCCCGCCCGGCCCCACGAAGGTCGGGATCACCCCGGTGTTGGCGAGGTAGCCGGAGCCGAAGACGCAGGCCGCCTCCGTCCCCTTGAACGCCGCGATCCTGTCCTCCAGCCGCGACAGCAGGGGATGGTCGCCCGTGATCAGCCGCGAGCCCGCCGCCCCCGCGCCATAGGTCTCCACCGCCGCCCGCGCCGCCGCCTTCACGGCCGGATGGTGCGACAGGCCCAGGTAGTCGTTGCAGGAGAAGGAGACATAACTCCGCCCGCCCCGCTCCAGCCGCACGCCGTCGGTGCGGTGGGTGGGCTTGAGCCGCCGCATCAGGCTGGCGGCGTCCAGCTCGGCCGTCTTGGCGGCCGCGAAGGCGTCGAGGCTATCCATGCGCTATAAGCCCCTCATGACCCAGACCCCCGATTGGATGGCGGCGGGCGCCCCGCACGTGTGGCGCCCCTACTGCCAGATGAAGACCGCCCCCGCGCCCCTGCCCGTCGCCCGCACGTACGGCGCGCGCATCGTCTTGGAGGACGGCCGCGAACTGGTCGACGGCATAGCCTCCTGGTGGACCGCCTGCCATGGCTACAATCATCCCCATATCGCCGAGGCGGTGCGCCGCCAGCTCGAGCGGGCGCCGCACGTCATGTTCGGCGGCCTCGCGCACGAACCGGCTTACCGGCTGGCGGCCCGTCTCGCCAGCCTGCTGCCGGGGGAGTTGAACCACGCGTTCTTCGCCGAATCCGGGTCCGTGGCGGTCGAGATCGCCATGAAGATGGCGCTGCAGTACTGGATCAACCAAGGCGTTTCGGGCCGCACACGCTTCCTGTCGTTCCGGGGCGGCTACCACGGCGACACCCTGGCGACCATGACGGTGTGCGACCCCGAGGAAGGGATGCATTCCCTGTTCGCGGGGGTCATGCCGTCCCAGGTGCTGGCCGACCTGCCGGTTGACGAGGCGACGACCGCCGCCCTCTCCGACAAGCTGGCCAACGAGGCCGTCGCCGCCATCCTGGTCGAGCCGCTGGCGCAGGGCGCGGGCGGGATGCTGTTCCACTCGCCGGAGGTGCTGCGCACCCTGCGGCGGCTGGCCGACCGGCATGGGGTGCTGCTGATCTTCGACGAGATCTTCACCGGCTTCGGGCGCACCGGGACCCTGTTCGCCATGCAGCAGGCCGGGATCGAGCCGGACATCGTCACCCTGTCGAAGGCCCTGACCGGCGGGACCCTGCCGCTGTCGGCGGCGGTCGCCTCGGCCAAGGTGTTCGACGCCTTCTGGTCCGACGATCCGGGCGCAGCGCTGATGCACGGGCCGACCTACATGGCCAATCCTCTGGCCTGCGCGGCGGCCAACGCCTCGCTGGACCTCTTCGAGGACGGGACCTGGGCGTCCAACGTCGCCCGCGTCTCCTCCGGGTTGGCGGAGGGGCTGGAGCCCTGCCGCAGCCTGCCCGGCGTCGTGGACGTGCGGGTGCTGGGAGCCATCGGGGTGGTGGAGTTCGACGCCGAGGTCGAGGGCGGACGGCTGGCGGGACGCTTCGCCGAGCTGGGCGCCTGGATCAGGCCGATGGGCAAGGTGGTCTACCTGACCCCTGCATTCACCGTGACCGACGAGGACCTGGCGCTGCTGACTCGGGCGGTGCGCGAGGGCCTGAAAAAGTAGAGGCGGCGGGTCGCCCCGCCGCCTCGAGAAGATCGGGTTCGAGAGAGGGTTCGAACCGCAGGAATGTTCCGCCCGATCCCCCCGGAAGAGGCGGAAACTGCCGTCTGCTGCTCGGGTCCCCCAACCTCTGCAGCGGGCAGTCACGAGAATTCCCGCGACCAACCCCCCTTCCCCATCGCAAGCGATGAGGAACCGGCAGGAGCGCCCGACGGCGACGGCCAGACCCGGCGATCAGGATGGATGACCACCCCCCGTGGTCGGTTCCGTCCCTGCGCCTCCGGGCGCGACCGGAGCGAGCCGACGACGTCGAAGCGCTCCTGCACGTTACCGCGGGTACGGCGTTGTCCCGCGGTCGATGGGGAGAACAACTGACATTGACATCAATGTCAAGAGTTCCGGCGCCCGTGTTTGTGGATAAGAAAAAGGCGGCGGGTCGCCCCGCCGCCTTGCATTGATTTCCGTGATGTATTTGCCTCAGGCTGGGGTGGCGACCTTGGCTTCGGCCGCCGCCGCCGGACGGGCCGCGCGGCTCGATTCGCCCAGGCGCTCCAGCAGGGCGTCGTACTGCGCCCAGAGGTCGGCCGGCAGCCGCTCGCCGAACCGCTCGTAGAAGGCGGGAATCAGCGCGGCCTCTTCCTTCCAGACCTCGGCGTCGACCGACAGCAGCAGGTCTAGCTGCTTGTCCGTCAGCGACAGGCCGGAGGTGTCGAGCGAGGCCGGGGTCGGCAGGTTGCCGATCGGGGTCGGACGGGCGTCGGCGCGGCCTTCCAGCCGCTCGACGATCCACTTCAGGACACGGCTGTTGTCGCCGAAGCCCGGCCACACGAACTTGCCGTTCTCGTCCTTGCGGAACCAGTTGACGAAGTAGATGCGCGGCAGCTTGGCCTGGTCGACGCCCTCGCCGATGTTCAGCCAGTGGCCGAAGTAGTCGCCCATGTTGTAGCCGCAGAACGGCAGCATGGCGAACGGGTCGCGGCGCAGTTCGCCGACCTTGTTCTCGGCGGCGGCGGTGCCTTCCGACGCCACGTTGGCGGCCAGGAACACGCCGTGCTTCCAGTCGAAGGCTTCCGTCACCAGCGGCACCGCGCTGGCGCGGCGGCCGCCGAACAGGATGGCCGAGATCGGCACGCCCTTGGGGTCGTCCCACTCCGGCGCGATGACCGGGCACTGGCCGGCGGGCGAGGTGAAGCGGGCGTTCGGGTGGGCGGCGGGTTCCGGCGATTCCGGGGTCCAGTCGCGGCCCTTCCAGTCGATCAGGTGCGCGGGCGCCTCTTCGGTCAGCCCTTCCCACCACACGTCGCCGTCATCGGTCAGCGCGACGTTGGTGAACACGCAGTTGGCGTGCAGGGCGGCGATGGCGTTGCGGTTGGTCTTCTCGCCCGTGCCGGGGGCCACGCCGAAGAACCCGGCTTCCGGGTTGATGGCGTAGAGGCGGCCATCGTCGCCGAAGCGCATCCAGCAGATGTCGTCGCCGATGGTCTCGGCCTTCCAGCCCTGGATGGTGGGCTGGAGCATGGCGAGGTTGGTCTTGCCGCAGGCCGACGGGAAGGCGGCGGCGACGTAGCGGACCGCGCCCTGAGGCGAGGTCAGCTTCAGGATCAGCATGTGCTCGGCCAGCCACCCCTCGTCGCGGGCCATCACCGAGGCGATGCGCAGGGCGTAGCACTTCTTGCCCAGCAGGGCGTTGCCGCCGTAGCCGGAGCCGTAGGACCAGATCTCCCGGCTCTCGGGATAGTGGACGATGTACTTCTCTTCGTTGCAGGGCCACGGCACGTCGGCCTGACCGGCCGCCAGCGGGGCGCCGAGGGTGTGGACGGCGGGAACGAAGAAGCCGTCCTCGCCCAGCATGTCGAGGGCGCCCTTGCCCATGCGGGTCATCACCCGCATCGAGATGGCGACATAGGCGCTGTCGGTGATCTCGACGCCCAGGGCGCTGATCTTGGAGCCGAGCGGACCCATGCAGAAGGGGACCACGTACATGGTCCGCCCGCGCATGGCGCCGTCGAAGAGGGGGGTGAGCTTGGCCCGCATCTCGTCGGGATCGAGCCAGTTGTTGGTCGGACCGGCGTCGGCCTGGTCCCTGGAGCAGATGTAGGTGCGGCTTTCGACGCGGGCCACGTCCTTGGGGTCGGAGGCGGCGTAGAAGGAGTTGGGGCGCTTGGCGGGGTTCAGCCGTTTGAGCGTTCCGGCCTCGACCAGGCGCTGGGTCAGCAGCTCCCACTCCGCGTCGGAACCGTCGCACCAGTGGACCGCGTCGGGCTTGGTCAGCGCGGCGATCTCGCGGACCCACTCAATGAGGCCAGCATGTTTGGTCGGAGCCTGGTCCAGGCCCGGAATCGGGGTCTCGCCGCCCATCACCGGCGTCTCCTTTTTACTTCAAGACGCCGGAACCGTCTTTTCGCGGCCCGTGGCGCCCCCTGCGCAGCAGCCCTCTGCCTAGACGGGCGGAGGGTTCCGGGCAACCTTTTTAGCCGCCGCGCTTCATGGTTTCGCGGGCGATGACAAGCTGCTGGACCTGGCTGGTGCCTTCGTAGATGCGAAAGATTCGCACGTCCCGGTAGAGCCGCTCGATGCCGTGGTCGGCGACGTATCCGGCCCCGCCGAAGATCTGCACGGCGCGGTCGGCCACCCGGCCCACCATCTCGGATGCGAACAGCTTGGCCGCCGCCGCCTCCAGGACGATGTCGCCGCCGGCGTCGCGCTTGCGGGCCGAGTCCAGCACCAGCGCGCGGGCGGCCAGGGCCTCGGTCTTGGAGTCGGCGATCATCGCCTGCACCAACTGGAAGTTGGCGATCGGCTGGCCGAACTGCTTGCGCTCGGCGGCATAGCCGACGCTGTCGGCGATGAGGCGTTCGGCCACGCCGATGCACAGGGCGGCGATGTGCAGGCGCCCCTTGTCGAGCACCTTCATGGCGACCTTGAAGCCCGCTCCCTCCTCGCCCAGGCGATTCTCGACCGGGACCTTCACGCCGTCGAAGGTGACGTCGTGGATCTGGGCGCCGTGCTGGCCCATCTTCTTCTCGGGCTTGCCGACCGACAGGCCGGGCGTTCCCGCCGCGACGAGGAAGGCCGAAACGCCGCCCGCGCCCTTTATCGCCGGGTTGGTCCTGGCCATCACGGTGAACAGGCCCGCCTTGCCCGCGTTGGTGATGTAGCGCTTGGAGCCGTCGAGGACGTAGTGGTCGCCCTCCAGCCGCGCCCGCGTCTGCACGGCGGCGCTGTCGGACCCCGCTTCGGGCTCGGTCAGGGCGAAAGAGGTAACGATTTCACCGGACGCGACGCCCGGCAGGTACCTGGCCTTCTGCTCGTCCGTGCCGAACATCACCAGCCCCTGGCTGCCAATGCCAACGTTGGTGCCGAATTCCGAGCGGAAGGCCGGGCTGGTCTTGCCCATCTCGAAGATGACCAGGCACTCGTCCTCCATCGAAAGGTCGAGGCCGCCGTACGCCTCGGGGATGGACAGGCCGAAAAGCCCCAGCTCCCGCATCTCGCGTATGACGGGCTCGGGCACCGCGTTGGCCTCGGCGACCTCGGCCTCGATGGGGCGCAGGCGCTCGGTGACGAAGCGGCGGACGGTGTCGACGAGTTGGTCGCGGGTTTCCAGGTCCAAGGCCAAGGGGGGTCTCCTCAAACGTTTGTTGGCCCCCCCACTAAGGCGCCGCCGCCGCGAGGTGAAGCCTCTACGGCTTCAGTTCGAGGACAAAACAGGCGCCTGTACTGTCCCACGTCGAAAGCTCGCCGCCCGCCTGCCGGGCGAAGGCTTCGACAAGGCCCCGCCCCAGCCCGCTGCGGGATTTGGCGAAATCCTTGGGCAGGCCCTTGCCATTGTCGGCCACCATCAGGCGCCAGCCCTGTTCGGCGGGGGTGAAGGTCACGGAGATCATGCCGGGGCCGCCATCGGTGAAGGCGTGCTTGGCGGCGTTGGTGACAAGCTCGTTGACCACCAGCCCGATGGCCACGGCCCGGTCGCGCTCCATGGAGACGGGCCAGGCTTCGCACTCCAGGGCCACGATCTCGCCCAGGAACAGCGCCTCGGCGAGGTTGCGGCACAGGTCGTCGAGGTAGACCTGCATGTCCACCCGCGCCATGTCGTCGCCGGTCAGGTAGAGGTTCCGGTGGGCCTGGGAGATGCTCATCACCCGGTTCAGCGCCCCGGTCAGGGCCGCCTTGGCGCCGGGGTCGGCGGTGCGGTTGGCCTGGAGCTGCAGCAGGCTGGTGACCATCTGGAAGTTGTTGGTCACCCGGTGGTTCAGCTCCCGCAGCAGCAGTTCGCGCTCCTCCAGCTTGGCGGCGCGCTCGGCCGCCGCCCGCTTGGCGGAATCGCGGAACACCTGGGCCACGGCCAGCATCATCGCGCCCGACAGGGTGATCAGCACCAGCCGCATCACGTCCGGGTAGCCGCCGATCACGAAGCCTTCGGGGGGCATGACGTAGTACCAGGCCGCCAGCAGCCCGCCGAAGAAGGCCAGCGCCCCCGCCCGCCAGCTCGACAGCAGGGTGGCGACCAGGGCGAAGGGATAGAGCAGCGCGAAGGGCGCGGCGCCCGGCGCGACGGAGTCCAGCACGATGCGCAGGATGACCATGACGCCCAGGCAGAGCAGAGCCGTGGCGGCGTCCACCGCCAGGGGCGGGACGCCAGGAGCAAGCGCCGGCAGGTCGATCTCGCTCAGCCGCTGCATCCGCGCCCCATGCCCGTTCGCGCCACACTAGAACCCATTACGGCGCAAGGGCAAAGCAACGTTTGACCGCGTTTGGTTAAGCCAGGTCCCCGGCCGCCGCGTCGAGCAGCAGGAAGGCGCGTCCGCCCTCCGACGACAGCAGGGCGCCGACGAGGAAGCCCTCGCGGTCGCGCTCGGCCGCCTCCTCCAGCATCCCGCCGAAGCGGCGCAGGTAGCGCTCCGTCTGACCGCGCAGGGCGGCGTCGGAGAACAGGCGGCGGACCAGGCGGCGGATGGCGGCGGGAGCCAGTTTCCTGACCACCTCGCGGGCCCCGGCGACGTCGCGGGTCTGCACGGCGGCGGCGATCTCGTCGATCTTCGCCTTGGGCAGCAGGGCGGCGGGGTCGATGCCCATGCCGGTGATCTCCTGCACCATCCGCTCGCTCAGGCCCTCCGTGTCGGCGCCATCGTCCAGGGAGCCCAGCAGGTCCTTCCAGGTCCAGCCTTCGGGCGTGTCGGCGGCGGGCGCGGCCTTGCCCCCGGCCGTCTCGAAGACGCTGCGGAACTCCTCGTCGGTCGCCGTCGGCGTCAGGCGAAGCCGCGGACGCAGCCCCGCCTCTTCCGCCGAGGGGGCGGGTTCGGCGGGCTTGGGCCGGTCGTCCAGGCGGGGCATGCGGAAGGCCGGGCCGCTCATCGCCTGGGCCACGGTCGGCGCCGCGCCCGACACCACGCCCATCAGGCGGACGGCCTCGCTCAGCATGTCGTAGTTGCGCCGCACCCGGTCCTGGAAGGCGGCGTCGATGGCCTGCGTCTCCTCGGCGGCGTGGCGGGTGGCCGACAGCAGGTCGTCCATGCTCTGCAGGGCGGCGGCCTTGACCTCGCCGACCCGGCGCTCGGCCTCGACCGGCATCTGCTCGGCGCGCTCGGCGACCTCGCTGACCATGCGGTCCAGCTCGGCCAGGGTGGCGCGGGCGGCGGTGACGCCCTCCTCCAGCTTCTCGGCCGTGCGGGCCCCGGCCTGCTCGACCATCTGGGCCGACCGCTCGATCAGGTCGCGGGCGTCGTTCAGCCGGGCCTCGAAGATGTGGTCGGCCTTCTGGTGGGCCGAGAAGGCGGTCTCGGTGAGCTGGTCGACCCGCAGGCGCGCGGCCTCGGCGTGGCCCTCGGCGGTGCGGCGGGCCTCCTCGGCGGCCTCGGCCAGCCGGTCGATGGAGCCGCGCAGGTCGGCTTCGAGCGCGTCCCGTTGCCCGGCGGCGGCCTCGACCACCCTGCCGATGGTGTCGGCGGCGTCGGCGGCCACGCTCTCGCGCTGGAGGCGGGCGGCCTCCAGCAGGCCCTGGAGCTGCTCGACGCTGGCGGTGATGAGCTGGCTCAGCGCCTCGGCCCCGGCGGCGGACGCGTCGCCCACCTCGGCGGCGGACATGCGGGCGTGGGCCACGAACTCGCCAAGCTGGGCCGAGCGGCTCTCGGCCTGGGCGGCGAAGTCCTCCTGGTCCGAGCGCAGGGCGTGGGCGATGGTGACGAGGGCGCCGCGCTGCTCGGTCAGCGCATCCTCGACGGCGCGCATCTGCTCGCCCACTCCCGTTCCGGCCGTCTCCAGACGGGCGACCTGGCGGGCGAGGTCCTCGCCGGCCACGCGGGCGGCGTCGCTCGCCTCTCCCGCCGCGGCGGCGAGGTCGGCGGCGCGGGCGGCCAGGGTGGCCTCGGCCTCGCGAAGCTGGGTCTCGGCCAGGTCCGACGCCTCGGCCACCATGCGGGCCTGGCGGGTGATGGCGTCGGCGATGGCGGCCGACTGGGCGTCGAGCTGGCCGGACAGGGCGACGAGTTCGGTCCGCTCCCCGCCCAGGCTCCTGGTGAGGTCGGCGGCTGTGCGGGCGGAGGCGGCGGCAGCCTCGGCCAGGCGCTCGGTCTCCTCGGCCAGGGCGGCGCGCAGGGTGGTCATCACCTCGCGCGCCTCGGCGGCGGAGGCGGCGGCCGTGTCGATCTGGCGCTGTACGGCCAGGACCGCCCCGCCCGCTTCGGCGGCGGCGAGGGCGGCGGGCTCCAGCATCCGGTGGGCCAGCTCGCGGGTGTGGCGGATTTCGGCGGACAGCTTCATGCCCTGGCGCAGGGCATAGGCGGCGATCCACACGAGCGCCACGGGCCCCACGGCCATCAGCCCGAACACGGCCAGCGCGAAGGGATCGTACTGCAACGGCGAGACGCCCTCGCGATAGCCGACGGCGAAAGCCAGGGGCGCGGCGGCCCACAGCACCGACACCACCAGGGCGGCGACATAGATCGGCCAGCCCTGCGCCTCCTTGGCGGGCGCGGGGCGGCGGCCGAAGAGGACGGGGGTCATGGGCTCGGCGGCGGCCACGGGCGGCGAGCCGGCGGGTTCGGCCATCTGCGGCGCCGCCAGGGGGGCCTCGGCCTGCGGCTCGGCCACGGGCGGCGGCTCGGCGGCCTGGGCCTGCGCGGTGAGACCCGCCTCGTTGGCGGTGAAATCGAGCGGCGGTCGCTTGCTGGCCTTCATGGCGGGGCGGCGGTCCTGCGCGGAGGTGACCTGACTTGAGGCGCGCGCGATCCCCGCCTTCGCGCGCTACACGAAAACTAGCGGCGAAAGTCTCGCGCGGAAAGCGGGTTCCCGGCGATTCGTTAAAGAAGCTTCACAGGTCTAGGCGAGCGCTTCGGCTGGCGCGGGGGGCCGGGCGGCCTTGGCCGGGGCGCCGCCGGGCTTCGCCAGCGATTGCGGCTGGGGCCTGGCGGACTGGGAGCGGGTCACGGTGCGCTCGACCGGGGCGGGGTGGCGTTCCGGCGCGTCCATGGTCACGCCGAAGTGGGCGAAGGCGGCCGTAGCGGACGTGACGACGATATCGGCGATAATCGACATCGGGACCTCCCCAGTTCCGATTACGCCGTTATCCGGCAAGCCGCGCCGGGCGGCAACCGCCCGGCGCATGAACTTTCCGTCATGCTCACCTGCGGCAGAGCACGTCCCGCAGCACGGTGCTGTTGTTGTAGAAGCGGCCGTCGACGTCCTGCGACCGGGCGGCGCGCTGGCTGATGTCGAAATAGACCGAGGTCGAGTGGCCCATGCGGCGGCAGAAGGCGTCGGCCGCCATCTTGCCCGAGCCCCAGATGTCGACGCCGTTCATGCGCGGCGTGGCGTAGAAGACCACGTTGCGGCCCTCGGCGCCGCGCTCGTCGCCCCAGCCGCCTCCGGGGCCTCCGGGAGCAGGCGACGGATAGCCGGGGCGGCCGTAGTCGGGCTGGCCGTAGTCCTCCGACCGCGCCGAGGAGACGCGCCCGTCGAGCTGGTAGGTCCGCAGGTCGCGGACCGAGCCGCTGACGGTCTCGCAGCGGCCTCGGAATTCGGAGTCCTCGCAGATCCTCCAGCGGCCGTCGAACCGGGCGCTGCGGGCGCGGTCGTTGAAGCCGTTGACCGTCATGTTGCGGCTCTCGCCGTCGATGGTCACGGACCGGCCCCGGAAGTCGGGCTGCTCGTAGAAGGTGGCCGACGGGGCGCGCTGGCCATAGGGGTTGGAGCCATAAGGTTGCGCCGTCGCGGGAGCGGCCAGGGCGGCGGTCGCGGCGGCCAGAAGAACGGTGGTGGAGATGCGCATCGGGTTTCCTCGCTTTGGCGCGGACTATAGCGATGCCCGTTAACGCGCCAAGGCTCGGCTTGTTTCCAAGCGCCGCAGACGAACCACGCCAGCCATGCCCAGCGCCGCCATCGCGGCCATGGCCAGATACCCCTTGGGCCCGGCCGCGTCGTAGAGCGCGCCGGAGGCGATGGTCGCGAGCCCGATCAGCAGGCCGCCCGACAGGGCGGAGCTGATCGTCTGGGCGGACGAGGCGCTCTGCGGCGGGGACAGCCGCTCGATCAGTTGCAGGCCCGCCATGTAGGTCGCCGCGAAGCTGAGGGCGTGCAGCGCCTGGAGCGGGAACAGCAGCCACAGCGGCGGCGAGAAGGCGAAGGCCGTCCAGCGGACCACCGCCGCCGCCCCGCCGATCAGCAGCAGCCGCTCGGGCCCCGTGCGCCGCCGCCAGGGCTCGGCGAACCACATGAAGCCGATCTCGACCAGCACGCCGAACGCCCACAGCAGGCCGACCACGAGGTCCGATATCCCCTCGCGCCGCCAGGCCAGGGCCGAGAAGGCGTAGTAGAAGGCGTGGGCCGACTGGATCAGGCCCACCGACCCCACGGCCAGCATGAAGGCCGGGTCTCGCAGCAGCCCGCGCAGCCCCCGCCACCGCGCCGACCGGCCGGGCCGCTCGCCGCCTTCGTGCGAGGGCTCGGGCGGCAGCAGCAGGCGGGCGCAGGCCCCGGCGAAGGCGACGGCCAGCACCACCCAGACCAGCACCACGTCCGCCCCCGCCGCCGCCAGCACCGCCCCAAGCCCGATGTTGGCGACGATGAAGGCGGCCGAGCCCAGCCCCCTCGGCCAGCCGTAGTTGAACCCCTCCCGCCGGGCGCGGCGCAGGGCCAGCACGTCGGTCAGGGGCGTGACGGCGGTGAAGAGGCTCGCGGCGACCAGCCAGCAGACCAGCCACGGCCAGAACCCGTCGGTCAGCCCGATGGCCGCATAGGCCGCCGCCGCGCCGAACAGCAGCAGCATCAGGGGCGTGCGGCGCAGGGCGAAGCCGTCGGCCCACACCGCCAGCGCCGGGGCCGTCAGCGTCTTGGCCAGCATGGGCAGCGACAGGACGATCCCGATCTGGGCGCCCGACAGCCCATGCTCGCGGAACCAGACCGGCATGTATGGCAGGCTGGCGCCCGTCCCGACGAACACGGCGGCGTAGAACAGGCCGATGCGCAGGCCCGTGGGCATCAGTCGGGGAAATCGGTCATGGCGGGGCCTCCATTCCCACGTTAAGGGGCGAATGCGACGGCGAGAAGGGGCGAGCGATGCGTTGGGACCGGCGAACGTGGATGACGCTGGCGGCGCTCAGCGGCCTGCTCTCGGTGGCCTTCGGCGCCTTCGCCGCGCACGGGGCCGAGGGCAAGGCGGCCGAGTGGCTGAAGACCGGGGCGCTCTACGGCTTCATGCACGCCCTGGCGACCATCGGCTGCGCGGCCTTCATGGCGGTGGGCGCGCAGCGGGCGCGGTTCGCGCCGGCCTTCTTCCTGGGCGGCGCGTTGCTGTTCTCCGGCTCGCTCTTTGCGATGGCCTTCGGGGCGCCGCGCTGGCTGGGGATGGTGACGCCGCTGGGCGGGCTGCTGTTCATGGCCGGATGGATCGTGCTGGCCTGGGCCGCCCGTCAGGTCGACCGCCTTGGGAACGCCAGGCCGTAGAGCATCGCGCATGAGCCGGTCAGGCACAGCAGCATCACCCCGGCCATCGGCCGCGCGGTGCCGTCATGCAGCGCTCCGCCCGCCCACGAGGCCAGCGCCCCGGCCCCGAACGCCATCCCGCCCATGAGGGCCGAGATCGAGCCCGCCCGGCGCGGATCGACGCTGAGCGCCCCGGCCATGGTGTTGCCGCCCATCAGGCCGTAGCTGGCCAGCGCCAGGAACAGCAGCGGCAGCACGGTCCGATAGCCGCCGAACCCCGTCACCGCCGCCGCCATCAGCAGCAATGCGGCCGCGACGGCGGCCAGGCTGACGCGGCCCAGCACCTGGTCGGGCGTCAGGCGGCGCAGCAGCAGGCGATTGGCCTGGCTGGCCCCGATCACCCCCGCCGCGATGGCGCCGAACACCCAGGTATAGGCGAAGGGCGAGAAGCCGTAGGTCCCCATCACGAGGTCCGGCGACGAGGAGATGTAGGTGAACAGCACCGCCCCGTTGAGCGCCCCCGCCAGCGCATAGCCCAGCAGCCGCCGCTCGCGCAGCAGCACGGCGAAGGCGCGCACGGGGCTTTCGGAGCGGGCCTGGGCGGCGGTCTCCTCCGAGCGCGACTCCCTCAGGCCCAGCATCACCCACAGGCCGACCGCCGCGCCGAAGAGGGCCAGCACCCAGAAGATCGCCCGCCATCCCGCGACCGCCAGCACCAGCCCGCCCAGCATCGGGGCGACGATGGGCGCCAGGCCCATGACCAGCATCAGCAGCGACAGGATGCGGGCGGTGTCGGCGTGGCCGAACTGGTCGCGGACCACGGCCCTGGCCACCACCGCCCCCGCGCAGCCGCCCAGCGCCTGAACGAAGCGGGCCCCGACCAGCACCTCGATGGACGGGGCGAGCGCGCAGACGATGGAGGCGGCGACATAGACCACCACCCCCACCAGGATCGGCCCGCGCCGCCCGAAGCGGTCCGAGGCCGGGCCGTAAAGGAACTGGCCGATGGCCATCCCCGCCAGGAAGGCCGCCAGCGTCGCCTGGACCTGCTGGGGATCGGCGCGCAGTCCTTCGCCCATGGCCGAGAACGCCGACAGGTACATGTCGATGGACATCGGCGCGAAGGCGGTCAGCGCGCCCAGCAGGATCACCAGGCGCCAGGGGGTGCGGGCAGCGGGGGTCATCGGCCCCCAATGCCCCCGGCGGTCTTGCGTCGCAAGGCGTCAGTCCTCCTTCGCCGGAGCCGGGGCGGGTGTTTCCGGCGTGACGAGGTTCATGGTCGGGGTCGGGATCTCGATGCCCTCGGCGGCGAAGGCGGCCTTCAGGCGGCGATTGTACTCGCGGCCCACCGTCCATTGCGAGCCGGGGCGGGTCTTGATCCGCGCCTTCAGGCCGACGCCGCTCTCGGCCAGGCGCTCGACGCCGACGACCTCGATCTCCGACAGGATGAGGGGCGCGAGCGCCGGATCGGCCTGCACCGCCAGCCCGACGCGGCGCATGATCTCCAGCGCCTTGTCGGCGTCCGAGCCGTAGGAGATCAGCGGCTCGGAGACGGCGTAGGCGAAGACCTTGGTCATGTTGTGGATCACCTGCGTCTCGCCATAGGGGATGATGTGCAAGGTGCCGTCGAAGCTGCGCAGGCGGATGGTGCGCAGGGTCATCTGCTCCACCGCCCCGCTGACGTCGCCGACCCCCACCACGTCGCCGACCGAGACGATGTCCTCCACGATCAGGAACAGGCCGGTCAGGAAGTCCTTCACCAGCGTCTGGGCGCCGAAGCCGACGGCGATGCCCACGACGCCGGCGCCCGCCAGCAGCGGCCCGATCTTCACCCCCAGCTCCGACAGGATGATCATCAGCGCCATGGTCACGAAGACCATGTGGACCACCCCGCGCAACAGCGGGGCCAGGGTGCGCAACTGGGCCGCCCGGCGCGGGTCGCTCGTGCGGCGCTCCAGGGTCCGCAGGCCCCGGTCGATGAAGAAGCCCGCCACCTCGACGGCGGCCGTGGCGAAGGCGACCACCAGCACCAGCCGCAGGATCAGCGCCCCGACGCCCGCCCTCACCCAGCCCAGCGGATCGAGGCCCCAGACCACCGCGATGGTCGCCAGCCCGGTCAGGATCACCGCCGCCTGGAGCGTCATCCAGGTCCAGCGCACGGCCTTGGGCCGCCCGGTGCGCTGGTTCCACTCGTGGTCCAGCCTGCGCCACGCCGCCCGCAGCGCCAGCCCCGCGCCCCACAGGACCAGGAACCCGGCCGCCACGATCAGGAAGGAGGCCCCCGCATTGACCAGCAGTTCCTGCGGATCGAGCGCCAACAGCCCGTTCCACCAGTCCGCCAGGGTTTCGCCGGTCGTCCGCATGAATGGCCTCGCCTGCTGTTTTCGAACTGCATGGAACGCCCAGCGGGGCCGGGTGTTTCGGCTGCGGGAGCTGAAGCATGGATTTAAAGCGGCTCGACCCGAGGGCGGCCCTGGACGGCGTGCGCAACTATCACCGCACGCGCCCCTACCACCTCGTGCCGTGGCTGGTGCTGGCGGCCGCCGCCGCCCTGTGGCCGCCGCGCGTCTCCAATACGCCCGGCATGTCCGAGGACCGCTGCATGTCGCCGCAGTCCTTCGAGACGGCCGAGCCGGGGCGCGGACGGGCGGCGTCGCACCCCCATGAAATCCCCTTCCTCGGCTGGCGGGATGTCGCTTGGCGGGTTTCGCAGGAGACCATGCGCGACCGCATTCCGGTGGTGGCGGGCGGCATCACCTTCCATCTGTTGCTGGCCCTGTTTCCCGCCATCGGGGCGTTCGTGTCCCTCTACGGCCTGTTCGCCGACGTCGGGGCGGTGCAGCGCCAGCTCCAGGAGATGGCCGTCGTCTTCCCGCAAAGCGTGGTCCAGATCGTCGGCGAGCAGATGCTGCGCCTGGCGGGCCAGCACCAGGGCAAGCTGAGCGTGGCCTTCGCCCTGTCGCTGCTGTTCTCGGTCTGGAGCGCCAACGCCGGGGTGAAGGCGCTGGTGGACGGGCTGAACGTCGCCTACGACGAGGAGGAGAAGCGCGCCTTCTTCCGCCGCACGGCCCTGACCTATGCGGCGACCTTCGGGACGGTGATCTTCCTGGCCATCATCACGGCGGTGCTGGTCGCGGCCCCCATCGCGCTGCGCCAGCTCGGGGTCGCCTCCATCGATAGCTGGTGGGTGGCGCTGCGGTGGCTGGCGGTGTTCGCCATCACCGTCCTAGGCTTCACCCTCGCCTATCGCTACGGGCCCAGCCGGTCCAGGGCCAGGTGGCGGTGGACGACCTGGGGCGCGGTGTTCGCCGCCGTCCTGTGGCTGGGCGGCTCGCTGGCCTTCTCGTGGTACGTCAACAACGTCGCCAACCTCGACGCCACCTACGGCCCGCTGGGGGCGGTGATCGCCTTCATGCTGTGGGTGTGGTTCTCGGTCATGGTCCTGCTGACCGGGGCCGAACTGAACGCCGAGATCGAGCACCAGACCGCCATCGACACCACCACCGGCCCCGAGCGCCCGATGGGCGAGCGCGGCGCGGTGATGGCCGACACGGTCGGCAAGCCCCTGCCCATGACCCCCCGCGAGGCGCTGAAGTGGACGCGCGGCTTCCTGAAGCGCCGGCTTAGTGGAAACTCTCCTCCAGCGAAGCCAGCCGCGCCGCCTGGTCCTCGGCGATCAGGGGCTCGATGACGTCGTCCAGCGCCTCGCCCTCCATGACCTTCGGCAGGTTGTAGAGGGTCAGGTTGATGCGGTGGTCGGTCACACGGCCCTGCGGGAAGTTGTAGGTGCGGATGCGCTCCGACCTGTCGCCGGACCCGACCTGGCTCTTGCGGGCGTCGGCCCGGGCGTTGTCCAGGGCCGCGCGCTGCATGTCGTAGAGCCGGGCCTTCAGGTTCTTCATCGCCCTGGCGCGGTTCTGGTGCTGCGACTTCTCCGACGAGGTCACCACCACGCCCGTCGGCAGGTGGGTGATGCGCACCGCCGAGTCCGTCTTGTTGACGTGCTGCCCCCCCGCTCCCGACGAGCGGTAGGTGTCGATGCGGATGTCGGCGTCGTTGATCTCGATCTCGACGTCCTCGGCCTCGGGCAGGACGGCGACGGTGGCGGCGCTGGTGTGGATGCGCCCCTGCGTCTCGGTGTCCGGCACCCTCTGCACGCGATGGACGCCGCTCTCGAACTTCAGGCGGCCGAAGACCCCCTCCCCGGTCACCGAGGCGATGATCTCCTTGTAGCCGCCGACCTCGCCCTCCGAGACGCTGTCGACCTCCACCCGCCAGCCCCGCGACTGGGCGTAGCGCTGGTACATGCGGAACAGGTCGCCCGCGAACAGCGCCGCCTCGTCCCCGCCGGTCCCGGCGCGCACTTCCAGGATGGCCGAGGCGTTCTCGTCCTTGTCGCGCGGCGCCAGCATCAGGGCCAGCGACCGCTCCAGCTCGGGAAGCTTCCCGTCCAGCCGCTCCAGTTCGTCGCGGGCCAGTTCCGACATGTCCGGATCGTCCGAACCCGCCATCTCGGCCAGGTCCTCCCGCTCGGCCCGCAGCCGCTCCAGCTCCGCCACCGCGTCGGCCACGGGCTTCAGCTCGGCATGCTCCTTGGACAGCCGCACGATCTCCGCCCCGTCGCTGGCCGCGCCCATGCGGGCCTCCACCTCGCGGAAGCGGTCGAGAACTTGGTCGAGACGGGCCTGGGGCAGTCGCATGGGCGCCTCTCTAGCGGCCTCCGCCCGGCTACTCCAGCGTATTGAGGTCCACGCCCGCCCGGCGCAGGATCGTCAGGGTGGAGACGAAGCTGGCGTAGCCGTTGGCGGTGATCTGGCGGCCCAGTTCGCCCTCGACCACCGAGGACGGCACCACTACGCCCTTGCCGCTGCGCCGCTCGCACAGGCCCGCCTCGATCAGGCGGTTCACGTGGCGGCGGGTCGTCTCGTAGGGCACGCCCAGGAAGGCCGAGATCGAGTGGATGCTGGCCGGGCGGCGCTGGTCGTCGGGCACCACGCCGACGCTGGCGTGGAAATCCCGCGCCGGGCCGGTCAGGTGCTGGGTGTTGGCGTGGGCGAGGGTCAGGAAGATCACCCCGCTGAGCACGTCGCCGTCGAAGGATCGCGAGAGCAGCGATACGAGCCGCAGGAAGCCGTCGTTGACCGTCCGCACCACGAAGCGCTTGGTCACCTTGCCGCTACCGGGCTCCATGTCTGGTCCCCGCTTCAGTCCGGCGGCGAGACTAGACCCGACTGGAGACGACGCCAACGCCTAGAATTCGAGGCCGCCACGGCGCAGGCCCACCACCAGCCGCTGGAGGTTGGCGAAGTTCTTCTTCAGGAGGGCGATCATGTCGTCGCGGGCCAGGACCTCGGCGGGCACCACCAGGCCGCGCTTGGCGCGGACGACCAGACCCTCGTCCAGCAGCTTGTTCACATAGCGGCGGGTCGTCTCGTAGGGGATGCCCAGCGACACCGACAGGGCGTGGACGCTGACCGGGCGGCGGGTCTCGTCGGGGACGCGGTCCTCGGCCTCCGAATAGACCTGCGACAGGTTCTCGTCCGAGCCGATGTGCTGGGTGTTGGCCTGCACCACGGCCAGGAAGATCAGGCCCTTCACCAGGTCGCCGCCGACGGCGGCCGACATCAGGTCGATGGAGCGAAGGATGTACTCGGTCGACACGCGGATGGCGAGACGGTCACGAACCTTCGGCGGGTCGTCTGGCAAGCTGGTCTCCTGCGCCTGGGGGAAGCGCGACCGTTACAGAATTAGAGAGGTGCGTCCCAAGCCGCCCTGCGGTCCGTTGACGCAGCATCGGCGAGGAACGGCGTCATTCGGCGGCCTCGAGGCTTCCGGCCTCTTCCGCCGCGATCTCCGCGGCGCGTTTCTCGACCAGTTCGACGATGTGGTCGACCATCCGGTCGTTGTCCATCTTGTGGTCCGGCCTGCCCGCCACATAGACCATGCCCGCCCCCTTGCCCCCGCCGGTGAAGCCGAGGTCGGTCATCAGGGCCTCGCCCGGCCCGTTCACCACGCAGCCGATGATCGACAGGCTGAGCGGGGTGGCGACGTGGGCCAGCCGCTCCTCCAGCGTCTCCACCGTCTTGATGACGTTGAAGCCCTGCCGGGCGCAGGACGGGCAGGCGATGATGTTGACCCCCCGGTGGCGCAGGCCCAGCGACTTCAGGACGTCGAAGCCGACCCTGATCTCCTCGACCGGGTCGGCGGCGAGGCTGACGCGGATGGTGTCGCCGATCCCGGCCCACAGCAGCGAGCCCAGCCCGATGGCCGACTTCACCGTGCCGGTGCGCAGGGCCCCCGCCTCCGTCACCCCCAGGTGCAGCGGGCAGTCGATGGCCTCGGCGAGCTGCTGGTAGGCGGCCACGGTCAGGAAGACGTCCGACGCCTTCACGCTGATCTTGAACTCGTGGAAGTCGTGGTCCTGGAGGATGCGGGCGTGGGACAGGGCGCTCTCGACCATCGCCTCGGGACAGGGCTCGCCGTAGCGCTCCAGCAGCTCGCGCTCCAGCGACCCGGCGTTGACCCCGATGCGGATCGAGCAGCCGTGGTCCTTGGCCGCCTGCACCACCTCGCGCACCCGGTCGGGCGAGCCGATGTTGCCCGGATTGATCCGCAGGCAGGCCGCGCCCGCCTGGGCCGCCTCGATCCCGCGCCGGTAGTGGAAGTGGATGTCGGCCACCAGCGGGACCTTCGCGGCCCTGACGATCTGGCGGAAGGCGGCCGTGGACTCCTCGTCGGGGCAGGAGACGCGGACGATGTCGGCCCCGGCCTCCTCCAACTGGCGTATCTGGTCGATGGTGGCGGCGGCGTCGGCCGTCACCGTATTGGTCATCGACTGCACGGCGATGGGCGCATCGCCCCCGATGGGGACGGCGCCCACATGAATTTGTCGTGACTTGCGCCGCTCGATGCTGCGCCAGGGACGGACTTGGGTATGATCGCTTGCGGCCATGACCGGCGGAAAATAGGCGCAACCGGCGCGTTTCCCAAGCGCCAGCAGACAAACTCTAAGCCGCCCCAGCTAATCTCCCATTGAACAGATAGGCTTACGGCGCTTCAACCCCGCCGCTGAACTGGAAGGGCGGGCGGTGAACGAGTTCCTGATCTTCATGCTGGTGGGCTTCGCCGCGCAGATCGTCGACGGCGCCCTGGGCATGGCCTACGGCGTGGTGTCCTCCTCGGTGCTGCTGGCCGTCGGCGTGCCGCCCAGCCACGCCTCGGCCAGCGTCCATGCGGCCGAGGTGTTCACCACCGCCGCCTCGGCCACCTCCCACGTCGCCCACAAGAACGTCGACTGGAAGATGTTCTGGCCGCTCGCCCTCTCCGGCATCGTCGGCGGGGTCCTGGGCGCCTACGTCCTGACCTCCATCGACGGGGACAAGATCAAGCCGTTCATCGTCGTCTACCTGGGCGTGATGGGCGCCCTGATCCTGTGGCGCGCCTGGAAGGGCAAGGCCAACCGCCGCATGTCGCCCAAGCTGGTCGCGCCGCTGGGCCTGGTCGGCGGCTTCGCGGACGCGGCGGGCGGCGGCGGCTGGGGCCCGACGGTGTCCTCGACCCTGGTCGGCACGGGCGCCAACCCGCGCCAGGCCGTGGGCACGGTCAACACGGCGGAGTTCCTGGTCACGGTCGCGGTGTCGGCAGCCTTCCTGACCGCCCTGCTCACCGGCAACTGGGAAGAGGCCGACGGCATCAGCGACCACATCACGGCGGTCGCGGGCCTGATCGTCGGCGGCCTGATCGCCGCGCCGTTCGCGGGCTTCATCACCAAGCGCATCCCGGTGCGGCTGTTCACCTGGATCGTGGGCGTGCTGGTCGTCGTGCTGGCGATCTACCAGGGCCTGCGGTTCTTCAAGGTGATCTGACCCGCCGGGCCTTCCCCGTTTGCGGAGGTTCGCCGGGGGGCGTGAAGAGCGCCTGCCCGCCGACCTTCGCCGCTAGGCTCCCCAGGGATGACTTGAGCTAACCCTCGAGACTGGACAACGACGTCTGCGGCCCCGGCAGGACGCCCTTCGACTGGCCCGCGACATAGACGTCGAACGCCGCCGGGTCGGAGACGTCCAGCGTCAGGCCCTTCAGCGACGGGGCGCGGTAGGCTTCGCCCGCCGCCAGTTGCCGCGCGAAGTACACCGACCCGTCCGCCCCGCGCACGATGATCGAGGCGGGCTTGGTCGCCTGCAACGTCACGGCGGACGGCTGCTGGGCCGGGGCGCCGTAGACCTTTCCCTTGGCGGCGAAGACGGTCGCCGGGGCCGGCTGCGCGGGAGGGGCCGCGGCGGCTGCGGCCTGGCGCTCCCTGGCGGCGGCGGCGGCCGCGTCGGCCGAACCACCGGCGGCGGAAGCGGCCTCCAGGCCCGGCGTGACGTAAAGCTCCGGCGTGGTCGACTCCATCGGCGCCGGCAGCGGCGCGCCCAGGGCCATGGGGCCGGAGGGGGCCGCTGGCGTGACGAGGGCGGCTTCCGGCGCGCTGGGCGGCGTCGGGGCCTCCTCGCTGATGGCGCGCTGGGCGACGTTCCACAGGGCGATGGCGGCGACGATCACCACCCCGCCCATGAAGATGGCCCCCAGGCGCGGGTCGCCCTCGCTGCGCACCCCGACAGGCGCGCGCAGGGGCTCGTCCGGCTCGGGCGAGACGTCCTTGAACCGGGCCACCGCCTCGTCCGGCTCGAACCCGAGAAGCTGGGCGTAGGCCTTCACGTAGCCGATGGCGAAGGGCCGCGAGGGCAGCTCGTCCAGGCGCATGTCCTCGACGGCGGCAAGATAGGTGCGGCGGATGCGGGTGGCGTCGGAAACATCCTGCAGGGACAGGCCGCGGAATTCGCGGGCCGCCTTGAATGCAGCGCCGACATCGGGGCCATAGTGCAGGGACGGCATGTCTGTGGCAGTCATGTCGTCAGCGTCCGCTTCCGTGCGGAATACCTGCGTAACCCCGCCTGAATCCAGAGGCATGGCTACCTCTCACCCCCGAAACTCGCCCGGCGCGCGAACGCCGCTGCATCCCGGCCAACTGTGGCGGGAAATCATTAAGCTTATCTTGTGGATAGCTGAATAACGCCCGAAATTCAATGTGCTAATCCGCCACACACTCCGCTGCGGCTCACACCGCGACGTACAGTTTCCGGGCCAGGGTTTCGATCTCGTTGCGGACCGAGCCGGAGGCCCCCTTCAGCAGGGCCGAAACGCCGCGCCGGGCGGCTTCGCGGTCGCAGGACAGCACCATCTGCTTGACCGGCCCGATCCCCGCCGGGGGCATGGACAGCCGGTCGAAGCCGAGGGCGACCAGCGTGAAGGCTTCCAGCGGCCGCCCGGCCATCTCGCCGCAGACGGAGACGGGGGTGCCGGTGTCGGCGCAGGCTTCCTGTATCTGCTTCAGCGCCCGAAGCGCGGGCGGCGACAGCGGGTCGTAGCGGTCGGCCACGCGCGGGTTCCCCCGGTCGGCGGCGAACAGGTACTGCATCAGGTCGTTGGTGCCGACGGAGACGAAGTCCGTCATCGGCAGCAGGGCGTCGAGGTGCCAGATCAGCGCCGGGGCCTCGATCATCGCGCCCACGTCGAGCCGCGACGGCGCCGGACGGCCCCGCCGCTCGGCCCAGGCGACTTCCTGGTCGACGAAGGTGCGCGCGGCGCGGAACTCGTCCACGCTGGAGACCAGCGGGAACATGATGCGCAGCGACCGCCCCTTCGCCGCCCAGATCAGCGCCCGGATCTGCATCCGCAGCAGCGCGGGCCGGTCGAGGCCCATCCGCACCGCCCGCCAGCCCAGCGCCGGGTTCTCCTCCCGCTCCGCCTCCATGTAGGGCAGCAGCTTGTCGCCCCCCAGGTCGAGGGTGCGGAAGGTCACCGGCATGGTCCCGGCCGTGTCCAGCACCCGCTCGTAGAGCTGGGTCTGGGCGTCGAGGCGGGGCAGTTCCTCGGCCACCATGAACTGGAACTCGGTGCGGAAGAGGCCGATGCCCTCCGCGCCCGTGTCGGCCAGGCTGTCGAGGTCGACGGCCAGCCCGGCGTTCATCAGCAGCGTCACCTTCGCCCCGTCGCGGGTGAAGGCGGGGGTGTCGCGCAGCTTGGCGAACTCGGCCTTGCGCTGGTTGCGGACCTCCAGCCGGGCATGCAGCGCCTTGATGACGTCGGCGCGCGGCCGCAGGTAGGTCTCGCCCGCCTCCGCGTCGACGATGACGGTGTCGCCCTCCGACACCCGGTCGCGCAGCCCCGCCAGCCGCCCGACGCAGGGGATGTCCAGCGCCCGCGCCACCAGGGCCGCGTGGCTGAGGACCGAGCCCTCCTCCAGCAGGATGCCCTTCAGCTTGGTGCGGTCGTATTCCAGCACGTCGGCGGGGCCGAGGTTCCGGGCGATCAGCACGGCGTTCTCCGGCAGCACGCGGGCGCTCACCCCGTCGCCGGACAGGTGGCGCAGCAGCCGGTCGTTGAGGTCCTCCAGGTCGTGCAGCCGCTCGCGCAGATAGGGATCGCGCGCCTGCCCAAGCCGGGCGCGGTGTTCGGACCGCACGCGCTCGACGGCGGCCTCGGCCGTCAGGCCGGAGCGCACCGCCTCTTCCAGCGAGCGGTTCCAGCCCCGGTCGTGGGCGAACATGCGGTAGGTTTCGAGCACCTCGAACGGCGCGCCGAGACCGTGCTGGCCCTCCAGCATGCGGTCGATCTGCACCTGGAGCGTCTCGATGGCGCCCTTCAGCTTCTCCTCTTCGGCGACCGGGTCGTCGGAAAGAAGCTGCTCGGTGGCGACCGGCTGCTCGTGCAGGACCGCCACCCCCAGGGCCAGGCCCTCGGCGAACTTCGCCCCCTTCACCCGCTCGGGCTTGTGGGGCGCGATCTCGACGTCCTTGAGCCCGCCCGCTCCACCCTGAAGCTCGCCCGCCGCGACCATTTCGGCCAGGACCATGGCGATGATCTGGAGGTCCTCGACCTCCTCTTCGGTGTAGCTGCGCTCGGTCCGGTTCTGGACCGTCAGCACGCCGATGGCCCGCCCGCCGCGCAGCAGCGGCACGCCGAGGAAGGCGTGGAAGGGGTCTTCCCCCGTTTCCGGCCGGTACGCGAAGGCCGGGTGGCTGGGGGCGTCGGACAGGTTCAGCGGCCGACCCAGGCGCACGATCTCGCCCACCAGGCCCTCGCCGGGCTTCAGCCGGGTCACGTGGACGGCGTCGGGCGACAGGCCCTCCGTGGCGAACAGCTCCAGGTCGCCGGCGCCGCGCCGCAGGTAGATGGAGCACACCTCGGCCACCATCGACCGGGCGATGATCCGCACCACCATATCCAGCCGCGCCTGCGCGGGGCCGCCGCCCGCCAGAGCCTCGCGGATCTGGCGGAGCAGGCTGCGCGGCCCGCGGGCGGCAAGGCCCGGCGCGGGCATGGGCGGTCGGCTCTCCCTCATGTTGCGGCTATAACAGATTTCGCGGGCCGCACAGCCGGGCGACTAGCGGGTCGCGTCGAGGAGGCTGATCAGTTCGTCCGCCTTGCGCCGTTGCTCGGCAGGATCGCCTCCCGCCATGGCGCCGACGATGCAGTGTTCCAGGTGCGTCTTCAGCAGTTCCGTCTCCACCCTGGCGAGCGCGGCCTTCAGCGCGCGGAGCTGGGTGAGGATGTCGATGCAGTAGCGATCCTCCTCGACCATCCGCGCGACGCCCCGCACCTGGCCCTCGACGCGGTTCAGGCGGTTGAGCAACTGGGGCTTGTTCTGGCGTTCCATGGGCGGAATCTATGCCCCATGGGGGTAATTGCAATCAGATGGTCAGCAGGTCGTCGAGGACCTGCATGTTGGCGACCAGTTCGCCGCCGTCCAGCGCGTCCAGGAACATCGCCCGCGCCTCGGGATCGTCGTAGACCATCTTCTTGTCGAACGCCGCCCGCCACGTCGCCTCGTCGGGCCATTCGGCGACCCCGATGAAGCGGCCGTCCTCGGCCAGGTGCAGCCGCGAGCCGAAGGAGCCGTAGAGGCGGGTGATGGCGCGCGTGCCGCGCCGCCAGGCCTCGCGGAACTGCTCTTCCTTCCCCGGCTTCACCCGCCAGGCGTAGACGGCGACGTACATGCGCTCTCCTTCTCCAGTTCGGAACCGTGGCCGTTCCCGCCCATTTTGAAGGGGCGGGGAAGTTCAGGGAGACAACGAAGACATGCTCGGCACGATCCTCATCATCATCCTCATCCTGGCCCTTCTCGGCGCGCTGCCGACCTGGGGCCATTCGCGCTCGTGGGGCTATTTCCCCAGCGGCGGCCTGGGCCTCGTCCTGGTCATCGTCATCATCCTCGTATTGATGGGCCGCATCTAACGCCCTTTCCCAACCGTCGCGCCATGCCCTAGGGTCCCCGCCGTAACGGGGGACGGGGCATGAGCGCGACGGAAACGGGGGCGGACGCGCCGGCGTCCGAGATCATAGCCGCCCAGGCGCTGACTCCGGCCCAGAGGCTTCGGGCCATCCTGGGCGGATCGGCGGGCAACCTGGTCGAATGGTACGACTGGTTCGCCTACGCGTCCTTCAGCATCTACTTCGCCAAGGTCTTCTTCCCCGAGGGCGATCCCACCGCCCAGTACATGAAGACGGCCGCCATCTTCGCGCTGGGCTTCCTGGCCCGGCCGCTGGGCGCGTGGCTGATGGGGCTCTACGCCGACCGGGCGGGACGGCGCGCGGCGCTGAGCCTGTCCGTGGCGTTGATGTGCCTGGGCTCGCTGATCATCGCCGTGACGCCGGGATTCGCGGAGATCGGCATCGCCGCCCCCGCCATCCTGCTGGCCGCGCGGCTGTTGCAGGGGCTGTCGGTCGGCGGCGAGTACGGGGCCAGCGCCACCTACATGAGCGAGATGGCGGGCAAGAAGCGGCGCGGCTTCTGGTCCAGCTTCCAGTACGTGACCCTGATCATGGGCCAGCTCTGCGCCGCCGCCGTGCTGGTGGTGCTGCAACAGACCATGGACCCCGCCGCCCTGGCCGAATGGGGCTGGCGCATCCCCTTCTTCATCGGCGCGGTGCTGGCCATCGTGGTGTTCTGGATCAGGCGGGGCCTGGAAGAGTCCCAGTCGTTCAAGACCGTCCAGGCGAGCGGCGAGCGCTCGACCACCATGCTGCTGTTCCTGCGCTACCCGCGCGAGACGCTGGTGATCATGGGCCTGACGGCGGCAGGTTCGCTCGGCTTCTACGCCTACACGACCTACATGCTGAAATTCCTGGAGAATACGGCCGGGTTCACCAAGGCGCAGGCGGGAGCGATCAACTTCGCCACCCTCGTCTGCTTCATGCTGGCCCAGCCCCTGTTCGGCTGGCTGTCGGACAAGCTGGGGCGCAAGGCGATGCTGGCCGGGGCCTTCGGGGTGGGCGCGCTGGCGGCATGGCCGGTCTTCACCCTGGTCGGCGGGACGCAGAGCATGGGGCTGGCGTTCGGCGTCATCCTCGGCGCCCTGCTGGTCCAGACCGGCTACACCTCGATCAGCGCCGTGGTCAAAGCCGAGCTTTTCCCCGCCCACTGCCGGGCGCTGGGCGTCGCCCTGCCCTACGCGCTAGCCAACGCCATCTTCGGCGGCACGGCCGAGTACGTCGCCCTGTGGTTCAAGAGCGAAGGGATGGAGAGCGGCTTCTACATCTACGTCTCCGCCGTGATGGGCGTGGCCTTCCTGATCGCCGTCACCATGCGCGACACGGCCCGCCACAGCCTGATCCACGACGACTGACTTATCCGGCGGACGGAGCCTGGCCCCATGCTCTGGGCCATGTTCACCGCCGCCCAGCTTTCCCGCCTGTTCCCCAAGGCCGACGCCTCCGCCCTGCTCCACGAGCGCGGGGCGCTGGAGGCGGCGGGCCTGCTGGAGCCGGGCCATCGGCTGCACGCCTTCCTCGCCCAGCTCGGCCATGAATCCGCCGGGCTGACGCGGCGCGTCGAGAGCCTGACCTATACGAAGCCGGAGACCCTGATGGCCGTCTGGCCCTCGCGGTTCAGGACGCGGGAAGCCGCCCTGCCCTTCGTGCGCAATCCGGCCGCCCTGGCCGAGAAGGTCTATGGGGGCCGCGCGGACCTGGGGAACGTCCGCCCCGGCGACGGCGCGCGGTTCATCGGGCGCGGCTACCTCCAGATCACCGGCCGGGCCAACTACCGCGACATCGGACAGCGGATCGGCGTCGACCTGGAGCAAGACCCGGAGACGGCCGCCGACCCGCGCATCGCCGTGCGCGCCGCCTGCGCCTACTGGACCATGCGGGCGATCAACGCGCCCATCGACCTCGGCCGCTTCCACGAGGCGACCTTGCGGATCAACGGCGCGGCGCTGGGATACGCCGACCGGGTGGCGTGGCTGGAGCGGGCGCGGACCCATGTTCCCTGGCCGAAGCGAGGACCGCCGCTCGACCTCTCCGCGCCCCGCCGCTAGCATCGGGCCATGCCCGCGCTCGACACCGCCGCCCTCGTCTTCTTCCTGCTGTGCTGGCTGTTCTACGAGCCGGTGCTGAAGGCGAGCTTCAAGGGCGGGCTGATCAACACCGACATGGCCGTGGTCCGCGGCGGCTGGATGCGAGAGATGGCCGGACGCGAGAACCGGCTGATGGACGGCCAGCTCCTCGGCCACGCCATCAACTCGGCCTCCTTCTTCGCCTCTTCCAACCTGCTGCTGATCGCGGCGGCGGCGGGCGTGCTGTTCGGCGGCGAAGGAGCGTTCCGCAGCGCCTCCAGCCTGGAGATCATCCGCACCTCCTCGCGCCTGATGTTCGAGATGCAGCTCGCCCTCGTGCTGCTGGCCCTGGCGCGGGGGCTGCTCGACTTCATCTGGTCGATCCGCCAGCTCAACTACTGCATCGCCATCATCGGCGCCGCGCCCGAAAGCGCCGACGCCGAGTTGCAACGCGCCTATGGCGAGACGGCCAGGGAGGTGCTGAACCCGGCCCTGTCGTCGTTCAACGCCGGGGTTCGCGGCTACTACTTCGCGCTGGCGGCGGCGGCATGGATCTTCGGCGCCCCGGCCTTCCTGATCGCCACGGCGGGGATGGTGATCCTGCTGGCCTGGCGCCAGCGCCGCTCGCGGGCCGCCGACGCCATCCGGCGGCTGAGGGCGCTGCTCGATCAACCGTCATCCCGGCCGTAACGCAGCGGAGAGCCGGGACCCAAGGGGCCGTGCGCGCCGCCCCTGGGTCCCGGATCGGCTATCGGCCGTCCGGGATGACGGCGAAAATTTAGGCGACCACGCCCGTCCCGATGGGGCAGACCACCCCTGTCCCGCCGACGCCGCAATAGCCGTTCGGGTTCTTGGCCAGGTACTGCTGGTGGTAGTCCTCGGCGTAGTAGAACGGCCCGGCCTCGGCGATCTCGGTGGTGATCGGCCCCAGCCCGCGCGCCGACAGCGCCTGGGCATAGGTCTCGCGGCTGGCCTCGGCGGCCGAGAGCTGGGCGGCGTTGGTCACATAGATGCCCGAGCGGTACTGCGTGCCGACGTCGGCGCCCTGGCGCATCCCCTGCGTCGGGTCGTGACCTTCCCAGAACGCCTTGAGAAGCTGCTCGTAGGTCACCTGGCGCGGGTCGAAGACCACCCGCACCGCCTCGGTGTGCCCGGTCCGGCCGCCGCAGACCTCCTCGTAGGTGGGGTTGGGCGTGATCCCGGCCACGTAGCCGACGGCGGTCACGTACACGCCCGGCAGCTTCCAGAAGATGCGCTCCACGCCCCAGAAGCAGCCCATCGCGAAGACCGCCTCCTCCATCTCCTCCGGCCACGGCCCCTTCAGCGGGCGGCCGTTGACGAAGTGGCTCTGCGCCGTGTGGATCGGCTGGCCGCGCCCCGGCAGGGCGGTGGATTCCGTGGGCAGGTCGGGGGCTTTGCGGCCGAACAGCATGGGCGGCTCCTTGGGACTGGCTTCATTATATAGGCGTCAGGCGGCCAATTCCCTCGCCAGCTTCAGATCCTGAACGAACTCGGCGAAGGCGCGGGCCTTCGTCTCGGCGTCCGGTACGCGCAGCAGGAAGGACGGGTGGTAGGTCACCAGCCCCTGCGCCTGGTCGGGAAGCTGGATCGCCCGGCCGCGATTGGCGGCGATGGGCGTGGCCTTGCCGAACACCCCGAGCGCCGCCGTCGCCCCCAGCGCCACGATCACCCGGGGCCGCACGATGGCCCGCTCGGCGTCCAGCCACCAGCGGCAGGCGCGGACCTCGCCGGTGTTCGGCGTCTTGTGGATGCGCCGCTTGCCGCGCGGCTCGTGCTTGAAGTGCTTGACCGCGTTGGTGACGAAGGCCCGGTCGCGCTCCACGCCCGCCTCAGCCAGCGCCCGGTCGAACACCGCGCCCGCCGGGCCCACGAACGGGCGGCCCGCCAGGTCCTCCTGGTCCCCCGGCTGCTCGCCCACGAACATCAGCCGCGCCGCCTGCGGCCCCTCGCCCGGCACGCCCTGCGTCGCGCAGCGCCACAGGTCGCAGCGGCGGCAGGCGTCGACACCCGCGCGCACCTCCTCCAGCGTGACGGGCGGGACCTCGTCGAAGACGCCCTCGCGCACGGCGCGGGGCTCGGCGCGCCGGGCGCGTTTCGAGGGTTCCTGGGGCGCCTGGGCGACCATTCCGGCGGTCCTTTCCTCGGCGGCGGCGATCAGACCGGGAATGAGGCGGGCCTCGGGAAGGTTCCGCCAGTAGCGGCGCGGCATCTCCTTCTCCATGGCCTTCACCTTCAGCCGCGCCGGGTTGAAGATCGAGGCGTAGTAGGTGCGCCACGCCTCATCGAGCGCGTCCTCCGGCGGGGCGTCGGCAGGATCGGCGCCGGGGGTGAAGGCGGCCTGCTCGCCGTCCCAATGCAGGCAGGCGTCCGGCGTCAGGATCGAGAACCGCATCCCGTAGAACCGCTCGATGAAGTGCGGCGCGGCCCGCTCCAGCACCCGGTGCGGCGGCTCGAACCAGGCGGCGTAGGTCTCCGGCTCGACGCCCTCGATGAGGCGGAAGCGGACGAAGGCGTGCATCTTGTGGACCGCCAGCCCGACGGCCTTCTCATAGGCGCGGGCCCTGGCGACGTCCGGATCGGTGGCGATGCGCAGCAGGTTCGGCTCCCGCTCCAGCCGCCACAGCAGGCG
>CAZOHI010000007.1:12658-18717 GCA_964579695.1 uncultured Caulobacter sp. | reverse complement strand
GAGACTTGGCGCAGCGCCGGCCGCCGCCCCCTCCACCGCTTCGCGGTCCCCCTCCCCCGTCGAGACGGGGGAGGAGAAGAGGTCGTCGCCGACTGCCCACACGATGTCCTCCGGCCGCACCCCCTCCCCGCGCAGCCCCCGCGCCGCCGTCCGCCATCCCGCGTAGTCCGTCTCCCCCGCGAGCCTGACGATCCGCATCAGAACAGGCTGAGCTGCTGCGGCGTCGGCAGCCGCTCGCGGTCGGCCAGCGCCCCTGGCGTCCAGTCGTCGGCCACGATGAACGGCTTGACCTTCGCCACGCCCCGGCAGACCCGCCGCACGTCCTCCAGCCGCAGCCGCTTGTAGCGCCGCACCTCGATCAGGGTGTCGACGCTGCGCACCCCAAGCCCCGGCACGCGCAGCATCGCCTCCCGCTCGGCGCGGTTCACGTCCACCGGGAAGGCGCCGCGGTTCCTCAGCGCAGCCGCCAGCTTCGGGTCCACCTCCAGGTCGAGCATCCCGCCCTCCAGCGCGATCTCCTCGCGCCCGAAGCCGTAGCAGCGCATCAGCCAGTCGGCCTGGTAGAGCCTGTGCTCGCGCGCCAGCGGCGGCCGCTCCGGCGGCAGGCTGGCCGCCGCGTCGGGGATGGGGCTGAAGGCCGAGTAGTAGACCCGGGTCAGGCCGTACGACCCGTAGAGCCCGGCGCTGCGGTCGAGGATGTCGGCGTCGCTGGCCCCGTCGGCCCCGACGATGAGCTGGGTCGACTGCCCGGCCGGGGCGAACTTCGGCGGCTTGGCCCGGCGGCCCGGCTCGCGGCTTTCCTCCAGCGACAGCCGCACCCCGCCCATCGCCTTCTTGATCACCCCGGCGTCCTTCTGGGGCGCCAGGGCGCGCAGGCTCTCGTCGCGGGGCAGCTCGATGTTGATCGACACCCGGTCGGCGTAGAGCCCCGCCTCCGTCACCAGTTCCGGCGCCGCCTCGGGGATCAGCTTGAGGTGGATGTAGCCCTGGAAGCCGTGGTCGATGCGCAAGCCGCGCGCGACCCGCACCATCTCCTCCATCGTGTAGTCGCCGTTGCGGATGATGCCGGACGAGAGGAACAGCCCCTCGATGTAGTTGCGCTTGTAGAAGGCCAGCGTCAGGTCCACGATCTCGGCCGCCGAAAACCGCGCCCTCGGCACGTTCGAACTGATCCGGTTCACGCAGTAGGCGCAGTCGTAGATGCAGAAATTGGTCAGCAGGATCTTCAGCAGGCTGATGCACCGCCCGTCCGGCGCATAGGCATGGCAGATGCCCATCCCGCCGTCCGTCGAGCCCACGCCCTTCGTCCCCACGGCGGTCCGCTTCACCGACCCGGACGAGGCGCAGGACGCGTCGTACTTGGCGGCGTCGGAGAGGATGGAAAGCTTACGCTGAAGATCGAGGACGGCCATTCCCCAAGCGTAATGTTCTCTTTTTGTTCACGCAAGTGCGTGGTTAGAGGGCGGGCCTTGAGCTGATTACGCGCGCCGGATTGGCCAGCTGCCGGATAACCCACTCCGTGTCGGGGCATATGAGCGCCACCAACTCGAGCAGGTTCTGGTACTCGGCCATCGGCCGCCTGTCGAAGATGGCGAAATGGTGAGCTACGCGATTTCGAAAGCCCCGTAGCTGATCCACCTTAAGGTATATGTCTTCCCGGCTCACGGCCCGCGCGACGAGCGGAAACGAACGCTTCACGCCGCCTTGCCAGAGCAGACGTTCGTATCGCACGGTCAGCAGGTGCACCCAAATCCGAACGTCATTCCTGCAACGACGTGATCGACCGTGAAGCTTGACCCTTTGGCCGTGCGTTCATCCTGGGAAACCTTCCTCACCTCATCCTTGTATCGTTGGGGGAGTTGGGCGATGAACCCGGCGGCAGAGGACCAATCCGGGCCAAAACGGCGCGTTAGGGTTTGGTGGATAGCGTTGCGGATAGTCACTTCCGCGATTTGAAGAGGAAGATAGAACTCCTCGCAGAGCCTCCCATTCCATACGTACTGGCGAAAAGCCCGATGCTTGTCATTGCCCGTTCTGCTCGAGAAACGGGCCAGTCGCGAGGGCGACATCGCGGTTTCAATTGCAACCAGCACGCTCGGCAGGAACGAGAACGGCGCTTGCAATCGTGACCCCCGATGCTAGTTTTGAGTTCTGAGCTGCGGGGTGGGTGCGGCGATGTCGCACCTCCCCGTGGACGAGAAGGGGGCCGGGCCTACGGGCGCCGGCCCCGCCTCGTTTTAAGGGCAAGCTCAAGCTTCACTCAACCCTGATAACGCTTCGGGCAACCAGGGGGAACTGACGGACCCGCCCGTTTGTTTCCCGTCAAATGACGCTCCTGAACATCGTCCACGAGACGCGCTACGTCTATGAGCGGCCGGTCAGCTTCGGCCCGCACCGCCTGCTCGTGCGTCCGCGCGACAGCCACGCCATCCGCATCGTCGCCGCCTCGCTGTTCCTGACCCCGCCGGGCGGCCTGCGCTGGGTCTACGACGCGCTCGGCAACTGCGTGTGCTGGTACGCGCCGCAAGGCCAGGCGACGGAGCTGACCATCACCAGCCGCCTGGCCATCGAGCGGTTCCCCGCTCCCCTCGCCCCGTTCAACCCGGACAACCCGCATACCGCCGCGCCCATCGTCTACGGCGCCGAGGACCGGCTGGCGCTGGCGCCCTTCATGGTCCCCGACACGGCCGACGACGACGCCGTCCTGCTGCGCTGGCTGCGGGGCGTGATGGGCGCGCCGGACGAGCCGGTGCTGGACTTCCTGCTGCGGCTGACCGGCGCCATCCACGACGGCTTCGGCTACCACGAGCGTCACGAGGAAGGCGTGCAGACCCCCTCCCAGACCCTCCAGCGCGGCTCGGGAACCTGCCGCGACTTCGCCTGGCTGATGGTCGAGGCGCTGCGGCGGCTGGGCTATGCGGCCCGGTTCGTCACCGGCTACATCCACAGCACGGGGACGGTGCGCGGCGCCGGGGCCACCCATGCCTGGTGCGAAGCCTTCCTGCCCGACCTCGGCTGGACGGAGTTCGACCCGACCAACGGGCTGGCCGAATCCGCCGACCTGATCCCCGTCGCCTCGACGCGCACGCCGAAGGAGGCCGCGCCGGTCTCCGGCGTGCTGTGCGGCGATCCAGGCCAACGCCAGCTCCACGTGAGCGTGGAAGTCACCCTCGCCGACCCGCTCCAGGCGGCGGCGTGAGACCAACGAGAACAGGAGGAACCGCCATGACCGCCCGCTTCCAGCAGCAGGAGCCGATGACCAACTTCAGCTTCCCCAAGGAAGCCAAGCATCCCCAGCACGGCCAGAAATCCGACAAGGATTGCAAGGACGTCAAGGAGCCCCGCTCCTTCGAGCCCCGCCCCGGCCATTGAGCCTATCTGAACACTGTTGACTTATCGCCGTTCACCTACAGAATGACGCTACGTCGCCCATCAAGAGGCGCGGGCATCATCGAGCGGTTGGACGGCCATGAAATCTCCCGACGTCGACGTGGCGATCCTGGGTTCGGGCTTCTCGGGGCTGGGCATGGGCGTGGCGCTGCTGAAGGAAGGCCGCCGCGACTTCGTGATCCTGGAGAAGGCCGACGGCGTGGGCGGCACCTGGCGGGACAACACCTATCCGGGATGCGCCTGCGACATCTCCTCCCACCTCTACTCCTTCTCGTTCGAGCCGAACCCGGCCTGGACGCGGATGTACCCGACCCAGCCGGAAATCCGGGCCTACCTCAACAAGGTCGCCGACAAGTACGGCCTTCGCCCGCACATGCGCTACGGCAAGGCCGTGACCGAGATGCGCTTCGACGACGCCAACGGCTGGTGGGCGATCCGCACGGCCGACGGCGAGACGATGACCGCCCGCGTGGTGGCGTCCGGCATGGGCGGGCTGTCGCGGCCTGTCTATCCCGACATCAAGGGCGCCAAGGACTTCAAGGGCGAGGTCTTCCACTCCGCCGAGTGGAACCACGACTATGACCTGACGGGCAGGACGGTGGCCGTCGTCGGGACCGGCGCCTCGGCCATCCAGTTCGTGCCGCAGATCGCCGGCAAGGTCGGCAAGCTGCACCTGATGCAGCGCACGCCGCCGTGGATCATGCCCAAGGCCGACCGCCCGATGCGCGGCTGGGAGAAGGCGCTCTTCGCCCGCTTCCCGGTCTTCCAGCGCCTGCTCCGCGGCCAGATCTACTGCGCCAACGAGGTCCGGGCGCTGGGCTTCAACGTCAATCCGAAGATCATGGAGCGGGCCCAGATGCTGGCCCTGCGCCACCTGAAGGCCCAGGTCGCCGACCCCGCCCTGCGCGCCAGGGTCACGCCCGACTACACGATGGGCTGCAAGCGGGTGCTGATCTCCAACGACTACTATCCCGCCCTCTCCCGCCCGAACGTGGAGCTGGTGACGGACGGCATCGAGCGCATCACCGAGCGCGGCGTCCTCACCCGCGACGGCGTGGAGCGGCCGGTGGACGCGATCATCTACGGCACCGGCTTTGCGGCCACGGACGCGCTCAACCCGGTGCAGGTCTTCGGCGTGGGAGGCAGGCACCTGAACGCCGAATGGGAGCCGGGGGCGGAGGCGCACCTGGGCGTCACCGTCTCCGGCTATCCCAACCTCTTCTTCCTGATGGGGCCGAACACGGGCCTCGGCCACAACTCGATGATCTACATGATCGAGAGCCAGATCCGGTACGTCGCCGACGCCCTGCGCACCCTGGACACGCGCCGCGCCAAGTGGATGAGCCCGCGGCGCGAGGCGCAGGACGCCTACAACCGCTCCATCCAGGCCAAGGTGTCCAAGACCGTCTGGCAGAAGGGCGGCTGCAAGAGCTGGTACCAGACCGAGGACGGCCGCAACACGACCATCTGGCCGGGCTTCACCTTCGCCTACCGCGACCGCACCAAGCGGGTCGATCCGATGGAGTACGAGTACGGAGCGGCCTGAGACCGTTGCGAGCAGTTCGCAACTGTGCGAAGCCGTAGGGCATGATCCGCACCCTCGCCGTATCCGCCCTCGCCCTCCTGACCCTGGCCGCCTGCGGCCCGCGCGAACAGGAGCCCGCCGCCGTCCCGATCACGGGCGCGGTGAACCTCTATACCGCCCGCCACTACGACGCCGACCTGAAGCTGTACGACGCCTTCACCAAGGAAACGGGCATCAAGGTCAACCGGCTGGAGATGGCGCCGGACCAGCTCATCGAGCGGATGAAGGCCGAGGGGACCGCTTCCCCCGCCGACGTGATCCTGATGGCCGACGCCGGGGCCCTGTGGCGCGCCGAGGAGGCGGGCCTGTTCCAGAAAATCGCCTCCCCCACGCTGGAGAGCCGCATCCCCGCCGCCCTGCGCGATCCCGCCGGGCTGTGGTGGGGCTTTTCCCGCCGGGCGCGGGTGATCGCCTACGACAAGGCCAAGGTGAAGCCGGAGGAGGTCGCGACCTACGAGGCGCTGGCCGGGCCGCGCTTCAAGGGCCAGGTCTGCGTGCGCTCGTCCGACAACGTCTACAACCTGTCCCTGATGTCGGCGCTGATCGAACGCTGGGGCGCGGACAAGGCCCTGGCCTGGGCCAGGGGCGTGACCGCCAACATGGCCCGCAAGCCCCAGGGCGGCGACATCGACCAGATCCGCGCCATCGGCGCCGGGGCCTGCGAGGTGGCGCTGACCAACACCTACTACTTCCTGCGGCTGGCGACCTCGGAGGCCCCCGAGGACAAGACCGTCGCGGGCAAGGTCACCCTGGCCTTCCCGGAGCAGGCGGGTGCGGGCGCCCACGTCAACATCTCCGGCGGCGGGGTGGCGGCCAACGCGCCCAACCGCGAGGCGGCGGTGAAGTTCCTGGAGTTCCTGTCCACCGACGAGGCGCAGGGCATCTTCGCCGGCGCCAACCACGAGTATCCGGCCGTGCAGGGCGTGACCCCGCCCGCCGACGTGGCCGCCTTCTCGAACTTCAAGGCCGACCCGATGCCCGTCACCGTCTATGGCGAGCGTCAGGCCCAGGCGCAGGGGCTGTTCGACCAGGCCGGGTGGCGCTAGTGACGCCGGTCCTCTTCTCCTCCCCCGTTCCGCGGGGG
>CAZOHI010000007.1:0-12558 GCA_964579695.1 uncultured Caulobacter sp. | reverse complement strand
GCGGGGGCGGAGTTCAGGCCCCTGAAGATCGGCGCGATCCTCGCCGCCGCCATCGCCGTGCTGCCGCTGCTGGCGGTGGTGTGGCTGGCGGTGACGAGGCCCGCAGACGCCGCCATGCCCGCCTCCCTGATCGGAAGGTACGCGGCGACGACGGCGGCGCTGGCGGTGATGGTGGCGCTCGGCTCGACGGCGCTCGGCTCGCTGTCGGCGTGGCTGGTGGTGATGCACCGCTTTCCCGGCCGCGACCTGTTCGCCTGGGCGCTGGCCCTGCCGCTGGCCGCGCCCGCCTTCGCGCTGGCCTACGCCTACGCCGACCTGTTCGACGTGGCCGGGCCGATCCGCACCTTCCTCAGAAGCAGTGTCGGCTTCGACGCCCTGCCCATTGAAATCCGTAGCCTTCCCGGCGCGGCGTTCGTGCTGTCCTGCGCCTTCTACCCTTACGTCTACCTGACCGCGCGGGCGGCCTTCGTCAGCCAGTCGGTCTGCGCGCTGGAGGCGGCGCGGACCCTCGGCTGCTCGCCGATGGAGACCTTCCGGCGGGTGGCCCTGCCGCTGGCCCGCCCCGCCCTCGCGGCGGGGGCGGCGCTGGCGGTGATGGAGACGCTGGCCGACTACGGGGCCGTCAACTTCCTCGGCGTCCAGACCCTGACCACCGGGGTCGTGCGGGCGTGGTCGGTGTTCGGGGCGCCGGGCTCGGCGGCGCGGCTGGCGCTGATCCTGCTGTTCGCCGCCGCCGTCCTGCTGTGGGTCGAGCGCCTGCACCGCAAGGGCGAGAGCTACGGCGCCCAGAGCGCCCGCTGGCGGACCCTGACGGAGGTTCCGCTTTCCGGCGCAAGCGGCTGGATGGCCACGGCTTTCTGCACCCTCCTGCTCACGCTCGGCCTGCTGCTTCCGGCCGGATGGCTGGCGATCAAGGCCGCCTCCTACACGCCCGAGTTCGACCGCATCGTCCGCTCGGCCGCCGTCTCCTTCGGCCTCGGGCTGGCGGGCGCGGCGGTGACGGTGGGCCTCGCGGCCCTCATCGCCTTCGGGGCGCGCAAGGGGCGCCTGATCCAGCGGCTGGTCAGCCTGGGCTACGCCACGCCGGGGGCGGTCATGGCGGTGGGCCTGCTGGCCCCCGCCGGGTTCCTGTGGCGCGGCGTTTCGGGGGCGACCAGCGGCGTGGCGGCGGGCCTCGGCCTGCTGGTCTTCGCCTACGCCGCCCGGCTGATGGCGGCGGCGCTGGAGCCGATCGACGCCGGGCTGGCGCGCGTGACCCCCTCCATGGACCGCGCCGCCCGCACCCTGGGCGAGGACGAGGCCGGGGCCGTGCGCCGCGTCCACGTTCCGCTGGCCCGAGGGGCGCTGTGGACGGCGGGGCTGCTGGTCTTCGTCGACGTGCTGAAGGAGTTGCCCGCCACCCTGATCCTGCGGCCGTTCAACTTCGACACCCTGGCCGTGCTGGCCGACCGCTACGCCGCCGACGAACGGCTGGCCGAGGCGGCGTGGCCTTCGCTGCTGATCGTGCTGGCGGCCGCGCCCGCGGTGGTGTTCCTGTCGCGCAAGGTGATGAAGTCGCGGCCGGGGGCGGAAGGATGATCGAGGTCAAGGGCGCGCGCCGCCTCTACGGCAGGAAGGCCGCCGTCGACGGCGCCAGCCTGACGGTCGAGGCCGGGCGGTTGACCTGCCTGCTGGGACGCTCCGGCTGCGGCAAGTCCACCCTCCTGCGCCTGATCGCCGGGCTGGAGCCGCTGGACGGCGGCGAGATCGCGGCCGACGGCGTCGTGCTGTCCGGCCCGCACCTGCACGCACCGCCGGAGCAGCGCCAGATCGGCTTTGTTTTCCAGGACTACGCGCTGTTTCCTCACCTGACGGTCGAGCAGAACGTCGCCTTCGGCCTGACCCGCTTCGCCAAGGACCACCGCCGCGCCCGCGCCCTGGCCGAGCTGGAGCGGGTGCGGCTGGCCGACCGCGCCGGGGCCTGGCCCAGCGCCCTGTCCGGCGGCGAGCAGCAGCGGGTGGCGCTGGCCCGCGCCCTGGCCCGCGACCCCCGCGCCATCCTGCTGGACGAGCCCTTCTCCGGCCTCGACGGGCGCCTCAAGGCCGAGGTCCGCGACGCCGCGCTGGAGGCCCTGCGCGACGCCGGCGCCGCCACCCTCATCGTCACCCATGACGCCGAGGAGGCCCTGATGATGGCCGACCACCTCGCCCTGATGGAGGACGGCCGCATCCTGCAGTCGGGCGCGCCGCGCGACTGCTACCTGCGCCCGGTCAGCATGGCCGCCGCCCGGTTGCTGGGCGAGGCCAACGAGCTGCCGGTCCAGCGCATCGAGGACGGCCGCGCCCACACCGCCTTCGGCGAGGTCTCCGGCCAGGGCACGACCGTCATGGCCCGGCCCGAGGGGCTGGTGCTGGGAGCCGAGGGGGTGCGGGCCAAGGTGCTGGCGGCGCGGTTCGCCGGGCCGTTCGTATCCCTGACCCTCGGCGCCGAGCTGGAGACCGTCATCGCCCGCGTCCCCGCCGCCGCCGCGCCGGGGGTGGGGGCCGAGGTCCATGTGCGGCTGGACCCGGCGCTGTGCGCCGTCTTCGCATGAAATCGCGGTAAGGATCGCCGCCAAGGTGGCCATGCGGCCGTTCCGCGCGTTAGAGCGGTCGTCATGATCCGTAACCTGCTTCCCGGCCTGGCCGCCGTCTGCGCCGCCGCCCTCCCCGGCGCCGCCCTCGCCGACGAGGGCATGTGGACCTTCGACAACGTCCCCGCCGCCCGCATCCAGCAATCGCTGGGGGTGAGCATCGACAAGCCCTGGCTCGACCACCTCCAGGCCGCCTCGGTCCGGCTGACCAGCGGCTGCTCGGCCTCGGTCGTGTCGGCGCAGGGGCTTGCCCTGACCAACGCCCACTGCGTGATGGACTGCCTCCAGAACCTGTCGGGCGAAGGGCGCGACTATTTCAAGGACGGCTTCTCGGCCAGGACCCGCGACGAGGAACTGCAATGCCCCGGCATGCAGGCCGAGGTGCTGGTCGAGATCGACGACGTGACGGCCAAGGTCCAGGCGGCCACGGCGGGCAAGGCGGGCGCGGCGTTCGTCGCCGCCCGCGACAGCGCCCTCGGCGCGGCCGAGAAGCACGCCTGCCGGGGCGAGGCGGGCCACCGCTGCCAGGCGGTCAACTTCTACCGCGGCGGCCAGTACAAGGTGCACCGCTACCGCCGCTATGACGACGTGCGGCTGGCCTTCGCGCCGGAGTTCTCCACCGCCTTCTTCGGCGGCGACCCGGACAACTTCAACTTCCCCCGCTTCAACCTCGATGCGGCCTTCCTGCGGCTCTACGACAAGGGCCGCGTGGCCAGAACTCCCGCCTTCCTGCGCTGGAGCGCCACGGCCCCGGCCGAGGGCGAGGCGACGTTCGTGTCCGGCAACCCCGGCTCGACCGAGCGGCTGCTGACCGTCTCCCAGCTCCAGAGCCTGCGCGACCTGGCGATCCCGGTCGGCCAGCTCCAGCGGTCCGAACTGCGCGGGCGGCTGATCGAGTTCGGCCGCCAGGGCGAGGAGCAGCGCCGCATCGCCGCCGAGCCGCTGTTCGGGCTGGAGAACAGCTTCAAGGTCTTCTTCGGCCGCCAGTTCGTGCTGAACGACAAGGCCTTAATCGACGCCAAGCTCAGGGAGGAGGTCGATCTCGTCCGCCTCGTCGCCGACCATCCGACCCTGGCGGGCGAGATCGGCGATCCGTGGACGGAGATGGACGACATCCAGCGCGCCTACGCCGACCACTACCTGGAATACCGCCAGTTGGAGAGCGAGGCGGGCAAGGGCTCCAGGCTGTTCGCCTACGCCCGCGCCCTGGTGCGCGGCGCGCAGGAGCGGGCCAGGCCGGACGCCGAGCGGCTGCCCGAATGGGTGCAGAGCCGCCTGCCCCTGGAGGAGAAGCGCCTGCTGGACGCCAAGCCCGCCCATCCGGCGCTGGAGCGCATCTATCTCGAACACTGGCTGCTGAAGACGCGCGAGTACCTGACCGTCGACGCCCCCGCCGCCCGCACGGTCCTCGGCCGCGAGAGCCCCGAGGGGCTGGCCCAGCGGCTGGTGGAGGGCTCCAGGCTCGCCGATCCCGCCGTGCGCAAGCGGCTGTGGAACGGCGGGCTGAAGGCGGTCGAGGCGTCGGACGATCCGCTGATCGCCTACGTCCTGGCCACCGACCCCGACGCCCGCCGCGCCCGCGCGACCTGGGAGGAGAAGGTCTCCGGCCCCACCGACCGCGCCGCCGAGCGCATCGCCCGCGCCCGCTTCGCCGTGCTGGGCGACAGCGTCTATCCCGACGCGACCTTCAGCCCGCGCCTGTCCTACGGCAGGGTCCGGGGCTGGACGCACCGGGGCGCGACGGTCGCCCCCTTCACCACCATCGCCGGGCTGTACGACCGGGCGACGGGCGCCGCGCCCTACGCCCTGTCGCCGAGCTGGGTCGCGGCGAAGGACCGGCTGGACAAGGACATCGTGTTCAACTTCGTCACCGACAACGACATCATCGGCGGCAACTCCGGCTCGCCCGTGGTCAACGCGCGCGGCGAGGTGGTGGGCACGGCCTTCGACGGCAACATCCACTCGCTCGGCGGCGCCTACGGCTACGACGGGACGCTGAACCGGATGGTGGTGGTGTCGGCGGCGGCCATCGCCGAGGCCCTGGACAAGGTCTATGCGCGGCCGGACCTCGTTGCGGAGTTGACTGGACGCTAGGTCAGCGTGGTCTTCTGCCCGCCTGGAGGAGACCTCGCATGAAACTCTACGACAGCCACCGCGCGCCGAACCCGCGCCGGGTCAGGTGGTTCCTGGCCGAGAAGGGCGTGGACGACGTCGAGATCGTGGGCGTCGACATCTTCAAGGACGAGCACCGCACGCCCGAGTACCTGTCGCGGGCCGGGATGGGCAACGTGCCGGCGCTGGAGCTGGACGACGGGACGACCATCACCGAATCCGTCGCCATCTGCCGCTACCTGGAGAGCGTCTATCCCGAGCCCAACATGTTCGGGCGGGACGCCAAGGAGCAGGCGGTGTTCGAGATGTGGCTGCGGCGGGTGGAGATGCTGGTCGCCACTCCGCTGATGCTGGCCGTGCGGCATTCGCACCCGGCGCTGGCGGCGCTGGAGAAGCAGGTCCCGGAGGTGGCGGAAGCCATGCGCGGCGGCGCCGAACGGGCGCTGAAGGTGTTCGACCGCCGCCTGGGCGAGAGCGAATTCATCGCCGGGGACCGGGTCAGCATGGCCGACATCGTGGCCGCCACCGCCATCGACTTCGCCAGGATGGCGCGGTTCAGGCCGCCGGAGCAGTACGGGAACGTCCACCGCTGGTACGCGGCGATGATGGGGCGCGAGGCGGCGAAGGCGGGGGTCTAGAACTCCTCCCCCGCTATCGCAGGGGAGGAGAAATCAGTTCCAGCGACCGCACTCTGCTTTCCAGCGTAGGTCCCGAGGCCATCACGAACACCTCGTCCGCCCCCGTCGCCGCGGCCTTCGCCGCCAGCGCCGTGCGCACGCCCGCCGCGTCGCCGGTGATGCTCCGGGCCACGATGTCGGCCAGCACCGGGTCGCCCTCGCGCCCCGCCAGCATGGCGACCGCCTCGTCGACCGGCGGCGGCAGGACCTCCCGGCCCGTCAGGAAGCCCAGGGTCGTCGCCCGGCGCACGCTGTCCAGCCGCTCGGCCTCCTCGGCGGTGTCGGCCGCCAGCGCGATCACCGCGATGCCCGCATGGGGCTCGGCCCGGAACACCGAGGGTACGAACGCCGCGCGATAGGCCGCCACCGCCGCCGCCCCGTCCGTGCGGGCGATGAACTCGGAGAACACCATCCCCACGCCCGCCCTCCCTGCGAACGCCGCGCTCTCGGCCGAGGACACCAGCAGGAAGAGGTCGGGGTGCGACGGCCCCTGCGGCTGGGCGCGCACGCCCTTGGCCGCGTGGCCCGCCGGAAACGCCTCCTTGCCCGCCGCGTCGAGCAGCCAGGCGCTGAGCAGGGCGAAATACTGCGGAAACGCTTCCGGCCCGGCGGCCCGCAGCGCCGCCCCCGTGCGCATGTCCGCCCCCAGCGCCCGCCCGACGCCGAGGTCCACGCGGCCGGGCGCGAGCGCCTCCAGCATCATGAAGGTCTCGGCCACCTTGAGCGGCGAGTAGTTCGGCAGCATCACCCCGCCCGAGCCCAGCCGGATGCGGCTGGTATGCTGGCTGATCGCCGCGATGAGGATTTCCGGCGCCGTCCCCGCCAGGGCGGTCATCGAGTGATGCTCGGCCAGCCAGTAGCGGGCGTAGCCAAGCCGCTCGGCCGCCATCGCCACCGCGATGGATTCCCGCACCGCCTGCGCCGGGGTGAGCCCCGGCCCTACCGGCGACAGGTCGAGGACGGAAAGCGCGGTCACGGCTTCTTGCCCACCTTCTTGATGACGCCCGAGAAGGTCATCAGCGGCTTGCCCGCCGTGCTGAGCATCCCGCGCACGAAGATCAGCGAGCCGCCCGCCTTCGTCACCTCGCCGGTCGCCTCGATCAGGTCCCCGGGCTTTCCGGCGTTGATGAACTCGCAGTTCATGCTGACGGTGACGGCGTAGCTCTCCTGAAGGTGGCTCCACGAGATGGCGAACAGGGCGAAGTCGGCGAAGGTCATCATGCAGCCGCCGTGCATGAAGCCGCCGCCGTTCATGTGCTTGGACGTCGCCCGGAAGGCGCAGCGGACCGACCCGTCCGGCTCCTCGAAGAAGTAGAAGGGCCCGGACTGCGACTCGAAGGGGTCGTCGTCGCCCCAGTAGCGCCAGCCCTTCCACTCGCCTTCCGTGATGAGCCGCGGGCCGCTCATCACCTCGTTGCCGCCGTCCATGCCGAGAATCCGTTATCTATCGGGGGGACACCACCTATACAGTTCGCTATCGCTACGCTCCATGACCTCTCCGATCGAAGACGCCATCCTGTCGGCCCTGGCCGCCCTGCCGCCCGGCAAGAGCCTGGACCCCGCCGACATCGCCAAGGCGCTCCAGCCCGAGCGCTGGCAACGGCTTTTGCCGCAGGTGCGCTCCACCGCCGTCGGGCTGGCGCGGATCGGCAAGCTCGTGATCCTGCGCCACAACAAGCCCGCCGACCCGGGCGCCTTCAAGGGCGTGTGGCGGATGCGCCTGCCCGAATAGCGGTGGAACACCGCATCGCCGGGCGGGCTCCGGGCCGGTAGAAGGGGGACGTGCCCCTTTCCGACCTCATCGAAGACATCCGCGCCTGCCGGGCCTGCGCGGGCGAGCTGCCGCACGAGCCTCGCCCGGTGGTCATGGTGCGCCCGACGACCCGCCTGCTGATCTGCGGCCAGGCGCCGGGGCGGCGGGTGCACGAGAGCGGCCTGCCCTTCACCGACCCCTCGGGCGAGCGGCTGCGGCAGTGGATGGGGGTGGACGCGCAGGCCTTCTACGCCCACCCGGCCATCGGGGTGGCGGCCATGGCCTTCTGTTTTCCGGGGACCAACCCCAAGGGCGGCGACTACCCACCCCCGCCGAAGTGCGCGCGGCTGTGGCGGCCGAGGCTGATGGAGGCGCTGCCGCAGGCCGAGCTGACGCTGCTGGTCGGCTCCTACGCGCAAGCCTGGGCGCTGGGCGAGCGGGCGGGTCCGACGATGACCGACACCGTGCGACGCTGGCGCGATTTCCTGCCCCGCTACCTGCCCCTGCCGCACCCGTCGTGGCGCAACACGGCGTGGCTGCGCCGCAACCCGTGGTTCGAGGAGGAGGTGACGCCTTATCTCCGCCAGCGGGTTCAGGCGTTATTGAGCCCATGAGACGGCGAACCTTCGTCCTTTCGACCCTCGCCCTGGCGGGCTGCGCCACCCCGGCGGCGCAGGTCCCCCGCCCGCCCGCCCCCGGCCTGCGCGGGGCGCGGTTCGAGGGCGACCGCTTCGTCAGCTTCGACGGCGCGCGCCTGGGCCTGACCCGCTGGGAGGCGCAGGGCGAGCCCTGGGCCGTCATCGTCGCCCTGCACGGCATGAACGACTATGCGAACGCCTTCCACATGGCGGGGCCGTGGTGGGCGGAACGGGGGATCACGACCTACGCCTATGACCAGCGCGGCTTCGGCCGCTCGCCGCACCGGGGCGTGTGGGGCGGCGAGGACCTGATGACCCAGGACCTGCGCGTCGCCGTCGCCCTGGCCCGCGAGCGCCACCCGGACGCCATCGTCGCCGTGGCGGGCGAGAGCATGGGCGGGGCGGTCGCCGTCGCCGCCTTCGCCTCCGACCGGCCGCCGGACGCCGACCGGCTCGTCCTGATGGCCCCCGCCGTCTGGGGATGGTCCAGCCAGCCCCTGCCCTATCGCCTGTCGCTATGGGTCACGGCGCGGGTGATCGGCGGCCGGGTGCTGGAGCCGCCGTCGTGGCTGACCAGCCGCATCCAGGCGTCCGACAACATCGAGGAGCTGCGCCGCATGGGCCGCGACCGGCTGATGATCTGGGGCGCGCGGACGGACGCGCTCTATGGCCTGGTGCGGCTGATGGAGACGGCCTGGGTCTCCATCGGGCGGGTGAAGGTCCCGGTCGCCTACCTCTATGGCTCGCGCGACCAGATCATCCCGCCGGAGCCCAGCTTCGAGGCCGCCGGGCGGCTGAAGCCAGGCGACAGGACGGCCTTCTACCCGGACGGCTGGCACCTGCTGACCCGCGACCTGCACGCCCGGGCGGTGTGGGCGGACGCGGCGGGCTTCATCGCCGATCCATCCGCGCCCCTGCCCTCGGGCGCGCCGCCCCTTCCGGCGGCTTGACGCCCAGCCTCTCGCGCCGCAAAACGCGCCCGACGCGACTTACTGGCGTTTACCCAAGGGGAGAGCACATGTCGGACATCCGCTTCGACGGCAAGGTGGCCATCGTGACGGGCGCGGGCGGGGGCCTGGGCCGCCAGCACGCGCTGGAACTGGCGCGGCGCGGCGCGAAGGTCGTGGTCAACGACCTGGGCGCCTCGATGGACGGCTCGGGCGGCACGTCGGCCGCCGCCGACGCCGTGGTCGAGGAGATCAAGGCGGCCGGGGGCGAAGCCATCGCCAACGGCTCGTCGGTCACCGACGACGCGGGCGTGGCGCTGATGGTCAAGCAGGCGATGGACGCCTGGGGCCGCATCGACATCCTGATCGCCAACGCCGGCATCCTGCGCGACAAGTCCTTCTCCAAGATGGACATCCCGGATTTCGAGCTGGTCCTGAACGTGCACCTGATGGGCACGGTGAAGCCCGCCAAGGCGGTCTGGGAAATCATGCGCGAGCAGAACTACGGCCGCATCGTGGTCACGACCTCGTCGTCGGGCCTGTACGGCAACTTCGGCCAGGCCAACTACGGCGCGGCCAAGCTGGGCATCGTCGGCTTCATGAACACGCTGAAGCTGGAAGGCCAGAAGAACAACATCCACGTCAACGCCATCAGCCCGGTCGCGGCCACCCGCATGACCGAGAACCTGATGCCGCCCGCGATGCTGGAGAAGCTGAAGCCGGAATACGTGACGCCGGGCGTCGTCTACCTCGCCTCGGAAGACGCCCCGACGGGCTGCATCCTGACGGCGGGCGCGGGCGTGTTCGCCATGTCGCGCATCTTCGAGACCGAAGGCGCCTTCCTGGGCGAGAACCCCACGGTCGAAGCGGTCCGCGACAGCTGGGCCCAGATCTCCGGCGAGGAAGGCCAGAAGGCTTACTTCGCCGGCGGCGAGCAGGGCCAGAAGTTCTTCCGCAAGATGATGGGCGGCTAAAGGGCTTCCACCGCCAGGTGAAAGAAGAAGGGCGGCGGGGATGACCCGCCGCCCTTTTTGCATGCCGGCTTCCCAGCCGTAAAAAATGGAGGCGACGGGTCGGGACCGTCGCCTCCAGGTTCAGCAGATAAGGGGACCGCTGAACTTAGAACGCTTTGCGGATCGACAGGCCGATCAGGCGCGGGTCCAGCGTGAAGACGTTGGTCGTCAGGCCGGTGTCGTCGCTGTTCAGGAAGGCGTCCGTGAGGGGCGAGTCGTCGAGCAGGTTCTTGGCGTACAGCTCGATCTTCAGGCCGTCCTCGGGCCGCTCGATCCAGACCGACAGGTTGAAGTTGTACCAGGCCCGGAGCTTGTCGTAGGGCTCGTAGTTGTAGACGCGGTGGAAGGACTGGCTCTGCCAGTAGCCGTCGCCCCGGACCGTCGCGCGCCACGTCCCGTCGAACAGGTCCATCCCGTATTGGGCGCCGAGGTTGAACGTCCAGTGCGGGGCGTTGGGCAGTTCGTTGCCCGACAGGTCCGCCGCGATGCCCGCCCCGCCGTGGATGTTCTCGGTGCCGTTCTCGCCGTTATAGTTGGCTACGTTGTACGGCAGGTCGCCGAACTTGGAGTCCCTGACCGGGACCGCCGCGCCGACCCAGCCGCCGACGCCGCCGCAGAACGCAGCCCATGAGCCCTGGCCGTCGACGTAGCGCTTGGCGACATGGACCGGGACGATGCAGTTGGACGGAAGCTGAACCCACGGCTTGGCGATGGTGTAGTCCGGGTTGCCCTGGGTCCTGTTGATGATGTCGATGGACGTCTCGCCATCGGCCACCTTGGTCTGCAGGTATCCGAGGTTGGCGTTGAACCTCAGGTTCCGGGTCGGGGAGAACAGCGTCTCGAACTCCAGGCCCCAGATCTTCGCGTCGAAGTTCTCGTTGACCGCCGTGCGGTCCCGCATCTGCGAAATCTGGTATCCCTCATAGTCGTAGAGGAACGCCGTCGCGTTGAACACCAGGCCGCCTCCGAGGAGGGTGTTCTTGGTCCCGATCTCGAAGGCGTCGACGAATTCGGGCTCGAAGGTCTCGCTGTACTCCTCGTTGTTGAGATACGGGCCGAGGAACAGCAGGTTGGCCATGTTCAACTGGTCGGGCCGGAAGAGGCCGCGATCCATGAAGTCCTGGAAGTCGTCCTTGCTGGCGAAACCCGGCCTCGGCGGATTGACCCCGCCGCCCTTGTAGCCGTGCGAGTAGAAGGCATAGACCATCGTCTCGTCGGTGAAGCCCAGTTCCGGCTTCCAGTCGAAGCCGACCCGGCCCGTCCATTCGCCCCACTTCTGCTTGATGGCCTCGCGTTCGGGATAGCCCTTGGCCACGGTTCCGACCGCCGTGATGCTCGGCGCCGTCAGGAGCTGGGTCGGGACGGGGATGAAGTTCTTGCGGTCGTCCGTGTAGCGAAGACCGGCGGTGAGCTTCAGGGTGTCGTTGACCTGCCAGTAGAGTTCGCCGAAGGCGGCCGTGGACCTCAGGTCATACGGGTTGCGGGAGCGGAAGTAGTTGTGGCCCTCGCCGTTGATGCTTTCCACCGGATTGGGATCGACATAGGGGCACGGCGAATTGGGATCGTCGGTGCGGACGGGCGTCCCGTTCAGGGCGGGAGTCCAGATGGCGAAGAAGGTCGATCCGGCGCACATCACCCGATCCACGACGCCGTTGGGCTGGGATGGCGAACTGAAGGGGACCGCGGCGTTGAACGGCGGGGTCAGCGCCAGCGCCGTCAGCAGATTGAACATCACGTAGTAGTTAACTTCCGTCTCGAACTCCGTGTAGTTGACGCCCACGTTGAAGTTCAGTGGGCCGTCGAAGTTGGACTGAAGCCTGAATTCCTGGCTGAACTGGGTTCCGTCGGCCATGGCGATGTCGAAGCCCGCGATGGTCTTGGAGCATCCGATCTGCGGATCGCAGAACTCACCCCCCGGAGAGAAGTTCTTGTAGGACCCATAGACGTGGTTCCCGACGAGCGATGAGCTGTCCGTGAACACCGGGTTCGAGTTGAAGCGGTTGAAGTCCTGGAACGAGTAGGTGCTGTCCTCGACATAGGCGGTCTGCGACGAGAACGTCAGCGACGGGCTCAGGTCATAGCTGACGTTGAGTTCGAGGAGATCGGCCGACGCGCGATAGATCGGATCGAGAACGGAGTCGATCTCGCGCATGTTGCGCGACTGGCTCAGCCCGCCATAGGGATCGACGTCCTGGATGATCGCCTGGCGCACGCCGGCGGCATCGGTGCCGAGGTAGGTGGAGATCGGGCGGAAGGCGAGCGGGAAGTAGACGATCGGCAGAGCGCGGCCGTTGGGCATGCCGAACGCGGCATCCTCGTAGAGACCGCCGGCGACGCAGCCCTGCGAGAATAGGGCCCGCATCAGCTCCGTCGTGAACCCGTTGGGCCGCGACGTCATCGGCGATCCGCCCATCGTCTCCGGTCCCGGATCGTTGTGGCAGAGCTGCTTGCCGGTGCGCGAGCGGTTGTCGTCCTCGCGGAACCGCTCCCAGATCAGGTCGGCGCGAATATTCTCGGTGGGCTCGAACCCGACCGTCACGCGCCCCGACCACAGGTCGCGGCCGTTGATCGGCTGCTTCGTCGTCCTGTTGTAGTCGTAGCCGTCGCGGTTGGTGAGCGCGCCCGCGAAGCGCACGCCCAGCATGTCCTCGACGAGCGGGATGTTCACCATCGCGCTGACGCGCTTGGTGTTGTAGTTGCCGACCTCGCCCTTCACCCAGCCGTCGAACTCGTCCAGGCGCGGCGTGGCGCTGATGACGTTGATGACGCCCGAGGTGGCGTTGCGGCCGTAAAGCGTTCCCTGCGG
>CAZOHI010000006.1:0-99549 GCA_964579695.1 uncultured Caulobacter sp. | reverse complement strand
ATGGCCGACGGTTCAGTTGCGGGTTCGACCTCGCTGAAGGGCAAGGTCAGCGCCGAGGAGTGGAAGGCGCGGGTCGATCTGGCGGCGCTCTACCGGCTGGTGGCGCTGCACGGGTGGGACGACATGATCTTCACCCATATCTCCGCCCGCATTCCGGGGCCGGAACACCACTTCCTGATCAATCCCTACGGCATGTTCTTCGAAGAGATCACCGCCTCCTCGCTGGTCAAGATCGACACCGAGGGCAACATCCTCCAGGAGACGCCCTACTTCATCAATCCGGCGGGCTTCACCATCCACTCGGCCATCCACATGGCCCGGGAAGACGCCCACTACGTCATCCACCTGCACTCCGACCAGGGCGTGGCCGTCTCGGCCCAGAAGGGCGGCCTGCTGCCGCTGACCCAGAACGCGCTGATCGTCGGGCCGCAGCTCGCCTATCACGACTACGAAGGCATCGCCCTGAACCTCGACGAGCGGGAGCGGCTGGTGGCGGACCTGGGGTCCAAGTCCATCATGCTGCTGCGCAACCACGGCACGCTGGCGGTCGGTCACACGGCGGCGGCGGCCTGGACCAACATCTTCTTCCTGGAGCGCGCCTGTGCGCAGCAGGTCCTGGCGCTGTCGGCGGGGCGTGACGGCGTGCTGACCGCCCCCGACGCGGCGCAGAACGAGGTCCGCAGCCAGACCGGCCCCGGCGTCGGCATGGTCGGCGGTCTCGCCTGGCCCGCCTGCCTGCGCCGGCTGGACCGGAAGCTTCCCGGCTACGACGCTTGATATCGAGGTCCTTTCGGCCCGGACCAGCCGCCGCGAGCGCTCTGCTCGCGGCGGTTTGCGTATGGGGGCAGGCTCACGCGGGCGCCTGGCCGATGGCTGACGGGCGCACGCAGGCGATCCTGAAATACGAGCGCCAGCAGGGCGACGAGGCCTTCGACGACGATGGCCTGACCACGCCCATCCCCGAGCGGGAGGAGGAAGGCGTCAGCCTGCTGGTCGAGCACGGCCTGACCGAACGCCTCACCGTGCAGGGCAAGGTCGCCTGGACGGCGGGCGGCGACATCTTCGCGAAATATGCGGGGCGCGGCCCGGCCGAGCTTGGCCTGCGCTACGCCATCCTGAAGGGGCCGCACACGGCGGTCAGCGTCTATGCCGGGGCCGTGCTGGCGGGGGAGGGGCGCAACGCCGGGTACGCCAACCCCGGCGCGGGCGAGGCGGACCTGGAACTGCGGGTGCTGGCGGGCCGTTCGGGCGCGTGGCTGCGCCGCCCGGTCTTCGCCGAGGTGCAGGCTGCCCGCTTCCAGCGCGAGGGCCTGCCGGACGAGACGAGGATCGACACCACCCTCGGCTTCGAGCCCTTTCGCGGCTGGCTGGTGCTGGCCCAGACCTACGCCGGGCGGGCCGAGACCGACCCCGCGCCGATGTGGCTGAAAAGCGAGGTGGGGGTGGTGCGCACGCTTGGCGACTGGCGCCTGCAGGCGGGCTGGCGCGGGTCGGTCGCCGGGGTCGCCAGCCCCGTGGAAAGCGGGCCGGTGCTGGGCGTCTGGCGCGTCTTCTGATTGTTGCAATTCGGATATACGGCGACATCCTTCTGTCACTGGACGGGTGTGTATCGGCGGACCATATGTCGCACACCTCGTCCGTTCGCAGGCGCCGCTCCCCCGGCGCCGGGAGCCGCCATTGATCCGCCGGCACTTCTTCCTTGTCGCAGCAGGGATTTTCCTGGTCGTGATGCTGCTCGCGGGCGGCGTCAAGCTCCTCGCCGGGAACAAGGGGCCCGAGCAGGGCGGCGGCCCCCGCAGCGCCACCGTATCGCAGGCCGTGGCCGTCACGCGCCCCTTCGCCGACCGTATCGAGGTGTTGGGCGTGGCTCGGGGCAGGCAGTCGGTCACCATCACCTCCGACACCACCGAGCTGATCACCGCCGTCCGCTTTTCCGATGGCCAGGCGGTTTCGCGCGGACAGGTGCTGGTCGAGCTGAAGGCCAACGAGCAGGACGCCGGGGTCGATGAGGCCAAGGCCCGCCTCGACCAGGCCGAACGCGAGCACCAGCGCTGGAACACCCTGGCGGAGCGCGGCGTAGCGCCCAGGGCCACCGCCGAGCAGTACCGCGCCGCCTTCGACACCGCCCGCGCCGTCTACGAGGCCGCCCGCGCCCGCAAGCTGGACCGCGTCATCCGCGCGCCGTTCTCGGGCGTCGTCGGGATCACCGACGTAGCGCCGGGGACCCTGATCGCGCCCGGCTCGCCCATCGTTTCTCTGGACGACCTGTCCGTCATCCGCGTCGATTTCGACGTGCCCGACCGCTACCTGCCGGTGGTGCAGGAGGGCCAGGCCATCGTGGCGCGGCCCGACGCCTACCCGGACGAGACCTTCGCCGGCCGCATCGCCCGGCTCGACACCCGCATCAACGAGCAGACCCGCGCCCTGCGCGCCCGGGCCGAGTTCGCCAACCCGTCGCGCCGCATCAAGCCGGGCATGATGGTCCGCGTGAACATCCAGCACGGCGAGCGCCAGGCCGTCGCCGTGCCCCAGTCGGCGGTGCAGTTCGAGGGCGACCAGGCGTTCGTTTTCGTCATCGGCAAGCGTGAGGACCGCCAGGTGGCTCAGAAGCGCGCCGTGCGCACCGGCCTCGATGAAGGCGGCTTCGTCGAGATTCTCGAGGGCCTGAACGCGGGCGAGAAGGTCGTGGCCGACGGCCTGAACCGCGTGCAGGACGGCCAGGGCGTCAAGGTCGCAGGGGCGGCCCGCTGATGCTGTCGGACCTTTCCGTCCGCCGTCCTGTCCTCGCGGCCGTCGCCGCCATCATCCTGTGCGTCGTGGGCCTTGCGGCCTTCACCGGCCTGCCGATCCGCGAGTTGCCGAGCGTCGATCCGCCCGTGGTCTCGGTCTCGACCACCTATCGCGGCGCTTCCGCCGAGGTGGTGGAGGAGCGGATCACCCAGGTGATCGAGCGGCAGGTGTCCGGCATCCAGGGCATCGACCAGATCGAGTCCTCCAGCCGGGACGGCCAGTCGCGGGTCAGCATCACCTTCACCCTGGACCGGGACCTCGACCCAGCCGCCAACGACGTGCGCGACGCCGTCTCGCGGGTGGTCGCCCGGCTGCCGGAACAGGCCGACCCGCCGACCATCGCCAAGGCCGACGCGGACGCCGCGCCGATCATCATCCTGAACCTGCAGTCCACGACCCTGAACCGGCTGCAACTCGGCGACTACGCCGACCGCTACCTGGTCGAGCGGCTGTCCACCATCCCCGGCGTGGCGCAGGTGAACATGGGCGGGGCGCAGCTCTATTCCATGCGCATCTGGCTCGACGCCGACGCCATGGCGGCCCGCGGCGTGACGGTGGACGACGTCGAGGGGGCGCTGAACAACCAGAACCTCGAACTGCCCGCAGGCTCGCTGGAGAGCGACAGCAAGGACTTCACCATCCGGGTGAACCGCAGCTACGCGCGGCCCGACGACTTCGCCCGCCTGCCGGTGAAGGCGCCCGGCGCGGCGGCTGGCGGCTACGTCACGCGGCTGGGCGACATCGCCCGCATCGAGGAAGGGCCGGACGAGCGGCGCCGCCTGTTCCGGGGCAACGGCGTCGAGCAGATCGGCCTGACCCTGAACCGCCAGTCCCAGGCCAACGACCTCGCCATCGCGGAAGCCGCGCGCAAGGAACTGGCGGCGATCAACGAAACGCTGCCCGAGGGCACGAAGCTGGTCGTGTCGGTCGACTCCTCGGAGTTCACCGCCGAGGCGATCCACGAGGTGTGGATCACCATGGGCATCTCCATCTTCCTGGTGGCGCTGGTGAACCTCGTCTTCCTGGGAAGCTGGCGCTCGGCGCTGATCCCGTCGATCGTCGCGCCCATCTGCCTGCTGGCGACCTTCACCGTGCTGGCGCCGCTGGGCTTCTCGCTGAACCTGCTGACCCTGCTGGCGCTGGTGCTGGCCGTGGGGCTGGTGGTGGACGACGCCATCGTCGTGGTCGAGAACATCCAGCGGCGGGTCGACGATGGCGAGCCCGCCCCCGTCGCCGCCATCCGGGGCGCGCGGCAGGTGTTCTTCGCCGTCGTCGCCACCACCGCCGTGCTGATCGCGGTGTTCGCGCCGCTGATGTTCCTGCCCGGCTATATCGGGCGGCTGTTCGTGGAGCTGGCCGTGGCCATCGCCGCCGCCGTCGCCTTCTCGGCCCTGCTGGCGCTCAGCCTGTCGCCGATGCTGGCCTCCAAGCTGCTGCGCAAGGCCGATTCCGAGGGACCCTTCGCGCGGCGGGTGACCAAGGCGGTCGACGCGGTGCGGGACTCCTACCGCCATTCCCTGGACATGATGCTCGGACGGCGCGGAACCGCCGCCGGAGCCGGGGCGCTGGTGGTCTTCCTGGCGCTCGTGGCGGGCCTGCTATTCACCACCCTGCCCAAGGAACTGGTCCCGGCCGAGGATCGCGGCCGGGTGGACGTCAGCATCACCGGGCCGGAAGGCTCGGGCTTCGAATACACCCGCAAGGCCGTCGACGAGGTCGAGAAGGCGCTGGCGAAGTACCATGAGGACGGGATCGCCGAGCGCTACATCGTCGGTGCGCCGCGCTTCGGCAACGCCCAGTTCAACACCGGCAACGGCATCCTGATCCTGAAAGGCTGGAGCGGGCGGGAGAAGACCGCCGACCAGGTGGCCGACGAGCTGAACCGCAGCCTGTCCAACATCACCGGCGTGCGCGCCGTGGCCAGCGTGCGCGGCCCGCTCCAGCGCGGCGGGGGAGGCGGCGGCGGGTCGAACGTCGACCTCGTGGCGCTGGGCAACGACTACGCCGAGCTGGCCGCCTGGCTGCAACCGATCCTCGAGGCGGCGCAAGCGAACCCGGGCCTGTCGCGTCCACGCCTGAACTACGAGCCGACCGCGCCGCGCCTGTCCGTCGACATCGACCGCGAGAAGGCCGCCGCCCTCGGTGTCTCGGCACAGTCCATCGGCCGGGCGCTGGAGACGATGTTCGGCTCGCGGCGGGTGACGACCTACATCAAGCAGGGCCAGGAATACGACGTCATCGTCCAGACCGAGCTGGAACGGCGCCGGACCATCGACGACCTCAACACCCTCTATGTCCGCACCGACTCGGGCGCGCTGGTGCCGCTGGCCTCGGTCGTCACCACCCAGATCAGGGGCGACACCCCCGACCGCCAGCGCACCGACCGCCAGCGGGCGGTGGAGCTGACCACCCAGCTATCGCCCGGCTACACGGTCGCCGAGGCCGTGGAGTTCCTGAAGGCCGAGGCCGAGAAGCGTCCCAACGCCGGGGTGATCGTCGCCTGGGACGGGCAGGCGAGGGACTACCTCGAAGCGTCGGGGGCCGTGGGCCTGGCCTTCGGGCTGGCGCTGCTGCTGGTCTTCCTGGTGCTGGCCGCGCAGTTCGAGAGCTGGATACACCCGGCCGTCATCATGCTGACCGTGCCGCTGGTGGCGCTGGGCGGGCTGTTCGGCCTGCTGCTGACGGGCTCGACGATCAACACCTACAGCCAGATCGGCCTGGTCATCCTGATCGGCATCGCCGCCAAGAACGGCATCCTGATCGTGGAGTTCGCCAACCAGCTCCGCGACCAGGGCCTGAAGGTCCGCGAGGCGGTGATCGAGGCGTCCGCCCTGCGCCTGCGCCCCATCGTGATGACCTCCATCGCCTCGGCCTTCGGCGCGCTGCCGCTGATGCTGTGGCAGGGCGCGGGTGCGGCCAGCCGCCAGACCATCGGCGTGGTCATCTTCTTCGGGGCGATCTTCTCGACCCTGCTGACGCTGTTCGTGGTGCCGGTCTTCTACAACCTGCTGGCCCGCTACACGAAGTCGCCCGAGCACACCGCCCGGCAGATCGAGGCGTTCGAGGCGGGCGAGCGCGCCCCCGCCGAATAGGCTATTGCGCGGCGGGCGGCTCGTAGCCGGTCTCGACCTTCAGGTAGGCGATCAGGTCGGCGCGGTCCTTGGGGTCCTTGACGCCCATGAAGGCCATCTTGTTGCCGGGCAGGAAGGTCTTGGGCGCGGCCAGCCAGGCGTCCAGCTTCCCGGCGTCCCAGATGAAGCCCGCGTTCTTGGCGGCGTCTGAATACTTGTAGTCCGCGCCCGTGCCGATCTGGCGCCCGAACACGCCGTGCAGGTTCGGCCCCGTCATGTTCGGCCCGCCCTCCGGCAGGGTGTGGCAGGAGCGGCAGAGCGCGAACTTCTTGCGCCCGTTCTCCAGGTCGGCGGTGTTGTAGGGGGCGGGCAGGGAGGCCAGCAGCGCCTGCTTCTCCGCCTCGGTCGGGGCGGGCGCCGGGGCGGCGGCCTTTTGCTCGGCGGCGGGGGCGGCCTCCTGCTTGTCGCCGCAGGACGCCAGCAGCGCCACCGCGCCCACAACCGCCAGAGACTTGAGAACCCGCATCGCCCACCTCCGAAAAACGTCGGCGCAACCTAGCGCGCCGCGCGCCGCATGCAACGTCAGTCGGAGGATATCGGCCGCCCGCGCATCGCCTTCACGCCGCTGCGGCGGTTCTTGGCGGCGAGGCGCCTTTCCTTGGCCGCTTTGGTGGGCTTGGTCGGGCGGCGCCTGACCGGCTCGACGGCGGCCTTGCGGATCATCTCGGCCAGCCGCTCGATGGCGTCGGCGCGGTTGCGTTCCTGGGTGCGGTGGTTGGCGGCGGTGATGACGATCACCCCGTCCAAGGTCAGCTTCGACCCGGCCAGCTTCTGGAGGCGGATGCTGACGGCGTTGGTCAGCGATGGCGAACACCGCGCGTCGAAGCGCATCTGCACGGCGGTCGAGACCTTGTTGACGTTCTGGCCGCCGGGGCCGGAGGCGCGGATGAAGGAGAACTCCAGCTCGTCGTCGGCCAGCGAGATCGTGTCCGTGATCTCGATCATCGCCGCCGAACCGCCTTCGACACCACCTCGTCCAGCGTCTGAAGGAACTGCGAACGGGCGTTCCGGTCAAAGGCTTTCGGCCCGCCCGTGATCTCGCCCATCGAGCGCAGGTGCTCGCCGATGGCCCGTCCCGCCAGGGCCGAGCCGATGCTGTCGGGGGTGAAGCGCCGCCCGTTGGGAGCGACGGCCGCCGCGCCGTTCTTCAGCGCCCGGTCGGCGAGGGGGATGTCGTTGGTCACCACCACGTCGCCCGCTCCCGCCCGCTCGGCGATCCAGTCGTCGGCCACGTCGGGACCGGCGTCCACGATCATCCGCTCGATCAGCGGCGAGGCGGGTATCTGGATGAAGGCGTTGCTGACCACCCAGGTCTTCACGCCATAGCGGGCCGCGACCTTGTAGGCCTCGTCCTTCACCGGACAGGCGTCGGCGTCGATATAGAGGACGGTCATCCGGCCAGGCGCACGGCGCTGGGCCGCTTGTGGATGGCGGCGTCGAGGTGGCGCCAATGGTCCATCGCCCCGTCGCAGATGGCCGGGAACAGCCAGTCGGGATCGCCGGACTCGACCTTGGCGCGGGGAAGCTCCATCGGGTCGGCGTCCGCCCCGATGGCCCCGTGGACCGAGGTGAAGGCGGTGGCGTAGCCCGCCTCGCGCAGGATCTCGCGGCTCTCGGCCGTGAAATCGGCATAGGTGCCGAAGGGGTAGGCGAAGGCGGTGACCGGACGGCCGAGGATGTCCTCCAGCCGCTCGCGCGAGCCTTTCGCCTCCTCCCGCGCCCGGCCCGCGTCCAGCGTTCCGAACGACAGGTGGCTGGTGCTGTGCGAACCGATGGTCACGCCCGCGTCCGCCGTCTCGCGAAGCTGGGCGGGGGTCAGGCAGTCAAAGCCCTCCGTCGAGCCGGGCAGGGTGAACAGCACCGACGGGGCCGCATACCGGCGCAGGATCGGGACCGCCGTCTCCAGCACGCTGGGATCGCCGTCGTCGATGGTGATCAGCGCCGCCCCGTCGCGCATCGGCATGGCCCCGGCCAGCATGGCTTCGAGGTCTGCCAGCGAGATCAGCCGCCCCTCGCGCGCCGCCCAGGCGACCTGCCGCTCGAAGCGGTCGGCCTCCAGCGTGAACGCCTGCCGGTGGGCGGGGCCGAAGCGGTGATAGGTGACGACCCGCACCGCCGGTCCCTTGCGCGGCAGGCCCTGGCCCACCAGCCCGACGCCGGCGCGCGCGGCCTTCTTGGCGGCCCAGCGGGAGAGGGGGGCGACGGCTTCGCTCATTTCAGGTCTCTCGGCAGCCACAGGACGAGCCGCATCAGGAAGGCCGGGTTGCCCAGCAGGTAGCGGGCCGCCTTGTGCGGCTGGCGGCGCAGGATGTGGACCCACTCGATCCCCGCCCGGCGCATCCACGCCGGGGCGCGGTCCAGCGCGCCCGCCCAGTATTCCAGCAGGCCCCCGACCGCCATGGCCAGCCGGGGTTTCAGCAGATGCCGGTGCGCGTCGATCCACCGCTCCTGCAACGGATTGCCCATGCCGACGAGCAGCACCTCGGCCCCGCTGCGGTTGATCGCCTCGATCACCGCGGAACCGGAGCCGTCGTGGATGTAGCCGTGGTGGGCGCCGACCAGCTCGACCTGCGGGAACAGCTCCCGGAACTTCGCCGCCGCCGGGCCGATCCGCTCGGCCGTGTTGCCCAGCAGGTAGACCTTCGTCCCCGGCCGCGACTTCAGCAGCGCGGGCACGAGGTCGGTGCCGTTCAGGTTGGCCTTCAGCGGCCGCCCCTGGACCCGGGCCGCCCAGCGCAGGCCGGTCCCGTCCCCGAACACATGGTCGGCCCGGTTCAGAACCTCCCGGAAGCCGGCGTACTTCGCCGCAAGGTTCAGCGTATGGGCGTTGACGAAATAGAGCGCCGTCATCCCCGGCGCGGCCAGTTCGGCGTTCAGCAGCGCCAGCGCGCCGGGCAGGTCGTGGTCCTCCACGCGCACGCCGAAGACGCGCAGGGTGCGCGTCTCCTCGCTCCGCGATGCGCCGAGCGGCGCGGTGACGGCGACATGAGCCATGCCGCCTTATCGCCGCGCGACCTTTACGGCTCCTTTAAGTGATGTGCTTGGGGCTGATCGGGTCGCTGCTGGGGAAGGTCTCCTCGACGGCCTCGTCGAGCAGGGCCTCCTGGCGGTCCTCGATGTCGCAATCGCGATCGGCGAGGTGGTCGTGCTTCTTTTCCTCCGACAGCGGGGGAACGCGGCGGGCGTAGGGGCCCTGCGTCTCCGGGGGCGGAGGGGCCTTGTGTTTCTCTTCGCGCCGGAATGGATTCATCGGTGGTCCTCCTCGGTTGAAGACAAAACGGCCAGCGGCGGCGCAGGTTGCTTGACCACGAGGCCGAACTGTCCGCACCCGATGTCCGAGAGACCCAGGAGGGAGAAGACCATGACCGAGCAAGTGAAGGCGGCGCTGGAGGACGGCGTCCTGACCATCGCCTTCGACCGGCCGGAGAAGAAGAACGCCCTGACCAACGCCATGTACGGGGTGATCGCCGACGCGCTCGAGGGCGCCGAGACCGATCCGGCCGTCCGCGTCGTGCTGTTTCAGGGCGAGGGCGACAGCTTCACCGCAGGCAACGACCTGGTGGACTTCGCGGGCATCGCGGCGGGGCAGGGGCCGGCTGAGCGCCACGTGACCCGGATGCTGAAGGCGCTGGCCAATGCGCGCAAGCCCCTGATCGCCGCCGTCCACGGGGTGGCGGTCGGCGTCGGCACGACCATGCTGCTGCACTGCGACCTCGTCTTCGTGGCCGAGGACGCGCGGCTTTCCACCCCCTTCGTCAACCTGGCCCTGGTGCCGGAGGCCGCCTCCAGCCTGCTGCTGCCGAACCGCATCGGCCATGCCCGCGCCTTCGCCATGTTCGCCCTGGGCGAGGTGGTGTCGGGGACGAGAGCCGAGGCGCTGGGCATCGCCAACGCCGCCGTCCCCGCCGCCGAGGTGCGCGAGCGCGCCCGCGCCGCCGCCCTGGAGGTCGCCCGCCGTCCCCCCGGGGCGGTGCAGGCCGCCAAGCGCCTGATGCGGGACGCCGCGACCATCGCCGCCGTCATGGACGCCGAGGGCGCGGTGTTCGAGGAGCGCCTGAAGACGGCCGAGGCCCGCGAAGCCTTCATGGCCTTCATGGAGCGCCGCCCGCCGGACTTCACCCGCGCGGCCTGAGGCTTGCAGTCCAGCCTTCAAGACACGGTTCTGGAAGGCTGACTGTATGTTTTCGAAACAGAATGACCGCAACGGCAAGGCGCCGTCCGTCGACTTCTCCGCTCCGGCCCCCGCGCCGCAGCCGACGCCCGAGAAGCCGCAGTCCGTCTCGATGATCAGCGAGGGGGTGGCCGTCACCGGCGATATCATCGGCGAGGGGGAACTGCACCTCGACTGCGCCGTGCGCGGCGACATCCGCGTCGGCAAGCTGGTCGTGGGCCAGAAGGGCCGCGTGGAAGGCTCCATCCACGCCCGGGTGGTCGAGATCCGCGGCCGCATCGTCGGCGCCGTCGCCGCCCAGCAGGTGCGCCTCTACGCCACCGCCTCGGTGGACGGGGACATCACCCACGAGCAGCTTGCCATGGAAACCGGCGCGAACTTCCAGGGACGCAGCCTGAAATTCAAGCGGCCCGACCCGGTCCCGGCGGCGGCTCCGACGCCTGTCCAGGCCCCGGTTCTCGCCCCGGCTCCCAGCCTCTAGGTTGTTTACCTATCAGTTATAAATCCCCATTAGGTTGAATTTGTGCCGAACTTAGAGGGCGGCGCGATCTGGCCGGTGCGGACATCGCCGGTCATCCCCTGAACTAAGCCGGCCGCCGCTTCCCCCCCCCCCGACGCGGCGGCCGGTATTTCGGTCCGGCCACATGAACGGAAGCTGAGCCGCGCCGTTCAGGTCGGGCTCAAGCGGAACCCTCCATACCTCTCCTCACGACGGGACACCGAGTGGTTCGGGGCCTCGCTTGAAGGAGAACGACACCATGAAGAAGATCCTGAGCGCGGCCCTGGCCGTTTCGCTGATCGCCACCGCCGGCGCGGCCACGGCCGCCCCGCGCGACAACCGCCAGCCCCCGCGCGTCGAGCAGTTCCACAAGAAGCCGCCCGCGAAGGTGGAGCGCAAGGTCGAGCGGCAGGAGTCCCGCTACGAGCGCCGGGCCGCCAAGCGGTTCAAGGCGTCCTCCTACAAGCGGCCCGCCGGATATCAGGCTCGCCACTGGAGGCACGGCGAGCGCCTGCCCGCCTCCTATCGCGGCCAGGCCTACAAGGTCGACGCGCACCGCTACGGCCTGCCCGCCGCGCCGCGCGGCTACCAGTACACCCGCGTCGACAACGACGTGGTCCTGACGGCCATCGCCACCGGGGTCATCGCCTCGGTCATCATCGGCCTCTTCCAGTAAACGCCGAGCGTGGGGCCCCGCTTTCAAGCGGGGCCTTTTCGCATATGCTCCGCTCATGAGAGCCGCCGCCCTGATCCTCGCCCTGACTGGAGCCTCCGTTCCCATGGCGGCCCAGGCGCTGACGCCTTGCCGGAACATGGCCGTGGTCCAGCCGCCGCACATCCCGGCGACGGACGAGGCCCCGCTGGGCGGCTTGCGGCCCACGCCGGAAAATCCCGTGAACTGCACCCTCGGCCTGCCGCTGGAGGCCGAGCCGGGCGTGACGCTGTGGCGCTGCCTGACCGAGTGGCCGGACGACATCGAGCCGCCGGAGGACGCCTGGTCCCACGCCTTCCTGCTGGTTCGCGACGGCCAGCCGATGCAGACCTTCAAGGACGACCTGATGGCGGGGTATTTCCACGCCTACCAGGTCATCAAGGTCGATCTCGACGCGGATGGGACTGAGGAGCGGGTGCTGGCCGCCTGGAACGCGCAAGGCAACGGGCTGGGGATCCACGCCTGGACCGTTCGGGTGTTCTCGGCCGACTGGAGGCTGATCACCCGGTACGACGAGGTGATCGACTGGGGCCGCAACTCCCTCATCCAGGCGAAGATGGGATGCGAGATCGCCATCACCACCTATGTCGAGCGGGACGGCGGCGGCGTCGCCTTCGAGGCCGGTTTCGTGCGGCTGGCGGACGGCAGGATGGCGGAGTCCGAACGCGCGCCGGTCCGGCGGCGCCTGACCTTCAACTTCCAGAAGCAGCGGCGCGACCATTTCGAGCGCGACGAGGACAACCTCGAAGGCGACGTGGCGGGCTGGCTGCCGTAGGCGCGCACCCGCATGCGTTCCCCCACCCGCCCGCAGGCCGCGTGACACAGACGGCGACCGCGAGCCGATCCACATTCCCGGATCCGCCTTCCTTGGGCCTGCAATCGCGGTCGCTGGCCCAGGAGGCGAAGGCGCCGTCCGAGGAGGTCACGGCGCCGCTGGCCTAGTCGCCTTGTGGTGCGCCCAGGCGGTGAGGGCGCCGGCCCCCGCCAGCGTTAGGGCGAACAGGTGGAACCGGCCGTAGGCGAGCGCGGTGTAGGCCGCGATGGCGAGGGCCGGGATGACGGGCAGCAGCGCGAACACCACCACCCGGACCCGGATCAGCCGGAGGGAGCCCGCCAGCAGCAGCACGCCCAGCAGGGCGCACAGGACCCCCATCGCGTGCCAGGGCGCGGGCCCGCCCATGAAGGCCGGGCCCCAGGGAAACAGCGCCTCGCCGACGACCTCGTGGCATACGCCGATGAAGGTGATCAGCGCCGCGCCGCTGGCGGCCAGCGCCTGGTGCCGGGCCTGTTCGTCGGTCATCGCATCCCCCGTCTTGCCCGCCGATCCTATCACATGCGCCTGCGGCCCAGCTCTTGCCCTGAAGATACCGAACGCAACCGCGTGTGTCTCATTACGGGTCAGAGAAGGCGATGAAACCGCGTCATCAGGTCTCCCGAGCCGCGATCGATCTGATCAAGCGCTTCGAAGGCTACCGCCGCAAGGCGGCCCAGCTCGCCGACGGCCGCTGGACGATCGGCTACGGCCACACGCTGACCGCCCGCGAAGGAGCGGAGGTCTCGGAGGGCGACGCCGAGGCGCTGCTGCTCTACGACCTCATCGCCGTCGCGCATCTGGTCAACGAGCAGGTCTACACACCGCTCACCCAGAACCAGTTCGACGCCCTCAGCGCCTTCGCCTTCAACATCGGCGCCGACAACTTCCGCCGCTCATCGGTGCTGCGGCGGATCAACGAGGGCAACATGCTCCAGGCCGCCTGCGCCATGGAGATGTGGCGAAAGGCCGACTTCGAGGGCGAGCGGATCGTCATCGACGCCCTGGTGCGCCGCCGCGCGGCCGAGAAGACGCTGTTCCTGACGCCCGTGAACGGCTGGGTGCCCGCGCCCTCGCCGATCCTGCGGCCGAAGGTTGACTACGACGCCGTCACCGCCATCCCGCGCCAGACGCCGGCCGCCGTCACCGCCCCGCTGGTCGGGGACAAGGCCGTGGCCGAGCGCGAGGAGGCCGAGCCGGTCGCGCCGTTCCCGCAGGCTGTCGAGCCCAGCGCCAGCGAACTCGCCGCCGCCGCCGTCGGCGCACGGCTTGAGCAGATCATGCCGAACGCCCCGCCGGAGCCCCTGGCCGCGACGCCCGTCGCGGACGAGGAGCCGGAGGTCGCGCCCGAGCCCGAGTCCGAGCCTGAACCCACCTTCGCACTGACGCCCGCGCCGGAAGCCGAGCCGGTCGCCGAAGCTGAACCCGCCGCGCAGGAAGACGCCGCGCCCGGCGGTCCCGGCCTGTTCGAAAGCGAGATCGCCAACCGGCCCGAGACCCTGGTCCGCGCCCAGCCGCTGATCGACGAAAGCAGCCTCCAGCGCCTGGTCCGTGAGGACGAGGCGGCGGAAGCGGCCGCCCAGTCCGGCTTCACCGAGACCGAGGTCGTGCGGCCGGGCGGATCGGGCCTGCTGATGCTGGCCGGCCTGGCGCTGCTGGGCATGGCCATGTTCGCCGGGGCGATCTTCTGGGGCTTCAACGCCCGTGCGGGCGAGGGGCTGTTCAACCCGCTGACCGTGAGTTGGGTGGCGGGCCTGGGCGGAGTGGTCCTGATGGGCCTTTCGGCCTACCTGTTCATGAACAAGCTGGCCGGAGACGACAGCGAAGACGACGAGACCTGATCGTTTCCTTCTCCCGCGAGGGGGAGGGGAGGAGGCGTTATTTCTCCATCCTCCAGACTTCGCGGCTGTAGACGTTGTCGCCTTCGCCGGAGAGGCTGCCGGCCGCCAGGAACATGGCTTCGTCCATCACCCAGGCGGCCACGCCGGACCGGGCGCTCCACGGGGCGTTGAGGCCGCGCCAGCGGGCGCCGTCCTCGGACACCAGCATCCGTCCGTCGGCCGCGCCCTCGGCGTCCAGCGCGACCAGCCAGATCTTGTTGTCGTAGATCGCCACCGCGTAGCCGAACGGCTTGTCGGGCGCGATCTCGTTGGTGGCCTGGATCCACTCCTCGCCGTCGTTGGTGAACCAGACGTCGTTCGCCAGGCCGTTGTCGTTGCCGCCGCCGATCAGCCACAGCCGGTTGCGGAAGACGAAGGCCGAGGCCCCCGTGCGCGGCGACCAGGGCGCGTTGTCCATCACCTTGATCCAGTTCAGGCCGTCGGTGGAGCGCCACACGTCGTTGCGCGTGCCCGCGCCATCGTCGCCCCCCAGCAGCCAGATCGAGCCGCGGAAGCTGACCGCCGAATAGAACACCCGGCTGGGCAGGTTGGAGCGGCCCAGCGTCTCCCATTTGCGGAAGTCGGTGGTGCGCCGGATCACCGGGTCGATGACGAAGTTGGTGTAGGTGCCCTTCATCGCGCCCAAGGCATAGATCGCCCCGTTGTGCTGGACGTACTTCAGGTAGGCGGTGTTGAGCTTGCCCTCGGCCAGGGGCTCGGATTTCCACGATCGCCCGTCCAGGGTGCTCCAGGTGCCTTCCGGGTGGAAGGCATAGGCCTTGGAGCCCTGCACGAAGATCGGGAAATTGGAGCCGCCGGGCAGGACCGCGCTGGAGGTCACCCGTGTCCAGACGTACTTGGACTCCTTCGGCGCCGCAGCCTTCGGCTTGGCATGCGCCGAGTCCAAGGGGCCGGCGGCGACGCCGATAAGCATCGCCGCAAGCAGTATGACCGCGTGGATTACACGCACCGGTCCCCTCCCGCCTTTATTTTTTGTCCGCGACTATTTGGGATCGCGGTTTCTGCGAACATACCCTGATCGCAACGAATTGGAACTGTAAGCCAAGGCTATGTGAATGCAAAGATTGCGGCTGGCGGCCCTGATTTGTCTGTTCCTCGGCGGCTGTGCCGCTACGGCAACAGCTCCCTGCGGCGTAGGAATGCATTCCTCCCTCTCGGCAGAGCTGTTCTTCGGCCGCGATATGCAGAATTACGGCGAAGTTTCAGAGGCCGACTGGTCCCGCTTCGTTGACGAAGAAGTGACTACGCGCTTCCCGGACGGCCTGACGGTGCTGGATGGCGCCGGTCAGTGGCGTGAACCAGGTGGTTCAACCCTGAGTGAGAGTTCCAAGGTGGTGATCATCGTGCTGCCGGGGCGCCCCGACGACCGGGCGCGGCTCGAGGCGATCCGCGAGGCCTACAAGGGCCGGTTCAGGCAGCGCGGCGTGCTGCTGGTCATGCGGTCCGCCTGCGCGGGGTTCTAGAAAGCATGAGGGGCGGCCCGTCGCCGGGCCGCCCCTCACCACCTCAAAGCGGACTACCGCTGAGCAGATGTCAGGCCTTAGGAGGCGACCGCCCCGCAAACCTTGGATCCGTAACGGTTTGCCGCTTGTGCTTGGTGAGACACTGGATCACCTCCTTTCGACTGTTGAACAGGGACTCCAATATGGAACGGGTTTCGGAGAGTCGCAAATGCGCCTCTCCGCCGCAGGGGTAGGGAGCCGCCGATGCCGAGCTGGGACCCGGTCGTCTACGAGCGCTACAAGACCTATCGGGACCGTCCGGCGCTGGACCTGATGGTGCAGATTCCCGGCGACCTGACCCCGCGCGAGGTCTGGGACCTGGGGTGCGGCACGGGCGAGCATGCGGCCTTGCTGGCGATGCGGCATCCGGGGGCCACCGTCCACGGCCTCGATTCCAGTCCCGACATGCTGGCGCAGGCGCGGGCGCGCAAGGAGCCGGTGGACTGGGTGCTGTCGGGCATCGAGGACTTCGCGCCGGATGCGCCGCCCGACCTGATCTTCACCAACGCGGCGCTGCAATGGCTGCCGGACCACGGGCGGCTCTATCCGAAGCTGGCGGGAATGCTGGCGCCGGGCGGGGTCTTCGCCTGCCAGACGCCGATGGCCTGGGAGACCGAGCACCACCGCCTGCTGCGCGAGACCGCCGAAAGCGGGCCTTGGGCCAAGGGGCTGGAGGCCGCGCGCCTGATCGCGCCGACGCCGCCGATGGCCGATTACTACGGCTGGCTGACCCCGGTCTGCCGCGAGATCGACATCTGGACCACGACCTACCTCCACGTACTGGAAGGCGACGATCCGGTGGTGGACTGGATGAGTGGGACGGCCCTGCGGCCCTACCTCGACCGGCTGACGGACGAGGCGATGCGCGAGGCCTTTCTGGACGCCTTCCGCGACCGCATCGCGGCCGCTTTTCCGCCGCGCAAGGACGGCGTGACCCTGTTCCCGTTCCCGAGGATGTTCGTCATCGCGCGGCGTTGATCGGCTGGCCCCGGCGGCGCAGGTCGGTGACCGGCGCGCCGAGGTGGGCCAGGGCCTCGCAGGTGGCGCGGTATCCGGCCTCGACGGCGGGCTCGTAGGCTTTCCAGTCGCGGATGTCGATGCGGTCCAGCTTGGGGGTGACGAGCAGGTCGGAGGCTTCGCGGCTGGCCGCCAGGTCGCGGCCGGTCGACAGGGTCGCCGCCCGCATCAGCAGGCCGACGATGGGCGGACCCTTGCGCCACTCGCCCGAGGCGATCCAGCGCCAGAACGAGGCGGGCCGGCGGACATCCGCCGCCGTGATGCTGCGCCCGCGCGAGACGTCCACGCCGACGATGGGGCCGAGCTGGAAGGACCGCATCACGTCGGCGGGGAAGTTCTTGATCACTGCCCCGTCGACCAGCACCTCGTTGTCCTCCGTCACCGGCGGCATCACGCCGGGCAGGGAGATCGAGGCCCGGAGCGCCCGGCGCAGCAGCCCCCGCCGGTGCAGGTGGTAGCCGCCGGACGTCAGGTTCGAGGACACGCAGAAGAAGGGCAGCGCCATGTCGGAGATCTGCACCTCGCCGAAATGCTCCTCGAGCCGCGCCTTGACCTTCTCGCCGTGGGTCATGGCGATCATCGGGAAGGCGATGTCGTCCAGCGGGCTGGATTCCACGAAGGCCTTGCGGATGCGGCGGTCCAGCTCGGCGTCGTCCCAGCCCAGGGCGACGCCCGCGCCGACGATGGCGCCCATCGAGGAGCCGCCGACGAAGTCGATGGGCACGCCGTGTTCGTGCAGCGCGCGGATCGCGCCGATGTGTGCGTAGGCCCGCGCCCCGCCGCCCGACAGCACCAGCCCGACCGACTGCCCCGTCAGCACCCGCGCCACCCGCGCCAGGTCCTTCTGGTCGCCGGCGCGCAGGTGGAAGAGCCTCGCGGCGCCGGAGGCTTCCATCCACGCTTCCGACCCCTGGGGCGTCGCGCCGGGCGGCTGGAGCAGGATCAGGTCCACGAGCTGCTGGGCCTGCAAGGGCTCGGAGGCGTAGCTGGGGATCACGGCGGGTGGCTTTCGCTCGCCGTGGCCGACCCGGAACAGCCGGTCCACCTGTCGTCCGACGATGGACTTCCATGCCTCGTCCGCCGCCTCGGCGGAATAGAGGACGAAGTCGTATTCCGCCTCGACCTGCGAGAACCACTCGGTCGGGGCCTGGAGCGCCTCCGACCCCGCCACGGCGACGGAATAACCCATGGCGTCGATCATCGCGCCGATCTGGCCGACCAGCGGGCGGATCGGCGCGCCGCCGTCCACGGCGATGAAGCCGAACACCGAGGGCTCGCCCGCGCTGGAGCGGCTGGAGGTCTGGCGCGCGCGCAGGATCATCGTCCGCGCCAGCTCGGTCATCACCTCGGGGCTGCGCTCGACGGCGTCGAAGAAGTCCTCGCGCGACAGGGCGAAGATCTCGCTGTCGCGCAGGGCGACGACGGCGGCCGAATGCGGCACGCCCGCGATCAGCGACATCTCGCCCGCCGGCTCGCCCGGCCGTATCACGCCCAGGAACTGCTGCTCCTGGCCCTCCTCGCGGCGGAAGGCGCCCAGCTTGCCGGCGCGCACGAAGTACAGCTCCTGCGCCGCCTCGCCGGGCGAGAACAGCGCCGAACCGCCGGGCAGCGAGAACCAGCGCGCGCCGCCGCTCAGCCGTTCGTCGGCGAAGAGGCGCGCGAGCGCGGTGTCTTCCATGGGATCGGAGCGGCCTGCCACGGGCGGAAGCTAGCGCGAAGCTTGAGTCGTGGCGACCGCCCCGCTACCTGAAGAACAGGAGAGCCCCCCATGACCAATCCCATCGCCGATCCCCTGGTCGAGAACCTCGACACGGACGCGACCAGCCCGCTGGTCCACATCGAGGCCACGCCTGAGGGCGTCGCCACCGTCACCATCAACAGCCCGGCGACGAAGAACGCCTTCGACAGCGCGGTGATCGCCGCCCTGCACCAGGCGTTCGAGACGCTCCAGGGCGCGGAAGGCGTGCGGATCGTCTTCCTGCGCGGGGCGGGAGGGACGTTCAGCGCCGGCGCCAACCTCGAATGGATGCGCGCCGCCGCCGACCTGGGCGAGGCCGACAACCGCGACGACGCCATGAAGATGGCCGTCATGATGAAGGCCCTGTGGGACATCCCGGCCATGACCGTGGCCCTGGTCGAGGGCGGCGCCTTCGGCGGCGGGGCCGGGCTGGCGGCCGTCTGCGACTATGCGGTGGCCGAAGCCGGGACGAAGTTCGCCTTCTCCGAGGTCAAGCTGGGCATCGTCGCCGCCACCATCAGCCCCTACGTCGTGAGGGCGATCGGGCCGCGCAATTCGCGGGCGCTGTTCGTCACCGGCCGGATGTTCGACGCCGCCCATGCGGAGAAGATCGGCCTCGTGCACGAGGTCGTGGAGGGCGCCGCCGGGCTGGCCGAAGCCAAGGCGCGGCTGTCGCGCGAGATCATGGCCGCCGCGCCGGGCGCCGTCGCCGAGAGCAAGGCGCTGGTGGACGACGTCTTCGGCCAGGAGATCGATCACGGCCTGATGGACGACACCGCCCGCCGCATCGCGCGCCGCCGCGTCAGCGACGAAGGCCAGGAGGGCGTGCGCGCCTTCCTCGAACGCCGCAAGCCGTCCTGGATGGCGGAGTAGTCCGCTGGCGCTGCACCTCATCAAGCTCTGCGTGGGGATCGACAGCGTCGAGGAACTGCGCGCCTGGCGGGCCCAGCGGGCGGCGAAGGGGTTCGCGTCCCTCGTGCCGACGCGCCAGACGCCCAAGCGCGCGGCCGAACTGCTGGAGGGCGGCTCGCTCTATTGGGTGATCAAGGGTTCGATCATGGTCCGCCAGCCGATCGTGAAGATCGAGACGCTGGACAGCGGGACCCAGCCCTGCCGGATCGAACTGCATCCCGAACTGATCGAGACCGCCCCCCAGCCGAGACGGGCCTTCCAGGGCTGGCGCTACCTGGAGGCCAAGGACGCCCCGCCGGACCTGGCCGCAGGCGGCGGGGAGGGGGTGCCGCAGGACCTGGCGAAACAGCTACGGGAACTGGGGGCGTGGTGATCCCCCTTCCCCCCAAGGGAAGGGCTTAGACGGCCATGTTGTCGATCAGCCGCGTCTTGCCCATCCACGCCGCGACGAACACCCGCGCCCCCGCGTCCACCGGACCGGGACCCAGGCGCGAAAGGTCCTCGCCGTCGCGGGTCTCGACGTAGTCCACCTTCGCGAACCCCGCCGCCTTCAGCGCCTCGACGGCGCGCAGTTCGGCCGCCGCCGCCAGGCCGCCGGCCGCAAGGGCCTCCGCCGCCGCCTTGAGCGCGGCGGGCAGGGCGCTCGCCGCCTGCCGCTCCTGCGCCGTCAGGTAGGCGTTGCGTGACGAGAGGGCGAGGCCGTCGTGGTCGCGCGCCGTGGGGCCGCCGACGATCTCCACCGGCATGTCGAGGTCGCGGACCATGCGGCGGATGACCTGGAGCTGCTGGTAGTCCTTCTCGCCGAACACCGCCACGTCGGCGGCGCACTGGTTCAACAGCTTGGACACCACCGTCGCCACCCCGCCGAAGAAGTGGGGCCGGGCCTCGCCGTCCAGCGGTTCGGAGACCCCCGTCACCGCGACGGAGGTGGAGAAGCCCCGCGGGTACATCTCGGCCGCGCCCGGCGCGAACAGCAGGTCGCAGCCCGCGCCCGCCAACAGGCCCGCGTCGCGGCCCTCGCCGCGCGGATAGCTGTCGAAGTCCTCGTGCGGGGCGAACTGCTTCGGGTTCACGAAGATGGAGGCGACGACCTTGCCCGCCTTCTCCCCGGCCAGTCGCACCAGCGACAGGTGGCCCTCGTGCAGGGCGCCCATGGTCGGCACGAAGCCGACGGCGTGGCCCTGCGCCTTCCATACGGAAACCTGACGGCGGAGATCGGCGACGGTGCGGACGGTGAGCATGGCGCGCTTATGCCGCCGGAGCCGCCTGTGGACAACCCGATGCCGCCTCCGATGCCGCCGTTGACGGGGAGGCGCCAACGGGCGGATCGTTAATGAAGTCCTAAGGCTGATTCGCGGGGAGCAGGACCATGAGCCAGGCGAGGGTCGTCGTCGTCGGCAACGAGAAGGGCGGGGCGGGCAAGTCCACCATTGCGGTGCATCTTGTCGCGGCGCTGATGCATGGCGGGGCGAGGGTCGCGGTCTGCGACCTGGACCTGCGGCAGTCGTCCATGGCGCGGTTCTTCGCCAATCGGCGGGCCTGGATCGCCAACGCGAACGCCGACCTGCCCGAGCCCATCGCCGCCCACGCGTCCGCGGACGGCGTGGCGCTGGCCAAGGCGGCGCCCGACGAGCAGATGGCTCGCTTCGACGAAGCCTTCGCCAAGGCGTCGGCCGAGGCGGACTTCCTGCTCATCGACACCCCCGGCGGCGACACGCCCCTGATGCGGGCGGCGCACGCGCGGGCGGACCTGATCGTCACGCCGATGAACGACAGCTTCGTCGACTTCGACATGCTGGGCCACGTCGATCCCGTGAGCCTGGACCTGCTCAAGCCCAGCCTCTATTCCGAGACGGTGTGGGAGGCTCGCAAGCTGCGCGCCGCCGCCGGGCAGCGCCAGCCGCTCGACTGGATGGTGCTGCGCAACCGCCTGGCCACCACCGAGGCCCGCAACCGCAAGCGCATCGACGAGCGGGTGCAGGCGCTGTCGCGGCGGGTCGGCTTCCGCGTCGGGCCGGGCCTGCGCGACCGGGTCATCTACCGCGAGCTGTTCCCCTTCGGCCTGACCATCGCCGACCTGTCGCCTTCCGTGCGGCCGGTGGCGGTGTCGCTCAGCCACGTCGCGGCGCGCCAGGAACTGCGCGGCCTGATGCATTCGCTTGGCCTTTCGAACTGGTCGGGCGATGAGTTGCTCGCCGCCCAGTAGGGGCGGGACGGAGCCTTCATGATCTACGTAGCCCTGGGCGCGGCGTTGCTGGCCTTGTTCGTCTGGGCGGGCCGGCGGGCTAGGCCCGCGCTCGGACGCGGCGAGGTGCGGATCGCGGCGGGCGTGCTGTCGGCGCTGGCCCTGGGGGCGGCGGCCCTGCTGTCGCTGCGCGGCGGCTGGCTGCCGGGCGTGATCCTGGCGGTCCTGGGCTTGGCCGGCGCCTTCGCCGCCCGGCTCCAGCGGGGGGAGGCCAGGCGGCCCTCGATCAACATGGCCGACGAGGAGGCGCGCTCGATCCTGGGAATCGGGCCGGAGGCGACGCCGCAGGAAATCCAGGCCGCCTACACGCGGCTGATGCGGCTGGCCCACCCGGACAAGGGCGGCACGAGCGGCCTTGCGGCGCAACTCAACGCGGCGCGGGACAGGCTGCTGGGGAGGTGATCTTCCCCAGGGGGGAAGCAGCCTCAGCTCAGTTCGACATCACCATGCAGGACTGCTTCTTGGCCTTGAGGGCCTTGCAGGCGCTGCGGGCGTCGTCCTGGCTCATGCCGACGTAGCGGACGCGGTAGAAGCCGCCGACCGGGCTGCCGACCTCGCCGTCGCCGTGGGACAGCACCGACCCGAAGCGCTTGTTCATGGTCGTCAGGTGGGTGCTGGCCTGGGTCTTCTGCTTGAAGGCGCCGACCTGCACGACCCAGTCGCCGCGCTTCTTCTTCGCCTTGGGCTTGTCGGCCTCGGGCCTGAAGGGCTTGGCGACGGGATCGGGGATGGGGGCCATGGCGTAGGCGCCGCCCGCCGGATTGTTGGTCAGCTCGATCTTGATGCCGCCCTGATCGGCGTCGCCCTGCTCGACGGAGGGGCGCATGACCACGTTGCTCAAGTCCGGCTCGAACATGTTCTGGGCGATGGTGATCTTCTCGCCCATGGCCCGGCGCTTCATCACCGAGAAGCCGGTCAGCAGCAGGTCCTCGACGTTGTCGTCGCGCGAGGCGCTGGACGAGCCGCCGAGCACCACGGCGATCAGCCGCCGCCCGTCGCGCACCGCCGAGGCGGCGAGGTTGTAGCCGGAAGCGTTGGTGTAGCCGGTCTTCAGCCCGTCGACGCCCGGCATCTGGCTGAGCAGGCGGTTGTGGTTGCCCATCACCTGCCCCCGGAACGCGAACTGCCGCAGGCTGAAGTAGCTGTAGTACTGCGGATAGTCGCGCATCACCGCGCGCGACATGATGGCCAGGTCGCGGGCCGTCGAGATCTGACGGCTGTCGGGCAGGCCCGAGGCGTTGACGAAGCGGGTGTTGGTCATCCCGAGTTCCTGGCCGCGCAGGGTCATCAGGGCGGCGAAGCGGGTCTCCGTGCCGCCGATCTTCTCGGCGACGGCGACGGCGATGTCGTTGGCGGACTTCACGCTCAGGGCGCGCAGGGCCTCGTCCACCGTGAGGGTTTCGCCCGCCCGCAGGCCCAGCTTGGTCGGCGCCTGGGCGGCGGCGCGGGGCGACATGACGATCTGGTCGGTCAGCTTCAGGCGGCCCTCGGCCAGCGCCTCGAAAGCGAGATACAGGGTCATGACCTTGGTGATCGAGGCTGGATAGCGCGGGCTGTCGGCGCGCTTGGCGTAGAGGACCTCGCCGCTGTTGGCGTCGACCACCACGGCCGCGTATTTCGGTTCCTTCGCCGCCAGCTGCATGTACGGGATCTGCGCCCGGGCGGTCGCGGCGCCCTGTCCGGCAAGCAGTAGAGCGGCCATTCCGATAGCGGAAACGAAGCGGCGGGCGGCGTTTTGCATGAGCGAACGTCCGTCGGTTAAAAGCGTGACCCCAACTCGGCCATATAGGTCACACCTAACATGCGGGGCTCCATCTTTCGCCATTGTTAACGCGTGGTGAACGAATTGCCGCAGGGTCACAAAAGGGTGTTTCCCCCAGGAGGATACGTCATCTGACGGGATTCGCTCGCGCCGTGCGTGCGTCATTGTGCGGTGCACAAAATTAACGGGTTCCATTGTGCGGCGCACAAAAATTGTTTGACTGCTGCACTGCAACATGAGAGAACCGGGCGTCCCAGCAAGGGAAACCGAATTTTGGCACGCGCGAAGACCCGAGGAGATTCACCCATGGCCACCGGCGCCGAAACCCTGAAGGCTACCGTCGAGCAGTTCACCAACGCCGGAAATCAGGCGTTCAAGGACAACGTCGAGAAGTCCCTCGCGGCTCTCAACGAAGCCAACGCCCATTCGAAGCAGAACCTCGAGGCCATCGTCGCCTCCGTGACCGCCGCTACCAAGGGCGCCGAAGCCCTGGGCGCGCAGGCCATCGCCTTCTCCAAGCAATCCGTCGAGGAGCAGGTCGCCGCCGCCAAGTCGCTGGCCTCCGCCAAGAGCGTGCAGGAAGCCGTCGAACTTCAGACCGCCTGGGCCAAGTCTGCCCTGGAAGCCTACCTCGCCCAGGTCTCGAAGATGAGCGAGACGGTCTCCGCTTCCGTGAAGGAATCGCTGAAGCCGCTGAACGAGCGCGTCACCGCGACCGTCGAGCGCGTGCAGGCCGCCCGCTAGACATCTCCGCCAGCACCCCCGAGTCAGGGCCCGGAGCGGAAACGCTCCGGGCCCTTTTCGCATGTTCCGTGCAGGCTCCGGCCTTGGTAGCCTTGGGGCTCAATGGAGTCCTTCATGTCCCAAGTCGAACAGCGCCTGGCCGCCGCCGGCGTCGTCCTGCCGCAGCCGGTCGCACCCATCGCCAACTACGTGCCCTTCGTGCGCTCCGGCGCGCTCGTCCACATCTCCGGCCAGGTGTCGATCGACGCCTCGGGCGGCATCACGGGGACGGTGGGGACCGAGGTCGACCTGGAGACGGCGCAGAAGGCCGCACGGCTGTGCGGCGTCAACCTGCTGGCCCAGATGAAGGCCGCCTGCGACGGCGACCTGGAGCGCCTGGTCCGGGTGGTGAAGCTGGGCGGCTTCGTCCAGGCGGGGCCGGACTTCTTCGACATCCCCAGCGTCGTCAACGGCTGTTCGGACCTGATGGTCGAGGCGTTCGGCGACGCCGGGCGCCATGCGCGCTCGGCCGTCGGCGTCTACCGCCTGCCGCGCAACTTCGCCGTCGAGGTCGACGCGGTGGTGGAGGTCCGCTGATGAAACCCAAGCCGCGCCCGGACAACAGCGTCTTCGGCGAGGCTTGGGACATGCTGTTCGCCCCGCCGGTGGCGCACCGGGGGCTGTGGGCGCCGGACGGTGCGCCGGAGAACTCCCTGGCCGCCTTCCAGGCCGCCTGCGCCCACGGCTACGGCATCGAGCTGGACGTGCAGCTCACCGCCGACGGCGAGGCGGTGGTCTTCCACGACACCTCCCTCGAACGCATGACGGGCGCGGAAGGCAAGCTGCGCGACCGCACCGTTGCGGAACTGCGCGACCTGCGCCTCAAGGGGACCGACGAAGGGGTTCCGACCCTGACCGAGGTCCTTGCCGAGGTCGGCCGCCGTGCGATGATCCAGATCGAGCTGAAGACCCCGTTCGGCGAGGTCGGGCCGCTGGAGAAGCGAGTCAGCGAGGTGCTGATCGACCACAATGGTCCGACGGCGGTGATCGGCTTCAACCCGTACTCCCACGCCTGGTTCGCCGCGCATCACCCGCAGATCCTCCGCGGGCTGGACTCTTACGCCTGGAACGACCGCTGGGCCGAGACCCTTGCCCCCGAGCAACGGCGCGCCTTCGCCAACCTGGAGCATGTGGAGATCGCCCGCCCGCACTTCCTGGCGCTCGGCCTCGACATGCTGCCCAGCGCCCGCGCCGACGAGTTGCGCGCCGAGGGGATGCCGGTGGTCGCCTGGACGATCCGCTCCCCGGACCAGTGGGAGGCGGTGAAGGACCACTGCGACAACCTGATCTTCGAGGGCTTCCACGCGTGAGGGCGGCGGTCCATCGCCGGATCGCGGAGATCGGGCGCGAGACCTGGGACGCCTTCGCCGGGACCGCCAACCCCTTCGTCTCCTACGACTTCCTCCACGCGCTGGAGGAAAGCGGCTGCGCCACCGAGCGCACCGGCTGGGCGCCGCACCACCTGCATGTGGAGGGGGAGGGGGTCATGCCGCTCTACCTCAAGGGCCACAGCCAGGGGGAATACGTCTTCGACCACGCCTGGGCCGACGCCTACGAGCGGGCGGGCGGCGCCTACTACCCCAAGCTCCAGTGCGCCTCGCCGTTCTCGCCGGTGACGGGGCCGCGCCTGCTCGGGCGGCGTGACCTGCTGCTGGGCGGGGCGCTGGCGCTGACCGAGCGGCTGGGGGCCTCGTCGCTGCACGTCACCTTCCCGGACGAGGCCGACTGGCGGTTCATGGGCGAGCAGGGGCTGCTGCTGCGCGAGGACCGGCAATACCACTGGCTGAACGCAGGCTACCGCGACTTCGACGACTTCCTCGCCGCCCTGTCCTCCGGCCGCCGCAAGACCATCCGGCGCGAGCGGCGGGATGCGCAAGGCGAGGTCGAGATCGTCGCCCTGACCGGCGCGGAGATCACCGAGGACCACTGGGACGCCTTCTTCGCCTTCTACATGGACACCGGCTCGCGCAAGTGGGGGCGGCCGTACCTGAACCGGCTGTTCTTCTCGCTGCTGGGCGAGCGGATGGCGGACCGGGTGCTGCTGGTCATGGCGCGGCGGGAAGGGCGCTGGATCGCCGGGGCGCTGAACCTGATCGGCGACGACTGCCTCTACGGCCGCAACTGGGGGGCGCTGGAGACCGTGCCCTTCCTGCACTTCGAGCTTTGCTACTACCAGGCCATCGAGCACGCGATCCGGCTTGGCCTGGCGCGTGTGGAGGCGGGGGCGCAGGGCGAGCACAAGATCGCCCGCGGCTACCTGCCCAAGCCCGTCTATTCCGCCCACTGGATCGCCGACCCCGCCTTACGCGAACCCGTCCGCCGCTACCTGGACCAGGAACGGCAGGCGGTGCGCGGCGAGATGGACTGGCTTGAGGAGGCGTATTCTCCGTTCCGCACCGAAACACCCCGTTAACCATACCTCCTTAGCGTCCCGCAGAGTCGTAAGGGGTGGGCCTGTGCCGCTGAAGCTGTCTCTGAAACCGGGTGAGAAGTTCGTGCTGAACGGCGCCGTCGTCCAGAACGGCGATCGCCGGGGCGTGCTGATCCTGCAGAACAAGGCTTCCGTCCTGCGCGAGAAGGACATCATGCAGGCCGAGGACGCGACCACGCCGGCGCGCCGCATCTACCTGCCGGTAATGATGATGTACCTCGATGAGGGGGCGGCCGGGCGATATTACGACGAGTTCGTGCGCCGCCTGACCGAGTTCATCAGCGTCATCCAGAACCCGGATGTGCTGGCCGACTGCGTGGCCATCTCCAAGCACGCCATGAGCCGCGAATTCTACAAGGCCCTCATGCTGTGCCGGAAGCTCATAGACTACGAAGACGAAAGGTTGGGGAATGTCGCTTCAGGCGTACCAGCAGGCGGCGCAGAGGGCTGAGAACCCGCGGGAGGCGGAATACCGCCTCTTCGGGCAGGTCACCCGGGCGCTGATGGCGGCCGCCGAGGCGGACGAGGGCGACCTGCGCGCGCGCATCGACGCCCTGGACTGGAACCGGCGCCTGTGGTCGGCGCTGGCGGCCGACTGCTCGGAGCCGACCAACGGCCTGTCCATGTCCCTGCGCGCCCAACTCATCTCCATCTCCCTGTGGGTCGGCCGGCACACCAGCGCGGTCATGCGCGGCGAGGAAGAGATCGCCGACCTGATCGACATCAACCGCATCATCATGCAGGGCCTGTCGGGCCAGGCCGAAGCGGCCTGAACATTTTCCCCGGCAAGGGTTGCCGCGCGGCGGAATCGCCCGCGCGGCCAAGCTTCGAAATCCTTACAATTCAATAGGTTGAATGTGGCCCGCGCCTTGCGTGGGCGCGTGTGGGCGAGAACGGCCCAGGCGGCAAAAGCCGCTCCACATCCCGACCAGAATGGAAGGACCGAACCGAATGCTCAGCAACTCGGTGAACACCAACGCGGGTGCGATGATCGCACTCCAGAACCTCAACGCGACCAACATGGAATTGTCGCAGACCCAGAACCGCATCAACACCGGCAAGCGGGTGGCCAGCGCCAAGGACAACGGCGCCATCTGGGCTATCGCCCAGGGGCAACGTGCCCAGTCGCAGGCTCTCAACGCGGTGCGCGATTCCCTCGATCGTGGACGTTCCACGCTCGATGTGGCGTTGGCGGGCGGTGAAACGGTCTCGGACCTTCTGTTGCAGATGAAGGAAAAGGCCCTGGCGGCGTCCGACACGACCTTGGACGCCACCGCCAGGAATGCGCTGAACGAGGACTTCAAGGCCCTGCGCGACCAGATCGCCAAGGCCGTCTCCAACGCCGACTTCAACGGGGCCAACCTGCTGAAGACCGGCGCCACGGCGATTGCAGCCCTCGCCAACTCGGATGGTTCGTCGAAGCTGACCGTCGGGGCCGAAATCATGGCTCTCGGCGGCTCCATCGTCACCGTCGGGACAGCGTCCACCATCAGCACGCTCAGCGCCGCCTCGGCGATGATCACGACGGTCAACAATTCCATCAACAACGTCAGCGCCGCGCTCGCGCGCCTGGGCACCAAGTCCAAGGCCTACGAGATGCACCTGAACTTCATCGGCAAGCTGCAGGACAGCATCGACGCCGGTGTGGGCAATCTGGTCGACGCGGATCTCGCGAAGGAAAGCGCCAAGCTCCAGGCTCTGCAAACCAAGCAGCAGCTCGGGGTCCAGGCCCTGTCCATCGCGAACCAGACGCCGCAGACCATCTTGTCGTTGTTCCGATAGTCGCGACACCGGGCGAGGGGGCTTCCCCCTCGTCCGGTGGACTTTTCTTCCCGGCAAAATCTTCCGCATCCGCCACGCAGCCCGGCAATAGTTGCCGGGCTTTCGTGTTTTAACAGACCTATAACGCAGGAATTTCAGCGACTTGCCGGAAGTCCGGGGCCCGGCGAAGTTGGCCCGGCGATTGCTTCCTACCGTATCGGGCAAAATGCCCCCGGCCGTCAAAACGACGCCGGACACCTTGAATAGGAACTATCGTCATGGCGCTGAACAGCGTTAACACGAATGCGGGCGCGCTTATCGCCCTCCAGAACCTCAATGCCACCAACAGCGAGCTGAACACCGTTCAGGGTCGCATCAACACCGGCAAGCGGGTTGCTTCCGCCAAGGACAACGGCGCCATCTGGGCTATCGCCCAGGGCCAGCGCGCGTCGTCCAACGCCCTCAACGCGGTCAAGGATTCGCTGCAACGCGGCCAATCCACCATCGATGTGGCCATCGCGGCCGGCGAAACCGTTTCCGACCTGCTCGTGCAGATGAAGGAAAAGGCCCTCGCCGCCACGGACACCACGCTCGACGCCGCCGCGCGCACCGCTCTGGCCGAGGACTTCAAGTCCCTGCGCGACCAGATCGGCAAGGCCGTCGCCAACGCCGACTTCAACGGCGCCAACATGATCAAGGCTTCGGGCACCACGATCGCCGCCCTGGCGAACGCGGACGGCTCGTCCAAGATCACGGTGGCGGCGCAGTCGCTGGCGCTTGGCGGCGCGAACGTCACGGTCACCGCGGCCGCGACCTTCACCTCCGTCACCACCGCCTCGGCTCAGCTGACCCTGGTCAACGCCTCGATCACCAACGTGTCGGCGGCTCTGGCCAAGCTCGGCACCGGCGCCAAGGCGCTGGAGGCCCACTACAACTTCACTTCCAAGCTTCAGGACGCCCTGGACGCCGGCGTGGGCAACCTCGTCGACGCGGACCTGGCGAAGGAAAGCGCCCGCCTGCAGGCTCTGCAGACCAAGCAGCAGCTCGGCATCCAGGCGCTTTCGATCGCCAACTCCTCCACGTCGTCCCTGCTGGGACTGTTCCGCTAAGGAGCGCGTAACGCGGCGGGCTCCGGCCCGCCGCCATTCGCGGCGGCGGAGGTCCAGCGGGCCTTCGCCGTGCGCGTCTTCAAGGAGACTCCGGCCGCATGAGGCCGGTGAGTAGGAGACATGAGCAAAACCGTCGCAATCCCGGCTACGCCTTCGCTGCTGTCGCTCGTCCCCCAGACGCGGCCGGTGGAAGCAACGTCCGGCCCGCGGCCGGATCCGCAGCCCAAGTCGCAGAACGCCGACCTGCGCCTGGTGATCGAAGAGGATGAAGGGGGCTCCTTCGTCTACAAGGTCTTCGACCGCCGCACCGGCGAGGTTGTCCAGCAGTTCCCCCGCGAGGAGGTCCTGCGGCTGAGGGACGATCCCGGCTACTCGCCCGGACAGGTCATCGACTCGCAGAGCTGACCGGCCACGCACCGGCCTTCGGGCCGCCGCTATTTCCCAACCGGCGTCGCAAGCGCGGCCGCCGGCGTCAGGCGTTTACGGTCGTTAACCATACGAACACCAACTTCTCCCTAGGGTCCTCGGCAGGAGCGGAATCGGCGCGAATCGCACCGCCTCCACGGCCCCGAAGGGAGACGGTCATGACGATCAGCGTGCATAACAACCAGTCCGCGCTGGTCGCGCTGCAGAACCTGAACAAGACCAACGACTCGCTGGCGAGCGTCCAGGACCGCATCAGCACCGGCCTGAAGGTGCAGGGTCCCAAGGACAACGCCTCCGTCTGGGGCATCGCCCAGTCGCAGCGGGCCGACCTTGGGGCGCTGAGCGCGGTCAAGATGAGCCTGGACCGGGCGACTTCCATCGCGGACGTGTCGCTGACGGCCGGCGAATCGATCTCCGACCTGCTCAACCAGATCAAGGAGAAGGTCGTCGCGGCGATGGACCCGTCGATGGATGCGACGGCGCGCTCCTCGCTGAACAACGACTACAAGGCGCTGCTCAAGCAGATCACCCAGATCGTCCAGAACGCCGAGTTCGACGGCGCCAACCTGCTGAACAACTCGATCACCGGCGGCATCCGCTTCCTGGCGAACGCCGACGCCAACGCCTTCATCACCCTGTCGGCCCGGAACATGAGCCTGGGCGGCGGGCTGGTGGCGATGGCCTCGACCTCGTCGATCAGCACGGTGACGATGGCGACCTCGATCATGGCCCAGCTCACGACCTCGATCTCCAACGTCAACCAGGCCCTGGGCGACATGGGCGCGCAGGCCAAGCAGATCGAGTCGCACAACAAGTTCGTCTCCAAGCTGACGGACGTGCTGACCTCGGGCATCGGCAACCTCGTGGACGCCGACCTCGCCAAGGAAAGCGCCAAGCTCCAGGCGCTGCAGGTGCAGCAGCAGCTCGGCGCCCAGGCCCTGTCGATCGCCAACTCCGCGCCGCAGATCATCCTTTCGCTGTTCCGCGGCGGTTAAGCCGCTGAGCCATGATCGAGCTTCGCGACCTGCGGGACGGCGACGAGGAGCAGCTCTTCCTCTGGCGGCGTGAGCCGGAGGTGGACCGCTGGATGTCCGACGCCGCCTTCCCGGAGCGCGAGGCGCACCGGCGCTGGTTCGAGCGCCTGCGCACCGATCCGGCCCTGCGCGGCTGGATGATCACCCGCAATTCCGCGCCCGCCGGCCTGCTCACCCTGGCGGGGCTGACCAGCCACCATCGGCGGGCTGTCTTCCACTGGTTCGTGGGCGACGCGGACGCGCGGGGCAGGGGCGTGGGACGCGCCGCCCAGGTGTTGGGGCTCGACAAGGCGTTCGGGGAACTGGGCCTGCACAAGGTGTTCGCCGAGGTGATGGCCGCCAACGACGCGGCGCTGCGGGTCATGTGCGCGGCCGGGTTCCGGCGCGAGGGCTACCTGCGGGGCCATGTCCTGAAGGACGGCGCGGCGCGGGACGTGGTTCTGGTCGGCATCCTGGCGGAGGAATGGGCGGTGCTGCGCGAGGCGGCGCGGCGGCAGCTCTCCGATGCGCGGATGATTAACACCTGACGGGGTAGGATTCCGGCGCGTCCGGGTCGGGGGCAGTTTCTTGATTACGTTCGATAGCAGCATCCTGCTCAGCTACTACCAGTCCCGCTACGGCGGGACGGCGGCGGGCGGCGTGGGGGCGGGACCTGCGACCGCCTCGGGCAAGAGCGCCCCGACACCTCCCTGGGACAGCAAGGCCACGGCCCCCCGCGCCGACGCCCTGGTCAAGGCCGCGATGTCCGGCCGCAAGTTCGTGGACGAGGGCGCGGCCCAGCTCGACCTGCCGGGCGCCAGCGGCGATTATCGCAAGCTGTTCGCCCTCTACCAGGGCCTCAACGCCCTCTACGGCCTGGCCGAGCGGATGGACACCAAGGGCGTTTCCGACTTCGAGAAGGACCGCATCGCCAAGGCCTTCGGTAAAGGGCTGACGGAGACGGCGGCCTATATCGACCAGCTCAAGCTCGACCAGATTCGCCTGACGCGGGGGGAGGCGACCGCCATCGCCAAGGCCGAGGTGGGCGTGCCGCGCACCAAGGCCGAATACATCACCGCCCCGCTGCATACCGGCGCGCTGACCGACGTCGCCTCGTCGCTCGAAGGCGACATAAAGTTCAACCTTCAGGTCAAGAAGCTGAACTCGACGCTCGACGTCGCCATCGACCTGAACGAAATGACCGAGCCGCGCACGCTGGCCAACGTCATCAACTTCATGAACGGCAAGCTGGCCGACGCGGGCGTCCTGACCCGCTTCGCCACCCACCGCATCCCCGGCGAGCCCAAGACGGTGCAGGTCGGGAGCCGCACGGTCGAGATCGGGACCAACCCCGACCAGTGGGCGATGAAGATCAAGGGCGACACCAGCGAGACCCTGACCTTCTCTGCTCCAGCCACCGCGCCCGCCATCTACCTGGCGCAGGGCGCGGGCGACCCGGACCCGGACGGCAAGGCGGCCACCGACGACGACGCCACCGTCCGCCAGTTCCTGAAGATCCAGACCACGACCGGCGCCACCCCCGGCGCGGCGATGGAGGCGGGCTCCACCTTCCGCATGGACGGCCAGGTCTTCTCCCGCACCCTCGGGCCGGAGGTGGAGACGGTGCGCCAGACCCAGGTCGGCGCCGACGGCTCGGTCTACATGCTGGCCGACGTTTCGGCGAAGATCGACGGCCAGACGATCAAGGGCGCGCAGGACGTGGCGGTCCTGAAGTACGATTCCGCCGGCAACCTGATCTATGCCCGCACGCTCGGCGCCGCCGAGACGGCCAGCGGCATGGCCATGTCGGTGGCCGACGACGGCCGGGTGGCCATCGCGGGTTCGGTGACGGGGGCGCTGATCGAGGGCTCCGCGGGGGCGAAGGCCGGGGTCAAGGACAGCTTCCTGACCGTCTTCAACGCCGCGGGCGAGGAGATGTGGACCCAGCGCCGGGCCGCCAACGCCGAGGACGAGGCGACCGCCGTGGCCTTCGGATCGGACGGGGTGGTCTATGTCGCCGGGCGGGCCAAGTCGGCGATGACCGGCGGCACGGCCATCGGCGGCTGGGACGGCTATCTCCAGGCTTTCTCGACCCAGGCCGACGGGACTTCCAAGCCTCTGTTCACCACCCAGTTCGGCACGGCGGGCGACGACAAGGTCAGCGCCATCGCCGTCAACGGCAATCAGGTGGTGGTGGCGGGCGCCGACGGCTCCAACGCCATGCTGCGCAGCTTCACGATCACGCCGAGTACGACGACCACCCCGATGGGCAAGGTGATCACCACCTCCGCGACGGTCGCGGCGGGCGCCACCCGCAACCTCGGGGCGCTGAACGGCGACATCGCGGGGCTGGCCTTCGACGGCGGCCAGCTCGTCGTGGCGGGCACGACCAGGAACGCCGCCCTCACCGGGGCCAACGTCACCCGCGCCCACGCGGGCGGCACGGACGCCTTCGCCGCCCGGCTGGCGGGCGACCTCAGCGTCTCGGGCGCCGACGCCATCGCCTTCTTCGGCGGGGCAGGGGACGACACGGCCAGCGCCGTGACCGTCTCGGGCGGGCAGGTGTGGCTGGCCGGGTCGGCCGGGACCGACCTGCCGGGGCTCGATCCCGTGGGCGAGAAGGACGGATTCATCGCCCGGCTGGACGTCGCGACGGGGGCCGTCGATTGGTCGCGCCGCTTCACGGGCAAGGACCGCCAGGCCGCCCCGACCGCCATCGCGGTGGACGCGACCGGCGCCAGCGCCCTCGACCGCCTGGGCCTGCCGCAGGGCAAGCTTGCCTGGTCAGACAGCACCCTGATCACCGCCGCCACCGCCGCGCGGGCGGGCGACCAGTTCCAGATCAGGTCGCGCGAGGGCGGCCGGGCGACGACCATCACGCTGGAGGCCGGCGACACGCTGGAGAAGCTGGCCACCAAGATCAGGCGCGCCCTCAGTTTCCAGGTGAAGGTCGATATCGTCGCCAGCGGCGATTCCCGGGTCCTGCAGATCAAGCCCCTGAACGACCGCGCCAGCGTCGAGATCCTGGCCGGGAAGGGCGGGCGCGACATGCTGGAGGCCCTGGGCCTGAATGAGGGCGTGATCCGCAACACCAAGACGGTGGCGGGCAAGACCGTCTCGGCCGACGGCAACGGCACGGTCTACGGCCTGGGCCTGGCCCGCGACCTGGACATCACCACCAAGCCCGGCATCAAGGCTGCGCTGGACGGGTTGAGCGCCGCCCTGACCTCCATTCGCAACGCCTACCGGGACCTGGAGGCGGCGTCGAAGCCGCGGTCGGCGCTGGCGGGCGCGGCCGGGGGGCCGGTCCCGACCTACCTGAGCAACCAGATCGCCAACTACCAGGCCGCCCTGGACAGGCTGGTCGGCGGCTGAGGGCCGTGCGAACTTGAAAGCGTCATCATCGCGGGCTAGCGGAACAGCATGGACTTCGAGCTTCTGAAGGAGCGCCTGCGCGAGCCGCGGGTCGTTGCGATGGCGGGCGGGGCTGCGGCGCTGCTGGCCGGGCTCGTCATCGCGGCGGCGATCATGTCGCGCGACGACGGCTCGGACAAACCGCCGCCCGCCTCCCGCGCCGGGCTCATCGTCGAGACCGGCCGCGCCGACGACGGCAAGCTCGACCCCGCCCGGCCGCTCCGCTGCTTCGTGGCGGGCCAGTTCGCGGGCGAGCTGACCCTTGCCGAATGCGCCGAGCGCAACGGCGTCGCCACCGGCGCCCTCGACGTGGGCGTGGACGAGACCGGCGCGCTGGCCGCCGCCGACGTGGCGGGCACCGTACTGACCCCGCTGCCGCCGCAGGAGACGGCCCAGGCCCCGGTCCCCGCGCCGCAGGACGTGGCCCAGCCCTCGGCCCCCGTCGTCCAGCAGGCCAGCGGCTCGACCTGCTGGCGCTATTCCGGCGCGGAGTGGCGCCAGGTCGGCGACATGAGCCGCGGCGCCTGCGTCCAGACCCTGTTCGCCGGGCAATGCGAGCGCCGCGGCGCCGCTACATACGGCCGCTGGGGCGGCGAGACGCTGCGCCTCGTCACCGGCCGCGTCGAGGTGTCGGGAGACAATCGCCGCTTCCGCACGTTGGTGGAGCAGGGACCGGGATGCTCGATCCCGTCCATTGACTGAGGATGCCAATGCTGAAAGCCGCCCTGATCGCCGCCGTGACCGTGCTGTCGCTGGGCGCCTGCGCCAAGCGGCTGGAGGCGCCGATGGACACGGGCGTCTGTTTCCACCTCGTCTTCGACAAGGACGGCAAGGCGCGCTTCAACCGGGTGGCCGAGAACATGCCCAACATCGAGAACTGCGCCGCCCAGCTTGAGGGGATGCGGCTGCGGTTTGCGCGGATGGGCAGCTACCAGAACGCGATGGAGGGCTCCTACCAGGGCAACTTCATCTTCATCGAGCGCGAGGGCATCTTCACCTCGAAGTTCCACGACGGGGTGCGCTACCTCGCCCTCGTGCGCACGGGCGACGGGCGGCTGGCCCAGCCGGGCGCGGTCCCCAGTTATTAATCTGTGGATTGCGAACGTAACCAGAACATTCTGGATGGACGCAAACCTTAACGCCCGCTAGCGTGCCCCACAGATTCCGGCGCGATGGGTCGCCGGGCGTGTGGGAGGTCTCGCCATGGCGGGCAGCGTCAACAAGGTCATCCTGGTCGGCAACCTGGGCGCCGATCCTGAAATCCGCACCCTCAACTCCGGCGACCGCGTGGCGAACCTGCGGGTGGCGACGTCCGAGAGCTGGCGCGACCGCGCCTCCGGCGAGAAAAAGGAGCGCACCGAGTGGCACCGGGTGGTGATCTTCAATGACAACCTGGTGAAGGTGGCCGAGAACTTCCTGCGCAAGGGCTCGAAGGTCTACATCGAGGGCGCGATCCAGACCCGCAAGTGGCAGGACCAGTCCGGGCAGGAGAAGTTCTCCACCGAGGTCGTGCTGCAGAAGTTCCGGGGCGAGCTGACCATGCTCGACGGGCGCAGCGGCGACGCGGGCGAGCGTGACGAAGGCGGCTTCGGCGGCGGGTACTCCGGCGGCGGCGGTGGCGGCCGCGCCCAACCGTCCGGCCCGCGCGAGAACTTCAGCGCCGATCTGGACGACGAGATTCCGTTCTAGAACCCTCCCTTCCCCCTGGATGGGGGGAAGGGCTTTACCTCCGCCTGCCCTGATGGTGGAGTTGCGGGACCCATCGGAGTCCCCCATGCCCCAGATCTCCCGCCGCGATGTCCTCTTCTCCTCCCTGTTCCTGAGCGCCGCCGCCGCGATGCCGGCGCTGGCGCGAGAGACGCTGCCGACCGTCTGGGACCTGACGCCGCTCTATCCGAACGAGGCCGCCTGGACCGCCGAGCGGCAGGCGATCATCGCCGCCCTGCCGTCGCTGGAAGGCTACAAGGGCCGGCTGGGCGAGAGCGCCGCGACGCTGCGCGATGCGCTGCAGGCCACCTCCGACCTCCAGAAGCGCTACTACCGGCTGGCGACCTACGCCTCGCTGAAGGCCGACGAGGACACCCAGATCGCCGTCAACCAGGAGCGCGACCAGCTCGCCACCGCCCTGGGCGCCCAGTTCGCCGAGGCCGTAGCCTGGATGGACCCGGAACTGCTGACCGTCGGCGAGGAGAAGATCGATGGCTTCGTCGCCGCCGAGCCGGGGCTGGCCAAGTTCCGCTTCGCCCTGGGCAACGTCCTGCGCCGCGCCCCGCACACGCTGAGCGAGGAGGGCGAGCGGGTGCTGGCCGCCGCCTCCAACCCGCTGGCGGGCATTGCGACCATCCGGGGCCAGCTCGCCGAGGCCGACATCCCGTGGCCGGAAATCGAGGTGGACGGCAAGACGGTGCGCCTCGACGCCCAGGGCTATTCCGCCAATCGCGGCTCGCCCGACCGCGCTACCCGCAAGACCGTGTTCGACACCTTCTGGGGCGCCTATGCGACCTACGACAACTCGTTCGGGGCGACCCTGGCGACGCAGGTCAACGCCAACATCTTCAACGCCAAGAGCCGCCGCTATCCCAACGCGCTCGCCTCGGCCTTATCGCCCGGCAACGTGCCGGAGGGCGTCTACCGGACCCTGATCGCCGAGACCAACGCGGGCCTGCCGGTCCTGCACCGCTACTTCGACGTCCGCCGCCGGCTGCTGAACCTGCCGGACATGCACTATTACGACATCTATCCGCCGGCGACGAAGATCGACCGCCCCTTCACCCTGGAGGAGTCCCGCCGTCTGACGCTGGAGGCGGTGAAGCCGCTGGGCAAGGAATACGTCGACGGCCTGAGCGCGGCGACGGCGGCCTCCTGGACCCACGTCTATCCCGCCAAGGGCAAGCGGTCGGGCGCTTACATGAACCCCGGCGCCTACGATGTTCACCCCTATGTGCTGCTGAACCACACCGACGACTTCAACGGCCTGTCCACCTACGCCCACGAGTTCGGCCACGCCATGCACAGCGTGCTGGCCGCCAGGGCCCAGCCGTTCGAGACGGCCGATTACTCCATCTTCACGGCCGAGATCGCCTCGACCCTGAACGAGCAGCTCCTGGCCCGCCACATGCTGAAGGGCGCAAGGACCAAGGCCGAGAAGCTGTTCTACCTCGACGCCGTGCTGGAATCCTTCCGGGGCACCTTCTTCCGCCAGACGATGTTCGCGGAATTCGAGCTGTCGATCCATGAGACGGTGGAGAAGGGCGAGGCCCTGTCGGGCGAGGGCCTGACGGCCATGTACCTGGAACTGCTCAGGAAATACCATGGCCCGAACGTGACCATCGATCCGGCCTACGCCATCGAATGGGCCTACATTCCGCACTTCTACTACAACTTCTACGTCTACCAGTACGCGACCTCGATCGCGGCCTCGGTCTACTTCGACGACCAGATACTGACCGGCGGGGCCAAGGCGCGGGACGCCTACCTCGGCGTGCTGCGGGCGGGCGGGTCGGACTATCCGGCCGAGATCCTGCGCCGGGCCGGGCTCGACATGGCCTCGCCCGCGCCCTACCGCGCCCTGATCGCCAAGTTCGCCCGCACGCTCGATGAGGTCGAGACGCTGATGAAGGCATGAGGCGGATCACTCAACCCGTCGTCCCGTCCCTCCGCGCTGCGCCCGGTCAATTGGGCGCTCCCTCCCTCCTCGATGGGCGAGGGGACGGGAGAGAGGGAAGCGCGACGCTGATGTCGATCGGTCCTACCTGATCTCTCCGCAGGCGACCCGCGCGCCCGCCCCGCCGATGGGCTGGGTCTGGTGGTCGTCGGCATCGGCATGGATCAGCAGCGCCGAGCCGTCGGCGTCCTTCAGGGCCTTCAGCGTGACGAGCGAGGAAAACACCTCCGCGGTCGCCTTGCCGTCCGCGCCCGCGAAGATGTTGGGCAGGTCGCCGGTCTCGTTGGCGGCGGGGTTGAGCAGGCCGTGAACCCGCTCGCCCTCGCCATGGGTGTGGGCCCCGGCCGAGGTGAAGTCGGCCTTCGAGCAGTCGGCCTTCTCGTGGAAGTGCAGGCCGTGCCAGCCCGGCGCCAGGCCCGTGGCCTCCACCTTCAGCAGCACGCCCTTCGGGGCCTGCGTCAGGACGACGGTCCCGCGGCTTTCGCCATCGCCGCCCTTCAGTTCCACCGCCGTCTCGGCGAGGGCGGGCAGGGCGATGGCGGAGGCGGCGAGGAAGAGGATGGCGATGCGCATGGGGGTTTCCTTGGACTGACGAGGCAAAAGGACCCCGCAAGCCGCTCGGGTGGCGCTGCGGGGATGGGGATGATAACTATCGGGAGACCCATTTGTCCGATTCTTAACGGCTAAATTCCCGCTTTGACCGACGAGATCACCACCCCACCGGAAGACGCCCGGCGTGGGCACATCGCCCCAATCGCCATCGAGGACGAGCTGAAGCGCTCGTACCTCGACTACGCCATGAGCGTGATCGTCAGCCGGGCGCTGCCCGACGCGCGCGACGGCCTCAAGCCGGTGCACCGCCGCATCCTGTTCGCCATGAACGAGAACGGGTTCTCGTCCTCGGCGGCCTACCGCAAGTCGGCCCGCACCGTCGGCGACGTGATCGGCAAGTACCACCCGCACGGCGACCAGTCGGTCTACGACGCGTTGGTCCGCATGGCCCAGCCGTTCTCGATGAACCTGCTGCTCATCGACGGCCAGGGGAACTTCGGCTCGGTCGACGGCGACCAGCCGGCGGCCATGCGCTATACCGAATCGAGGATGACCAAGGCGGCCGAGGCGCTGCTGGCCGACCTCGACAAGGACACCGTCGAATTCCAGGAAAACTACGACGGCTCCGAGAAGGAGCCGACCGTCCTTCCCGCCCGCATCCCCAACCTGCTGGTCAACGGCGCGGGCGGCATCGCCGTCGGCATGGCGACCAACATCCCGCCCCATAACCTGGGCGAAGTGGTCGACGCCTGCCTGGCGCTGATCGACAACCCGGAGATCGAGCTGGAGGACCTGCTGGACCTCGTGCCCGGCCCGGACTTCCCGACCGGCGGCGAGATCATCGGCCGCACCGCCGCGCGCAACGCCCTGATGAGCGGGCGCGGTTCGGTGATGATGCGCGGCATCGCCACCATCGAAGAGGTCCGCAAGGACCGCGAAGCCATCGTCATCACGGCCATCCCCTTCCAGGTGAACAAGGCCACCCTGGTCGAGCGCATCGCCGAGATGGTCCGCGAGAAGCGGATCGAGGGCATCGGCGACCTGCGCGACGAGAGCGACCGCGACGGCATGCGCATCGTGGTCGAACTGCGCCGCGACGCTTCGGCCGAGGTCGTGCTGAACCAGCTCTACCGCTACACGGCGCTGCAGACCTCGTTCGGGGTCAACATGCTGGCCCTGAACCGCGGCCGCCCGCAGCAGATGGGCCTGCGGGAGATGGTCACCGCCTTCGTGGATTTCCGCGAGGAAGTGGTCGTCCGCCGCACCCGGTTCGAGCTGAACAAGGCCCGCGACCGGGGCCACGTGCTGGTCGGCCTGGCCATCGCCGTCGCCAACATCGACGAGGTGATCCACATCATCCGCTCGTCGGCCGATCCGTCGGAGGCGCGCGAGCGGCTGGTGGGGCGCGACTGGCCGGCGGGGGACATGATGCCCCTGATCGACCTGATCCAGGACCCGCGCACGGTGGTGGTCGACGGCGCCCGCGTGCGGCTGACCGACGAGCAGGCCCGGGCCATCCTGGCCCTGACCCTGTCGCGCCTGACCGGCCTTGGCCGGGACGAGATCTTCGCCGAGGCGCGCGAGCTGGCCGACACCATCGCCGGCCACCTGCACCTGTTGTCCGACCGCGCCAACATCATGGCCGTGGTCCGCGAGGAACTGGTCGAGGTGCGCGAGAAGTTCGCCGTGCCGCGCCGGACCCAGATCGTCGAGGGGGATTACGACCTCGAGGACGAGGACCTGATCGCCCGCGAGGAGATGGTCATCACCGTCACCCACGGCGGCTATGTGAAGCGGACGCCGCTGGCCACCTACCGCACCCAGCACCGGGGCGGGAAGGGGCGCTCGGGCATGTCGACCAAGGACGAGGACGCGGTCACCAGCGTCTTCTCCGCCTCGACCCATGCGCCGGTGCTGTTCTTCACGTCCGGCGGCAAGGTCTACAAGCTGAAGGTCTGGCGCCTGCCGGTCGGCACGCCGACCTCGCGCGGCAAGGCGTTCGTCAACCTGCTGCCGATTGAACCCGGAGAAGCGATCACCTCCATCCTGCCGCTGCCCGAGGACGAGGCGGCGTGGGACGGGCTGGACGTGATGTTCGCCACCCGCTCGGGCAACGTGCGCCGCAACAAGCTCAGCGACTTCATCCAGATCAACCGCAACGGCAAGATCGCGATGAAGCTCGACGAAGGCGACAGCATCATCGGCGTCGGCCTGTGCAAGCCCGGTGAGGACGTGCTGCTGACCACCGCCGTCGGCCGCTGCATCCGCTTCTCCATCGAGGAGGTGCGCGTGTTCGCGGGCCGCGAGTCGACCGGCGTGCGCGGCATCCGCCTGGCCGAGAGCGACCGGGTCATCTCCATGGCCATACTGCGGTCGGTGGACGCCACCCCCGCCGAGCGGGCCGCCTACCTGCGCTACGTCCGCGCCATGACCGGCGAGGCGGAGGAGGGCGTCGCCGAGCCCGAGGAAGAGACCGAGGAGGTCGCCGAGCTGACGCCCGAACGCCGCATCCTGCTGGGCGCGGCCGAGGAGCACATCCTGACGGTGTCGTCGGAAGGCTTCGGCAAGCGGACCAGCGCCTACGACTACCGCCGCACCGGACGGGGCGGCCAGGGGCTGATCGCCCAGGACCTGACCAAGCGCGGCGGCCAGCTCGTCGCGTCCTTCCCGGTCGACCAGTCCGATGAAATCCTTTTGGTCTCCGACCAGGGCCAGCTAATACGGGTTCCGGTCGGACAGGTCCGCATCGCGGGCCGCAACACCCAGGGCGTGACCATCTTCCGCAAGGCGGAGGACGAGCACGTGGTCTCGGTGGAGCGGCTGGCGGAAGCGGGCGGCGACGATGCCGGGGATGAACCCGGCGACGAAGAGGGCGCGGCTGAGGAATAGTCCGCCCTTCAAGTAGGGGCGAGGCGTATGAAGCGAGTCGGGCTCTATCCGGGCACCTTCGATCCGATCACCAACGGCCACCTGGACATCATCGGCCGGGCGGTGAAGCTGGTCGACAAGCTGGTCATCGGCGTGGCGATCAACGAGGGCAAGGGACCGCTGTTCACGCTCGAGGAGCGGGTCGCGATCATCGAGCAGGAAACCGCCCACCTGACCAGGATCGCCGAGATCGAGGTGCGGCCGTTCGAGGGCTTGCTCATGCACTTCGCCCGCGAGGTCGGGGCCGGGATCATCGTGCGCGGCCTGCGCGCCGTGGCCGACTTCGAATACGAATTCCAGATGACGGCCATGAACCAGCAGCTCGACCGCGACATCGAGACCGTCTTTCTGATGGCCGACCCACGCCACCAGGCGGTGGCCTCGCGGCTGGTCAAGGAGATCGCCAAGCTGGGCGGCGACGTTTCCAAGTTCGTCACGCCAGGCGTCGAGGGGCGCCTGCTGTCGAAGGTCGGCCGGTGAGGCTTGGCGACGACGGGCTGGCGATGTGGGCCGGGGCCTTCTACGAATGAGTTCCATGAAACAAGCTGCACTGATCCTCGCCGCCGCGCTCGCGCTGGCCGCTCCCGCCCAGGCCCAGGTCGCCGAGTGGCGCACGCCGGACCCGCAGGACGTGCTGGTCATCGACACCAGCCAGGGCCGGGTGATCGTCGAGATGACGCCCCAGGTCGCGCCGGCGCACGTCGAGCGCATCCGGTTGCTGACCCGCGCGGGCTTCTACGACGGGCTGAAGTTCTTCCGCGTCATCGACGACTTCATGGCCCAGACGGGCGACCCGGAGAACACCGGGACGGGCGGCTCGGCCCAGCCTGACCTTCAGCCGGAGTTCTCGTTCCGCCGGGGCATGGACACGCCGTTCGCCAAGATCGTGAACCTGCCGCCGACCGAGGACGTGCGCACGCCGACCGAGCTGGGCTTCGTCGGGCCGCTGCCGGTGCGCTCCAGCCCGCAGATGCAGATGATGATCACCGCCGACGGCCGCGCTCCGGCCTGGGGCCTGTTCTGCGCCGGGATCGCGGGCATGGCGCGGGCCCAGCCGCCGGATTCGGGCAACAGCCAGTTCTTCCTGATGCGCTACCAGAACGACGGGCTGAACCTGCAATACACGCCCTGGGGCCGGGTGATCTCGGGCCTCGACGCCGTGCGCCGCATCAAGGTCGGCGAGCCGGTGGCCGAGCCGATGGACACGATGCGCAAGGTGCGGCTGCTGGCCGACATCCCCGAGGGCGAACGGCCGGACGTGCAGGTGATGGACACCCGCTCCGACGCCTTCAAGGCGCTGGTGGCGGCCAAGCAGGCGCAGGCCGGCAGCGGCTTTTCCATCTGCGACGTCGACATCCCCGTCCAGATCAAATAACGCGTTCGCTTTCCTTAAAGGAGGCCCCCATGTCCGATCTTGAGAACACCATCGTCATGGAGCTGGAGGCCGGTCCGGTCACCATCCAGCTGCGCCCCGACCTCGCCCCCGACCACGTGGCGCGGATCAAGGAACTGGCGCGCGAGGGCTTCTACGACGGCGTCGTCTTCCACCGCGTCATCCCCGGCTTCATGGCCCAGGGCGGCGACCCGAGCGGGCGGGGCATCGGCGGCTCGTCCAAGCCGAACCTGAAGGCAGAGTTCAGCCGCGAGCCGCACCTGCGCGGCGTCTGCTCGATGGCCCGCACGAACGATCCGAACTCGGCCAACAGCCAGTTCTTCATCTGCTTCGACGACGCCACCTTCCTCGACGGCCAGTACACCGTCTGGGGCGTGGTGACCGAGGGCATGGAGAACGTCGACGCCCTGCCCAAGGGCGAGCCGCCGCGCGAGCCCGGCAAGATCGTCAGCATGAAGGTCGCGGCGGACCTCTGACCGCCCCTTTTGCGTTTCGCTCCTCATGGCGGCGAAGCTCAAGGTGTTCGTCACCTCGGTCGGCCTGACCGAGTACGCGGTCGCGACAACCTCGCGGCCGAAGGCGCTGGCCGCGTGGGGCGTCAACCAGGACCTGTTCGCGCAGGGCGCTGCGCGGGAGACGGACGAGCCCGCGCTGGTGAAGGCGGCGACCGCGTCGCCCGGCGAAGTGGTCGAGCGCCCCGTAAACTCGAAGGTCCTCGCCAGCGCGCTGAAAGCCCCGAAGCCGGCCAGGCGCGGGCCATCGGAGGCTGCGCGCAAGAAGGTCGCCGAGCTGGAGAAGGCCCTGGAGGCGCTCCAGGGCGACCATCGCGCGCGGCTGGACAGCCTGGCCGAGGCGCGGGCCGGCCTCGATGCGCGCGAGGAGCGGGAGGCCGAAGCCTACGAGGCCGAGCGCAAACGGCTCAGCGCGCGGCTTTCGAAGGCGCGGCGCTGACCCGCGAAAGCGTCACCACCACCGGATAGTGGTCCGACCCCAGGCGCGGCCCGCGCTCGACCTTCACCGTGCGCCAGCCGGACCCGGCATAGACGTGGTCGATGGGCAGGACGGGGAAGGGCGCCTCGATCTTGCGGTCCCACACCGTCACCGGCCAGGAGGGCAGGGCGCGGGTACGGCGCTCCAGCCCGAAGGCGCGGTCCTGGCGGCGTAGCGAGAACGACCAGGGCGTGGAGTTGAAGTCGCCCGCCACGATGGCCGTGCGGCGGTCGAAGCGGTCCAGCGTCTCGGCCAGGCGGCGGCTCTGGGCCTGCTGCGGCCCGGCGGGGTAGGGCCAGGTCAGGTGCGCCCCGACGACGGTGAAGGGGCCGCCGGGACCGGCCAGCGTCACCCACCCGGCGGCCACGAAGGGCTCGCCGCCCGCCGCCAGCCCGCCTTCGGCCAACGCCGGGCGGTTGTATAGGATCACCGTCGAGCAGTGGGGGTTGGGCTCGGCGCAGCTCGTGCGGCCGGTGAAGTGGCCGTTCAGCATCCGCCCGACGCTGCGCAGCCCGCCATAGGCTTCCTGCACCACCACCACGTCGGCGTCCTGGGCCAGGACCCAGGCGGTGGTGCGCTCCGGCTCGGCGTTGCGGCCCCAGACGTTGAGCTGCAGCACCTTGATCGTCTCGCCGTCGGCGGGCGCGGCCGGGGTGCGGTCGGCGGCCGCCAGTTCGGGCGCGACGAGGACGCCCGACGCCAGGATGGCCGTCGCCGAGAGGACCATGGTGAAGAAGCCGCCTTCGCGCCGCACGAAGGCCGCCCACAGGGCGCCCGCCGCCACGCCGCCGGCCAGGAAGAAGGGGGCGAAGTGGGTCAGCACGTCCAGCCGGTCGCTGAAGCGTCCGCCTTGCGCCGCAAGGGCGGCGGCGGCGCAGGCCAGCGCCAGGAGGAAGGCGGCGGCGTGGACGGCCCGCCGCAGGAGGGTCAGGAGCACTTAGTCGCCGGCCCAGTAGCTGAAGGAGATGTTGCGGATGCGCTCCCCGCCGACCTGGAGCGAGCCGGTCAGCACCGCCTCGCCGTCGCTGCTGCCGTTCTGCCGGGCGGCCGCCAGGGCGGCGGCGTCGAAGGAGCCGCTGAAGACCACCTCGCCCAGCTTGGGGGCGCTGCCCTGGAAGAAGACCTCCCCCGCGCTGAATCGATAGGCGCTGGGCAGCACCCGGACCGTGCCGGTATGAACCTCGGCGCCTATCTCGTTGACCGTGCGCCCGCTGGCGGTGTCCTCGAAGTCGAAAAGGATCGGACCGAACACCGAGCGGCTGCCCGCTTCCCACTGCGAGAAGTCGCTGGGGGCGCCGACCGCGACCGTGCGCAGCTTCAGCGTGCCCGCCGTCACCGGCGTTTCGGTCATGAAGTAGCCGGACGCGTCGAAGGCCGCGTCGTGCTGGAAGCCGGTGATCGTCACCGGCGCGGGGACGGGGGTTTGCGGCGGCGGGGCCTCGGTGACCGCAGGCGCGGGCGGCGGGGCCTCCTCGCGGCGGTTGCAGCCCGCCCCTAGCGTGGCGACGGCCGCCAGGGCCAGCAGGCTGTTGCGCATGGAAAGTCCCCTAGATGTCCTGGCCGCTTTGTGCGGCGGCGCGTTGGTCTTGTCTATCGGCTTGACCTGTAACGCGAGCCGTGGCGGGAGGATGCCCGTTCATGCGCCTTTCCGATTTCGACTTCGACCTGCCCGACGACCGAATCGCCCTGCGGCCCGCCAGCCCGCGCGACGCCGCACGGCTGCTGGTCGTGCGGCCGCAGGGGCGGGAAGACCTGCACGTCCGCGACCTGCCGGACCTGCTCCAGCCGGGCGACGCGCTGGTGTTCAACGACACCAGGGTCATCCCCGCCCGGCTGGACGGCGTGCGGGTGCGCGAGGAGTCGGTCGTGGCGGTCGAGGCGACCCTGCACCGGCGCCTGACCCCCTCGCGCTGGACCGCTTTCATGCGGCCCGGCAAGCGGCTGAAGGAAGGCGACCGCGTCCGCTTCGGCCAGGGCCAGGACCGCGCCTGCCAGCTCTCGGCCCTGGACGCCACGGTGGTGGAGAAGGGCGAGGGCGGCGAGGTCACGCTTTCCTTCGACCTGTCCGGCCCCGACCTCGACCTCGCCATCGCCGAGCGGGGGGAGATGCCGCTGCCGCCCTACATCGCCGCCAAGCGGGGCGAGGACGAGCAGGACCGGGCCGACTACCAGACCGTCTACGCCCGCGAGGACGGCTCCGTCGCCGCCCCCACGGCGGGGCTGCACTTCACGCCGGACCTGCTGGAGCGGCTGAAGGCGACGGGCGTCTCCCTGCACTTCGTCACCCTGCACGTCGGCGCGGGCACCTTCCTGCCGGTGAAGACGGACGACGTGTCCGAGCACCGGATGCACCCGGAATACGGCGAGGTGTCCGCTGAGACCGCCGAGGCCCTGAACGCCGTGCGGGCGGCGGGAGGACGCATCGTCTGCGTCGGCACGACCTCGCTGCGGTTGCTGGAGAGCGCGACGGGCGAGGACCGGGTCGTGCGGCCCTTCATGGGCGAGACGGTGATCTTCATCACCCCCGGCTACCGCTTCCGCGCCGCCGACGTGCTGATGACCAACTTCCACCTGCCGAAATCGACGTTGTTCATGCTGGTCAGCGCCTTCGCCGGGCGCGAGGCGATGCGGGCGGCCTATGCGCACGCCATCGCGGACGGCTACCGCTTCTATTCCTACGGCGACTCCAGCCTGTTATTCCCCGCGCCCTGATGGCGAATTTCCCATTCGAGATAGCGCGCACGGACGGCCTCGCCCGCACCGGCGTCCTGAAGACCCCGCGAGGCGACATCCGAACGCCCGCCTTCATGCCCGTGGGCACGGCGGCGACGGTGAAGGCGCTGACCGTCGATCAGGTCAAGACGGCTGGGGCCGACATCATCCTCGGCAACACCTACCACCTGATGCTGCGGCCGGGGGCCGAGCGGGTGGCGCGGCTGGGGGGGCTGCACCGCTTCATGCGCTGGGACGGGCCGATCCTCACCGACAGCGGCGGCTTCCAGGTAATGAGCCTGTCGAACATCTCCAAGGTCACGGAAGAGGCCGTGACCTTCGCCAGCCACATCGACGGCTCGCGCCATGTGCTGACGCCTGAGCGCTCCATCGAGATCCAGGCGGGCCTGCTCGGCTCCGACATCGTCATGCAACTCGACGAATGCGTCGCCTGGCCCGCCGAGGAGGCGAGAGCCGCCGAGGCCATGCGCCTGTCGGCCCGCTGGGGTGAGCGGTCGAAGAGCGCGTTCGGCGAGCGTCCGGCCCAGGCCCTGTTCGGCATCCAGCAAGGCTCGACCTTCGAGGCCCTACGCCGGGAGTCTTCCGAGCGCCTGGTCGAGACCGGCTTCGACGGCTACGCCATCGGCGGGCTGGCGGTAGGCGAGGGGCATGCGGCGATGTGCGAGGTGCTGGACTACGCGCCCAGCTTCCTCCCCGCCGACCGCCCGCGCTACCTGATGGGCGTGGGCAAGCCCATCGACCTCGTGGAGGCGGTGGCGCGCGGTGTGGACATGTTCGACTGCGTGCTGCCGACCCGCTCGGGCCGCCACGGGCAGGCGTGGACCTGGGACGGGTCCATCAACCTGAAGAACGCCCGCTTCGCCGAGGACGACACGCCCCTCGACCCCGCCAGCGACGTTCCGGCCAGCGCCCACTATTCGAAAGCCTACCTGCACCACCTCGTGAAGGCCGACGAGATCCTCGGCCAGGTGCTGCTGTCCTGGCACAACATCGCCTTCTTCCAGGCGCTGACCGCCGCCATGCGCGCGGCCATCGCCGAGGGCCGGTTCGAAGCCTTCCGCCGCGATTTCGCCGCTCGTCAGTCGATAGGGTAGCGCGGCCCGCGCTGCTGCTGGATCACCTCGGCCGGCTCGGCCTTGTGCTGCGGCGTGGCGGGCGGGTTGCAGCCGCGCGATTCGCCCAGGCCCTTGAGATAGGCCCTGCGGACGTTGCCCGAGGCGATGGCCCCGTTGACCAGACGGCTGTGGCGCTCGGCCCCGCTCAGGCGCCGCACCCAGCTGCGGAAGGGGATCAGGTCCGAGGCCGTGCCCGCCACCATGCCGAGCGCGGAGTCGGTCGCCATGTCCTTGCCGCGCGTGATCAGCCCGCGCTTGTCCTTCGAGCCCGGCTCGTCGAGGTCCGGCCCCAGTGATTCGTTCAGCGAAGACACCTCCGCCACAATGCCCGCGCAGCCGTCCGAGGGGCGCTTGTAGGCGTCGGCATAGGCGTTCAGCAGCACCGGCGGGATCTTGGTGCGCACCACGTTGACGTCGCGCAGCGGCGCGCTGACGGCCCCGCCCAGCCCGTCCCTGTTGGCCTCCGACGGCGTCAGGATGGTGCCGTCCTTGTCCACCTTGTTGCTGACGCAGGCGGCGAGGCTGGCGGCGAGGAGGAGGGTGGCGATGGCGCGCATGTCGGTCGTGAACCTAGCGTGGCGAAAGGTATCGCGCCATCGCTTGCCGCGCTGCGGCGTGGCGACTATGGTCCGCGCCGCTTCGGAGCCCACTCCGCGAGCGGGCCGGTAGCTCAGTGGTAGAGCATTCGACTTTTAATCGAATGGTCGTGAGTTCGAACCTCACCCGGCCTACCATCTCCCTGAGAGACGATTAGCGAAGTATTCAAGCTTCACCGTTGACTTTGCGCCCCCACTGCAACTGGGGGTTTCCATGCGACTGACCATGCTGGCCGTGTTTGCGGCGCTCGCCGTCGGCGGCTGCGCCACCAAGCGCGAGATGACGATGGTGCCGGCCCAGAGCGGCGCCGAGGTGGGGGTGCGGTTCTCCCGCGGAGAGGCGGTGATGGCGTCCGGCGGGGACCTGGGCGCGGTGATGATCGCGCCGGTCCGCTACAACGGCTCCAGCAAGCGGCTGATGTTCCAGGTCGCCGCGTTCAACCGTTCCGGCCAGCCGGTGAACTTCGGCGCGGAGAACGTCAGCATCGAGCTGGAGGATGGCGGCCGCCTGCCCGTCCACAACTTCGACATGCTGCGTTCGGGGGCCAGATCGCACGCTCGACAGCAGCAGATGGCGGCGCTGGTCGAGGCGGGGATCGGCGTCTACGCCGCCTCCCAGGCCGACAACCCCTATCAGGCCCGCCGCATCAGCCGGGCGGCCGCCGAGGTCTACGACTACCGGATGTACTCGATCGCCGCGAACCTGGCGCACACGGTCCGGTCGATGGGCCGCTACGTCCTGCAGACCTCGACCATCGACCCTGAAACCTACTGGGGCGGCGTCATTCTCGCCGACCAGCCCGATCTGCCCAAGGCCGACGCCAGGGGCGTGCGCGTGGGCGTCAACCTCGGGGGCGAGATGCACTATTTCCACCTCTCCCTGACGCAGGAGGGGGCTCCCGTGCGGCATGTGGTGAACCTGCCGGCGGTCTGGCGCCGAGACATGGAAGCCTATCGTGACACGCCGCAGACCTGGCTCTACGACGAGCCGACGAGGGTGGTGGAGGCGGGACCGCCGACCTGCCGCGCCGTCGTCAGCGAGACGGGCCGGATCATTCCGGTCGGCGTCTGCACCGTGCCGGCCGGGACCCTTCGCTGACGCGTTACTGCTGCTGCTGTTGCTGCTGGTCCCTGCGAAAGGCGTCGACGCCGCCGGCGCGGCGGCGGCCGTTCGCGAAGGCCGAGGGCTTGGAAAGGCGCAGGAACTCCGGCTCGGTCAGGGCCGCGCGGGCCTTGCGGACGGAGACCGCGACGCCAAGGCCGCTCTCGGCCCCGCCCTTGTAGACTCCGCGCGAGGGCGGCACGTCGGCATAGTCGCGGCCGACGGCGACGGCGATGTGGCGCTCGGCGGCCATGACGTTGTTGGTCGGGTCGAAACCCACCCAGCGCAGCGACGGCAGGAAGACCTCGACCCAGGCGTGGGTGGCGTCGGGGTCGGAGCGGTCGCCGTGCTTGCGGTCGGTGAACAGGTAGCCCGAGACGTAGCGCGCCGGCAGGCCCCACGACCGGCAGATGGCGATCATGATGTGGGCGAAGTCCTGGCAGACGCCCCGTCCGGCCCCCAGGGCCAGGTCGATGGGGCTGTCGGCGTCGGTCACGCCCGCCTGGTACTCGAAGGACTCGTAGATGGTCCGACTCAGCCGCGCCGCCGCCGTCAGAGGGTCGCGGAAGCGCAGGGCGTCCAGGCCCCGCTCGTCGATGAAGGCCTGCAACGCCTCCGTGGTCCGGGCGAAGCCGTGCGGGCGCAGGTAGTCGAAGCACTCGCCGCACACGAAGTCGCTGCGCAGCCGGTCCCACTCGCCCATGTCCAGCGCCTCGGGCAGGGGATCGGCCTGGGTCGTCTCGACGGCGGACGAGGCGATGATGGTCAGTTCCTGGTGCGGCTGGGGCACGTCGAAATGGTAGACGGCGTTGCCGAAGCTGTCGGCGTAGGAAAACAATTGCGCCATCGGGTCGGGATCGAGCGTGAAGCTGATCAGGCGCTGGCGCGGGTTCTTCTGGGGTTGCATCCACACCTCCATGACGCTTTCGCGCACGGGGGCGTCGTAGTGGTACTGGGTGACGTGGCGCACTTCGAGCAACATCAGGCGGGAAGCCTCAGTTCGAGCGGGTAGGCGACGTAGTTCTCGTAGATGGCCTCGTGGATGTCGGCGCACTCGTCGATGACGGTGTCGAGCAGGGCGCTGGCGCCGGTGCGGGCCAGTTCCTCCAGGTCGGCGTATTGCAGCCGCGCGTTCAGGCGGCCCGCGAGGCGCTCGGGCGCGACCCGCCCGGCGGTCTCCAGGTGGCGGGTGACGCCCAGCAGGTGGCTCTCGATCCGCCCGGTGGAAAAGCGGATCGAGCGGGGGAAGTCCTCGTTGAACATCAGGAACTCGAGGATGAAGCGCGGCTCGATCTCGGCGGTGTAGACCCGCAGGTAGGGCTCCAGCGCGCAGGCCATCCGCAGGAGGCTCATCAGGGCGATGTGGTCGATGTTCTCGGCGTCGTCGCCGAAGCAGACCTCCAGCAGCCGGGCGATGAGCTGGGCGCGTTCGAGATAGGTCCCCAGCATCAGGAACCGCCAGCCCTCGCCGTGGCTCATGGTGCCGTCGGTGGCGCCGCGGAACAGGTGCAGGTCGGCGATGATGTCGTGCAGGAAGGCCGACGAGCCGGTGGCGAAGATGTCCGCCACGTCGGGCGCCGTGACCTTGAGATAGAGCAGGTTGATCCGCTCCCAGGTCTCGGTGGTGATCTGGTCGCGGACCTGGCGGGCGTTCTCGCGGGCCCGGGCCAGCGACATGACGACGGAGTTGGGGTCGTTGCGGTCAAGCACCAGCGCCAGCGCCGCCTCATAGGGCGTTCCCGCCCGGGCCTGCTCCGGGTCGCCCACGGCCGACAGGGCGATGAAGGACGCCTGCGCCGCCGCGTCCGAATGATCCAGCGTGGCGTTGAGCATCACGTCGGACAGCCGCGACAGGTGCTCGGCCCGCTCCAGGTAGCGGCCGATCCAGTAGAGGCTGTCGGCGACCCTCGCGAGCATCATGGCCGTTGCTCCTTATCCCTCGTCATCCCGGCCGCAGCGAAGCGGAGAGCCGGGACCCAGGAGTCACAGGCTCGGCCCCTGGGCCCCGGCTCGTCCCTTCGGGCCGTCCGGGATGACGGGGAGGGGGACGCCAGCATCATGGCCGGTCCTCCATCAGCACCCAGGTGTCCTTCGACCCGCCGCCCTGGCTGGAGTTGACCACCAGCGAGCCGCGCCGCAGGGCGACCCGCGTCAGGGCGCCGGGCGTCACGACGATCTTCTCGCCCGACAGGATGAAGGGCCGCAGGTCGACGTGCCGGGGCTCGATCCGCCCGCCGATCAGGCAGGGAGCGGTGGAGAGCTGGATGGTCGGCTGGGCGATGTAGTTCTCCGGGTCGGCCTTGATCGCCTGGGCGAACGCCTCGCGCTCCTTGGCCGAGGCGTGCGGCCCGATCAGCATGCCGTAGCCGCCCGAGGCGCCCACCGCCTTGACGACCAACTGGTCGAGGTTGTCCAGCACGTGGGAAAGCTGCGCCGGCTCGCGGCACAGGAGGGTGTCGATGTTGGGCAGGATCACGTCCTCGCCCAGGTAGTAGCGGACGATCTCGGGCACGTAGGCGTAGATCGCCTTGTCGTCCGCGATCCCGGTCCCGGGCGCGTTGCAGATCACCACCGCACCTGAGCGGTAGGCGTTGAACAGCCCCGCCACGCCCAGTCCGCTGTCGCGCCGGAAGGTGAGCGGGTCGATGAAGTCGTCGTCCACCCGGCGATAGATCACGTCCACCCGGCGCAGGCCCGTGGTGGTGCGCATGTAGACCATGTTGTCGTGCACCACGAGGTCGCGCCCCTCGACCAGCGGCACGCCCATCAGGCGCGCGAGGTAGGCGTGCTCGTAGTAGGCCGAATTGTAGACTCCCGGCGTCATCACCACGACCTGCGGGTTCGGCCGCCAGCCCGCCGCCATGCCCTTCAGGGTCGAGAGCAGCAGGTCGGGATAGCGCTCCACCGGCCGCACGTTGGCCGCCCGGAAGGTGCCGGGGAAGGTGCGCTTGGCCGCGTCGCGGTTGGCCAGCATGTAGGACACGCCCGAGGGGACGCGCAGGTTGTCCTCCAGCACCGCGAACTCGCCGTCCTTGTCCCGGATCAGGTCCGAGCCGCAGACGTTGGCGTAGGCCTTGTGCGGCACGAAGACGTGCTGCATCTCGCGGCGGTAGGAGGGGGCGCCGAGGACCAGCTCGCGCGGCACGACCCCGTCCATCAGGATCTGCTGGTCGCCGTAGATGTCGGCCAGGAACATGTTCAGCGCCTGGAGCCGCTGGGTCAGGCCCCGCTCGATCCGGTCCCATTCGGCGGCGGCGATGATGCGCGGGATCAGGTCGGTGGGGATGATCCGCTCGGTGGCGCTGTCGGCGCCGTAGACGGTGAAGGTGATGCCCTGGAGCAGGAAGGACCGCTCCAGCGTTTTCTGGCGGTCGGCCAGGGCCTCGGGCGACAGGGTGGTCAGGCGCGCGTGCATGGCCGCGTAGTGGGGCCGCGAGGTTCCGTCCGGCGCATACATCTCGTCGAACGCCTCGCCGGGCAGGTACGCCGCCTGGGTCATGGGCAGGACGGGGGCCTCTTCGATCGTCTGCGCTCTGGCCACGCTGCCTCTTGAACTCTCTACCGTGCCTTCGTCCACCAACAGCGCCACAGCGCGCCGGTGAAAGAGGTATCTCGCTCCCGGCGGGCGCGATCGGCGGGGCGCCTCGCATTTGGGCGCCATTCGCCCGCCCTGCAAAGGCTTTCAAGGCCGTGACAGCGCCGTTTACCGCGACTACACGGGAATGGGGCGAACTAAGGGGATGAATCGCTTGACGCGACTGCGTTACGCCCTCTGCGCCTCGGCCGCGGCCCTCATGGCCCAGGCCGCCAGCGCCGAACCGAAGGCAGCCGTCGAGGGCGTGGCCGACGGCGACCTGCGTGGGGCCATCCTGCGCGCCATCGGCGAAGGCGAGACCGCGCCGGCCTCCCGCTTCGAGGCCCGCCGCCGGGCGCGCGAGGCCGGCGAGGACGCCATCGCCGTGCTGCGGTCCGAAGGCTACTACGCCTATGAGGTCGAGGCCGGCATCGCCGACAGCAACGGCGAATCCGAAGCTCCGCCCCGCCCCCTGGTCACCGTCACCCCCGGTCCCCGCTTCCGCATCGCCGACCCGAAGGTGGACTGGATCGGCGCGCCGCCCGTGCCCGACGTCGCCGGGGCGGGGATCGCCGCCATGGGGCTGGCCGCGGGCCAGCCCGGCCGCGCCGCCGAGGTGCTCGCCGCCGAGGGCCGGGTCGTGGCCGCCGTCCAGAAGCGCGGCTACGCCGACGCCCGCACCGAGCCGCGCGAGGTGATCGTCGATCACGCCGACGCCACCGTCCGCCCGACCTTCCGGGTCGTGGCGGGCGAACTGGTGCGGCTGGACGGGGTGGACGTGCTGACCGAGGGCCGCACCAATCCGCGCTGGGTCGCCCGGCTCGCTCCCTGGCGCGATGGCGCGGTCTACGACCCCGAAAGCGTCGCCGAGCTGGAGCGGCGGCTGCTCGACACCGGCGTCTACGATTCCGTTACCGTCGCCCTCCAGACGGCCGACAAGGCCACGCCCGAGGGCCATCGCCCGGTGCTCGTCAGCCTGGCCGACCGGCCGCCGCGCACCCTGGAGGTCGGGCTGGGCTGGTCCACCAGCGAGGGGGTCGGGGCCGACGCCCGCTGGACCCGCTACAACCGCCTGCGCCGGGCCGACACGCTCACGGTCTACACCAAGCTGGCGCAGATCGAGCAGCGGCTGGAGGGCCGGGTCAGCTTCCCGCACTGGCGGCGGCCCCAGCGGACCCTGACGCTGGCCTCGGGCATCCTGAACGAGCTGACGGACGCCTACGACCAGACGGCGGTCAACGTCTCGGCCGACCTGACGCGGCGCTACGGCAAGACCTCGTACCTGACCTGGGGCGCGGCGCTCGAGGCGGCGCGGACGGCGGAGAAGGTCGAGGTGGGCAACGCCGTCGTGACCGGCGCCGACCGCGACACCTATACCGCCACCCTGCTGGGCGCCTTCTCGCTCGACCGCTCCAACGACCCGCTGGACCCCAAGCGCGGGTGGCGGCTGGAGGCGCGGGCCGAGCCGACCCTGACCGGCGGCGACGTCTCGCTCGCCTACCTGCGCACGCAAGGGCAGGCCAGCGCCTACATCCCCTTCGACGACGAGGGGCGGACGGTGGCCGCCGGGCGCTTGAAGCTGGGCGCCATCCTGGGCGGCGCGATCCCCGACGTGCCCGCCGCGCGGCGCTTCTACGCCGGGGGCGGCGGCTCGGTGCGCGGCTACTCCTACCAGGCCATCGGCCCGCGCCTGGCCGACAACACGCCGCAAGGGGGCCTGTCGCTGCTGGAAGCCTCGCTGGAGCTGCGCCGCGAGGTCACCGAGCGGTGGGGCGTGGTCGGGTTCGTGGACATCGGGGCCGTGGGCACCAACCAGACGCCGACCGGCGACGACTACAGCGTCGGGGCGGGGATCGGGGTGCGCTACAACCTCGGCTTCGGCCCCATCCGCGCCGACATCGCCATGCCGCTGGACAAGCGCGAGGGCGACCCCGGCTTCCACATCTACCTCAGCATCGGGCAGAGCTTTTGACCGACGAAGCGCCCATGCCCGAGATCGCGCGCAAGGGACGCCTGCATCCCGCCGCCTGGAGCATCATAGCCTCGGTCGCGGCGGTGGTGCTGGTGGCCGTCGTGCTGGCGGGCGTGCGCTACGGCGTCGTTTCCGCCCCCGGCCGCCTGTTCGTCGAAGCGCGGCTTGAGGGGTTGAAGATCGGCCGCTTCGGGCGGCTGAAGGTGCAGGGCATCGGTGGCGACGTCTTCGACGACTTCACGGTCCACCGCCTGACCATCGCCGACGAGAAGGGCGTGTGGCTGGAAGCGAACACCGTCCGGGTCGACTGGAACTATGCGGCCCTGTTCAGCCGCCGCTTCCACGCCGACGAGATCAGCGTGGCCTCCCTGCGCCTCCTGCGCCGCCCGACCCTGACGCCCAAGACCGTGGACAAGGGTCTGCCGGTCTCTTTCGACATCGACCGCCTGAAGGCGCGGGTCGAGATGCTCCCGGAATTCTCCTACCGGCGCGGCCTGTTCGACCTTTCGGGCGAGCTGGACGTTCAGCGCAAGGGCGGCCGGTCGGGCAAGATCGCCGCCCGCAGCCTGCTGCACGAGGGCGACTTCCTCGACCTGGACTTCGCCCTGGGCGGGTCCGACGAGATCCGCCTGGTCGCGGACGTGAACGAGTCCGCCGGGGGGGCGCTGGCGGGAGCGGTGGGCCTGCCCGCCGACCGCCGCTTCGCCCTGACGGCGCGGGCCTCGGGCACGACGGGAGAGGGGACATTCGACCTCACCGTCCTGTCGGGAGACACAATTCCGGCGCGGGCGCTCGGCGGCTGGAACGCCGACGGCGGGCAGGGCGCGGGTAGGATCGACCTTTCCGCCTCCGCCCTGACCCGGCCGCTGGTCGAGCGGCTGGGGCCGCAGGCGCGGATATCGGTCGCGGGGCGGCGGGCGAAGGACGGGACTTACGCCATCGACGGCAAGGCGGTGTCGGACAACCTGACCGTCACCCTCAAAGGCCCCGCCGACCTGGAGGAGCGCAGGCTGACGCCCGCCGGACTGGCTGTGGCCGCCGACGTCGTGTCGCTTGAGAGGCTGGCGGGGATCGAGGGCTCGGCGCGGCTGCGCGGCGTGCTGCGCGGGACGCAGGACGAGCCGGCGTTCACGGGCAGCCTCGGCGCCTCCGGCCTCGCGGCGGGCGGCTATCGCCTCGCCAGCCTCGGCGGGCCGGTGACGCTGGGCCGCAGGAAGGGCGAATGGACCCTCGGCGGCGAACTGGCCGGGGCGGGCGGGCAGGGCGAGGGCTATCTCGGCGCGGTGCTGGGCGCGCGCCCGACCGCCACGGTCCAGGCGGCGCGGCTGGCGGACGGGCGGATGCTGATCCGCCGCCTGACCGCGCGCGGCGCCGGGCTGAAGGTGGACGCCACGGGAGAGCGCGGCCTGCTGGGCGGGCTGTCGTTCAGGGGCGACGCCGAACTGTCGAACCTCGCCGCCGCGCGGCCGGGGGCGAAGGGTCTGCTCAAGGCGGGGTGGTCGGCCTCGAACAGCGACCGGGGCTGGGGCTTCACCGTCGATGCGCGGGGCGCGAACTTCGCGGCGGGCATGGCCGAACTGGACCGCCTGCTGGGCGCCTCCCCACGGCTGCGGGTCAAGGCGACCTACGGCGGCGGGCGGCTGGAGCTGGCCGAGGGCCGCCTCGACGGCGCCGTGGCGTCGGCCCGGTCGGCGGGCGTGATGGACGGCGGCGCCCTGCGCTTCAAGCTCGACTGGGACGCCAGGGGGCCGTTCCGCGCCGGGCCGGTGGAGATTTCGGGCGATGCGCGCGGCGGCGGGGCGATCACCGGCACGCTCAAGGCGCCCCGGGCCGACCTGACCGCCGCCTTCGACGCCATCGACCTGCCGCGCCTGCCGCTGACGCAGGCCGAGGTGGTCCTGAGCTTCCTGAGCGGGGAGGGCGGGACCAACGGCCTCTTTTCTCTGGCCGCCAACAGCGAATACGGCCCGGCCGTGGCCAGGACCGCCTTCCGCTTCGCCCCCGGCGGGGTGGAGCTGAGCGACCTCGCCGCCGACGCCGGAGGCGTGAAGGCGGGCGGGGCGCTGTCGCTGCGGCGCGGGCGCCCGTCCACCGCCGACCTCGTGGTCGCCATCGGCCCCGGCGCCCTGCTGACCGAGGGGCAAGCCGCCGGAACAGTGAAGATCACCGACGACGCGGGCGGAACGCGCGCCGTGATCGACCTGACGGCCAAGGAAGCGGCCGTGCGTGGCGCGGGCGGGCTCTATGTATCCAACGCCGCCATCACGGCCGACGGCCCGCTCGCCCGCCTGCCCCTGACCATCAAGGCCAGCGGCGCCGCCGGGCCAGGGCCGTGGCGGATCGACGGGGGCGGGGTGCTGGCCTCTGAAGGCTCCGCCTACACCCTCACCCTGAACGGCGAGGGCCGCATGGCGCGGGCCAACCTCAGGACGCTGGAGCCCGCCGTCCTGCGCCTCGACGGGCCGGAGCGCACCGCGCGCCTGCGCCTTTCGGTCGGCCGCGAGGGCAGGGCCGAGATCGACGCCCGGCTGGATCAGGCCGGGGCGGACGTGACCGCCACGCTGGACGAGGTGGCGCTGGGAGCCTTCAACGAGGATGCGGCCGGGCGCATCGACGCCAGGGCCACGCTGCGCGGGCGCGGCGAAACCCTCACCGGCGCCCTCGACGCCACGCTGAAGGGCGCGAGAGGGCGCGGCGCGCCGCAGTCGCTGTCGCTCGACGGCGTGATCAAGGCGCGGCTGGCGGACGACACGCTGGGCATCGACGCCTCGGCGACCAACGCCCAGGGCCTGAAATCCAACGCCAGCGTCGTGCTGCCGGTCGAGGCGTCCGGTGCGCCGTTCCGGCTGGCCGTCGCCACCCGCCGCCCGGTGCGCGGCCAGTTCGCGGCCGATGGCGAGATCAAGCCGCTGTGGGACCTGTTCGTCGGCGGCGAGCGCACCCTGTCCGGCCGCGTGGTCGCCGACGGCGCGCTGTCGGGCACCCTGGCCGACCCGGTGATCCGGGGGCAGGCGTCCCTGGCGGGCGGAGCGTTCGAGGACGGGGCGACCGGCCTGCGGCTCCAGAACCTGGCCCTCGACGCCGCCTTCGCGGGCGAGGCGATCAACGTCAGCCGCGTCAGCGCCGCCGACGGCAAGGGCGGGAGCCTGGCGGGCGCCGGGCGCATCAGCCTGGAGCGGGACGGGGTCAGCAACTTCCGCCTGGACCTGACCCGCTTCCAGCTCATCGACAACGACACGGCGACGGCCACCGCCTCCGGCCAGGCGACGATCAACCGGGACGCCACGGGCCGGGTGCAGCTTTCCGGCGCCCTGACCATCGACCGGGCCGACATCTCGGCCGAGGCGCCCACGCCGACCGGGGTCGTGTCGATGGACGTGATCGAGATCAACAAGCCCTCGAACGGCGAGCGCGGGCTCCAGGCCGAGACCTCGCGCGGCGTCGCCGTGGCGCTGGACGTCACCCTGAACGCGCCCCGCCGGGTGTTCGTGCGCGGCCGGGGGCTGGACGCCGAGCTGTCGGTCGAGGCCAAGGTCACGGGCACCACGGCCAAGCCGGACCTGACCGGCGTCGCCCGGCTGGTGCGCGGCGAGTACGAGTTCGCCGGCAAGCGGTTCGAGTTCGACGACCGTGGCGTCATCCACCTCGCCGCAGACCCCGCGCGCATCCGCCTGGACCTCAGCGCCACGCGGGAGGACCCGGCCCTGACCGCCATCATCCGCGTGCGCGGCACGGCGGCGCGGCCGGAGATCACCCTGACCTCCAGCCCCGCCCTGCCCAGCGACGAGGTGCTGTCGCAGGTGCTGTTCGGGGCCTCGGCGTCGCAGCTTTCGCCCATCGAGGCGGCGCAGCTCGCCTCGGCGCTGGCCTCGCTGGCGGGCGGCGGCGGGTTCGACGTGATCGGCGGCCTGCGCGGGCTGACCCGGCTCGACCGGCTGGCCTTCGCGGGCGGCGGGGAGGGCGGCATGACCGTGGCGGGCGGCAAGTACCTGACCGACGACGTCTACCTGGAGATCATCGGCGGCGGTCGCGAAGGCCCGGCGGCGCAGGTCGAATGGCGGGTGCGGCGCAGCCTGGCCATCGTCTCGCGCATCGCCAGCCAGGGCGACGCCCGCCTGTCGGTGCGCTGGCGGCGGGACTACTGAGCAACGGATTGCCGCGATGAGGCTTAATCCGGGGAACGATTTTCCCGGATACCTCGGCTAGGCTCTTCCCATGCGTCTTTCCCCCGAAGACCAGCCCATCCTCGACAAGGTCGCCGACGGCGGCGCCTACATCGTGCAGCGCGCCGTCGACTGGTGCGCCATCTCCTCGGGCAGCCGCAACCTGCCGGGGCTGGAGGCCCAGCGCGCGGCCCTGGCCGAGGCGCTGGCCGTGTTGCCCGCCGCCCCCATCGACGTGCCGCTGGCGCCCTCGCTGGAGATCGGCCCCGACGGGCGCGAGCGCGAGCTGGCCCACCCCGCCGCCATCGCCGTGGTCGTGCGGCCGGAGGCGCCGGTGCAGGTGGTGCTGACCGGCCACTACGACACCGTCTATCCGGCCGAGAGCCGCTTCACCGCCGTCGCCACCCGCTCCGATGGGGCGCTGAACGGGCCGGGGATCGCCGACATGAAGGGCGGCTTGAGCGTCATGCTGGCGGCGCTGGAGGCGTTCGAGGGGCATCCGGCGGCCAGGAACCTCGGCTACCGCGTGCTGCTGTCGCCGGACGAGGAGATCGGGTCGGTGGCCTCGGCCCCCGTGCTGGCCGACTTCGGGCGGCTGGGCCATGTCGGCATGACCTACGAGCCCGCCATGGGCGAGGGGGCGCTGGCGGCGCAGCGCAAGGGCTCGGGCAACTTCCACGTCAAGGTCTCGGGCCGGGCGGCCCACGCGGGGCGGGACTTCGCCCTGGGCCGCAACGCCATCGCCGCCGCCGCCCGCATCGCCGCCGACCTCGACGCCCTGAACGGCCGCCGCGAGGGGGTGACGGTCAACGTCGCCCGCATCGACGGCGGCGGGCCGCTGAACATGGTGCCGGACGTGGCGGTGGTCCGCTTCAACGCCCGCTTCCCCGACCGGGCGGCCTGCGAGTGGATGGAGTTCGCCATCGCCGACCTGCTGAAGACCGAGCGCCGCGACGGGATTTCCGTGGACCTGCACGGCGGCGTCACCCGCCCGGCCAAGCCCTTCACCCCCGCCCAGGTCCGCCTGTTCGAGGCGGTGAGGGACACCGGCGCCCTGCTCGGCCAGCAGATCGGCTGGCAGCCTTCCGGCGGGGTGTGCGAGGGCAACAACCTGTTCGCGGCGGGATTGCCCAACGTCGATACGCTGGGGGTGCGGGGCGGCGACATCCACAGCGAGAACGAGTTCGCCTGGCCCCAGAGCTTCGCCGAGCGGGCCCAGCTTTCGGCCCTGCTGCTTATGAAGTTGGCCGACGGGAGCGTGGACGCCCGCGCCCTGCGCGCGGCGATGGAGGGCGGCTGATGCTGGTGGTGCGCGCGGCTGGCCCAGGCGACCTGGGCGCCCTGATGGAGCTGGCCGTGCTGTCCGGGCGCGGCTTCACCAGCCTGCCGGAGGACGAGCCGACCCTGAAGGCCCGCCTCGACCTCTCCCAGGCGAGCTTCGAGGGCGCCTGCGCGCCGCCGGAGGCCTGGTTCACCCTGATGCTGGAGGACGCCGCCACCGGCGAGGTCATCGGCGTGGCGGGCGTCCATGCGGGCGTGGGGCTGAAGCGGCCGTTCTTCTCGTTCCGCGTCGTGACCCTGGCCCAGTCCTCGCCGGTGCTGGACCTGCGCTTCGACCACAGCGCGCTGGTGCTGGTCAACGAGTGCGCGGGCTGGTCGGAGGTCGGCTCCCTGTTCCTCAAGCCCGAGCGGCGCAAGGGCGGGGCGGGCAGGCTGCTGGCCCAGTCGCGCTACATGCTGATCGGCATCGAGCCGCAGCGGTTCGCCGAGATGGTGCTGGCCGAGCTGCGCGGCTGGTTCGACGAGGACGGGACCTGCCCCTTCTGGGACCACGTCGCCAGCCGCTTCTTCCGGCTGCCGTTCGACCAGGCGGACATGATGAGCGCCTCGACCGACGGCCAGTTCATCCTCGACCTCGCCCCGCGCCACCCGATCTACACCGAGCTGCTGCCGGAGGGCGCGCGGGACTCCATCGGCAAGGTCCACCGCGAGGGCGAGGCCGCCCGCGCCATGCTGGAGCAGGAGGGGTTCCGCTATGGCGGGCTGGTCGACATCTTCGACGCCGGGCCGACCGTGACCTGCCCGCGCGACGACATTCGCACCGTGCGCGAGGCCCGCCGCCTGCGGGTCAGGATCGGCGAGGCGGCGGGGTACGAGGCGCTGGTCTCGACCGCCGGCATCGCCCGCTTCCGCGCCGCCCACGTCCCCGTCGTCGTCGACGGCGAGACGGCGGTCATCTCCCGCGAGGCGGCGCAGGTGCTGGGCGTGGACGAGGGCGACAGGGTCAGGGTGAAGGCATGAGCCGGGGCCTGTTCATCGGCGGCCGCTGGCGCGAGGGGCGCGGGCAGGCGTTCGCCTCCATCGACCCGGCGACGGGCGGGGCGGTGTGGGAACAGGCCGGCGCGACGGCGGAGGACGTGACCGAGGCGGTCGCCGCCGCCAGGGCCGCCTTCCACGACTGGGCCGACCGGCCGCGCGCCGGGCGGGTGGAGGCCCTGCGCCGCTACCAGGCCGCGCTGGAGGCCCGGCGCGGGCCGATGGCCGAGGCGATCTCGCGCGAGACCGGCAAGGCGCTGTGGGAGACAACCGCCGAACTGGGCTCGATGATCGCCAAGGTGGACGCCTCCACCGCCGCCTACGACGAGCGGACGGGCGAGAAGGCCGCCGCCACCGGCTTCGGCCGCGCCGTGCTGCGCCACCGGCCGCATGGTGTGATGGCGGTGCTGGGGCCGTTCAACTTCCCCGGCCACCTGCCCAACGGCCATATCGTCCCGGCGCTGCTGGCGGGCGATACGGTGGTCTTCAAGCCGTCCGAGGAGACGCCGTGGGCGGGCGAACTGATGGCTGAGGCGCTGGAGGCGGCGGAGCTGCCCGCCGGGGTGTTCAACCTGGTGCAGGGCGGGCGCGACACCGGCGCGGCCCTGCTGGAGGAGGCGATCGACGGCCTGCTGTTCACCGGTTCGGCCCAGGCGGGGGCGGTGTTCCGGCGCCGCTTCATCGACCGACCGGAGGTGATTCTGGCGCTGGAGCTGGGCGGCAACAACCCGCTGGTGGTGTGGGACGCGGCCGACGCCCAGGCGGCGGCGGGGCATGTCGTGCAGTCGGCCTTCATCACCACGGGGCAGCGCTGTTCGTGCGCCCGGCGGCTGATCGTGCCTGCGGGCGCGGCGGGCGATGCGGTGGTCGAGGCGGTGGCGGCCCTGTCCGACCGGCTGGTCATCGGCCCCTGGAACGGCGAGGCCGAGCCCTTCATGGGACCGCTGATCTCCGCGCGCGCCGCCGAGGGCGCCGTCGAGGCGGCCGGGACGCTGGGCGGGGAGGCCGTGCGGGCGATGTCGCGCGACGGGGCGTTCGTCACGCCGGGCGTCCTCGACGTGACCGGGATCGCCACGCCCGACGAGGAGGTCTTCGCGCCGCTGTTGCAGATTCGACGCGTGGCGACCTTCGACGAGGCGCTGCTGGAGGCCAACGCCACCCGCTACGGCCTGTCGGCTGGCCTGATCTCGGACGATCCGAAGCTGTGGGAGCGGTTCGTCGCCCGCATCCGCGCCGGGGTGGCGAACTTCAACCGGCCGACGACGGGGGCGGCGGGGACCATGCCTTTCGGCGGCCTCGGCCGCTCGGGCAACCACCGGCCGAGCGCCTACTACGCCGCCGACTACTGCGCCTATCCGGTGGCCAGCTTCGAGGCTGAATCCGTCGCCGACACCTTGAGCGAAATCAAGGGTCTGCGCCCATGACCGCAGTCGAGGCGAACGCCGACGGGCTGATCGGCCCGACCCATTCCTATGCCGGGATGTCCCCCGGCAACCTCGCCAGCGAGGCCAGCGCCGGGGCCACCTCCAACCCGCGCGAGGCGGTGCTGGAGGGGCTGGCCAAGATGCGGCGCCTCGCCGACTGGGGCGTGCCGCAGTTCGTGCTGCCGCCGCACGAACGGCCCGCCGTCGGCTTCCTGCGGGCGCTGGGGTTCGGCGGGAGCGACGGGCAGGTGGTCGCGGCCGCCTGGCGAGAGGCGCCGGCCATGGCCTCGGCGGCCTGCTCGGCCTCGGCCATGTGGGCGGCCAACGCCGCGACCGTCACGCCGTCCGCCGACGCCGAGGACGGGCGCCTGCACCTGACGCCCGCCAACCTGCTGACCAACCTGCACCGCAGCCTGGAGGCGGAGCAGACCGCGCGGTCCCTGCGCCGCCTGTTCCCGGGCGCAGCGGTGCACGATGCGCTGCCCGCCCAGCCGCACTTCGCCGACGAGGGCGCGGCCAACCATGTGCGCCTGTGCGTCCGTCACGGCGAGCCGGGGGTCAACATCTTCGTCTGGGGCCGGGAGGCGTGGAAGCCCTGGGAAGGCCGCTATCCCGCCCGCCAGACCCGCGAAGCCTTCGACGCCGTCGCCCGCCGCCACGGGACGGCGCGGGCCGTCTTTCCCCAGCAGGCGAGGGCGGCCATCGAAGGCGGGGCCTTCCACAACGACGTGGTGTGCGTGGGCACGCTCGACACGCTGCTGTTCCACGAGCGGGCCTTCGAGGACGCGGGCGCGACGCAGGCGGCGGTGCGGACGGCGGCGGCGGGCCTGTTCGAGCCGCGGTTCGTGGAGATCGCCGAGGCCGACCTGTCGCTGGACGAGGCGATAAAGTCCTATCTTTTCAATTCACAACTTCTGTCCCTTCCCGGCGATGACCGCCTGGTGCTGCTGGCCCCCGTCGAGGTGCGGGAGAGCCCCCGCGCGCACAGGGTCGCGGAGGGGCTGGCGGCGTCCAACGGTCCCATCGGACGGGTGGAGTATGTCGACGTGCGCCAGAGCATGCGCAACGGCGGCGGACCGGCCTGCCTGCGGCTGCGGGTGGTGCTGACGGACGTGGAGCTGGCCGCCGCCAACTCCGCCCAGCGGCTGGACGAGGCGCTTCATGTGCGGCTGGCCGACTGGGCGGGACGGCGCTACCGCGAGCGGCTGACGGCGGCCGACCTCTCAGACCCGGACCTGCTGACCGAGAGCCGCGAGGCGCTGGACGAGTTGACGCAGATCCTCGGCCTCGGCCCGGACTTCTATCCCTTCCAGCGTCAGCCCTGACGCAGCCTCGCCAGCGCCTGGGGGAAGCGGCGCGACAGCGGGGCCTCCAGCGCCCCCACCTCCACCGTATAGTCGCCGGAACCTTCGGGCCGCAGGCCGCTGACCCTGGCCGCGTTGACCAGCCAGGAGCGGTGGGTGCGCACGAAGCCGGGAAGCTGCGCCTCCAGCGCCCCGAGCGGCGAACGCATCAGGAGGCGCCGCCCGTCGGCCAGCACGAACTCGGCGTAGTTGCCCGCGCTGGTCACGGCCAGGATGTCGGCCAGCGGCGCGCGGACGATGCGGGCTCCGTCGCGGATGTCAAAGACGGCGGGCGCGGCGACGGGGCGGCGCCTCAGAAGGGCGATCAGCCAGTAGGTCGTCGCGACCAGGGTGTAGGCCAGCACGTCCTTCTGAAGCTCGTAGAAGGTCCAGTGGCTGATCGGCCCGAAGCGGTAGGTGTCGCCCGCCACGGTGTAGGCCACGATGCGCAGGGCGATGAAGCCGCCGACGTGCAGGGCCGAATAGAGCACCGCCGCCGGGATGTGCAGCGCCAGCGCCCGGCGCGGCCGCCCCATCGTCCAGCGCACCACCAGCCACGGCAGCCAGCCGATGGCGAGGCTCGAGAGCGCGCTCGACCCTTCCAGGATCAGCGGCACGGCCAGGCCGTATTGCGGCGCCTCGTGGGTGATGGTCAGGACGTTGACGGCGCAGACGGCGGTGATGATCGCGCCCGAGAGCGCCCAGCCCGCCGCCAGCCAGCGGCCGTCCGTCACCAGCAGGTCGCCGCTGGTCCCAGCGGGCTTTCCGGCCCCGTCCATCCCCCGCATCAGCCTCCACATGAGCGAACGCCGCCACGACCTCGACTGGATTCGCGTGGGAGCCTTCTTCCTGCTGATCCTCTACCACGTCGGAATGTTCTACGTGCCCTGGGACTGGCACGCGAAATCGCCGCAGCCCGTGGCGTGGCTGGAGCCGGTGATGCGGCTGAGCAGCCCCTGGCGGCTGTCGCTGCTGTTCGTGGTCTCGGGAGCGGCGACCCGGTTCATGGCCGACAAGGTCGCCGCGGGGGTGCTGGCCCGGCAGCGGGCCGCGCGCCTCCTGCCGCCGCTCCTGCTGGGCGTCTTCGTGGTCGTGCCGCCGCAGACCTGGGTCGAGGTCGGCTGGCAGGGGAGCGTCGCGGGCTTCTACGCGCATTACCTGGCCAACGGCTGGCCGGGGATCGTCACGCCGACCTACAATCACTTGTGGTTCGTCTTCTACCTGTTTGTTTATACGCTGATAGTCGCCTTCGTGCGTCCCAGGCTGCGGCTGGACTGGATGCGTGGCTGGATGCTGCTCGCGCTGCCGGCGGCGGTGCTGTTCGTCCTGCGCCAGACCCTCTATCCGGCCTTCGGCGTGACCCACGCCTTCGTGGACGACTGGTACAACCACGCCGTCTCGCTGGGCATGTTCGTGTTCGGCTATTCCATAGCAAAATCAGAGGTGTTGCGCGAGGAGTTCATCCACCTGCGCTGGACCGCCCTGGTCCTCGCCGTCGGCGGCTACGCCCTGTCCGCCTATCCGGTGCAGCAGTGGTGCGCCGTCGCGGCGGCGCTGGGCTTCGGCGCCAAACACCTGAACAGGGGCGGGCCGGTGCTGGAGTACCTGACCCTGGCCGTCTTCCCCTTCTACATCGTCCACCAGACGATCATCGTCCTGGCCGCGCCCCAACTAGTGAAACTCGGCCTTCATCAAGGACTTGAGGCGGCGATCCTCATCCTCGCGACCTTCGCGGGATGCTTCATCATCTACGAGGCCGTGCGGCGGATCGGCTGGCTGCGGCCCTGGTTCGGCCTGAAGCCTCAGTGGGCGACGCGGGGCCGCATGTTGTAGTGGCCGTCCTCGAACCCGTCGAAGATCAGCGCCGTGTGCGGGTGGCCCACCGGCATCCCGCTGTCGTCCGGCAGCAGGTTCTGCTCCGAGACATAGGCGACGTAGGTGTTCTGCTCATTCTCGGCCAGCAGGTGGTAGAAGGGCTGGTCCTTGCGCGGCCGGATGTCCTCGGGAATCGACTGCCACCACTCCTCGGTGTTGGCGAACTGCGGATCGACGTCGAAGATCACGCCGCGGAACGGGAAGATCCGGTGCCTGACCACCTGGCCGATCGCGAACTTGGCGAGTCGAGCGTTCATGCTTCGAATCATACGCAACGCTCCCTGACTGGAATCTGAACGGTATGCGCAAGGGCCAGGGGCGGGAAGTGCATGCCTTCCGGCGCGCGAACCTTGCCGCTACAGTCGCCCGTGAAACGAGGCGCCGCGGATGCGGGGCCTGCATGACAGGCGGGGACCATGTCTGAAGCGCCGAGCGCGCAGGGCGGCCATCACGGCCGCCGGCGGCCGCCGGGCGAGACGCCGAACTACGCGGCGCTCGATCTCGGCACCAACAACTGCCGCCTTCTGGTCGCGGCCCCGACGCATGGCGGCTTCCGCGTGGTCGAAGCCTATTCGCGCATCGTGCGGCTGGGGGAGGGCCTGTCCCAGACCGGCCGCCTGTCGGAGGCCGCGATGGACCGCGCCCTGGCCGCGCTGAAGGTCTCCGCCGAGAAGATCCGCCGTCGCAAGGCCGTCCGCGTGAAGGCCATCGCCACCCAGGCCTGCCGCATGGCCGAGAACGGGCCCGAGTTCGTCGCGCGGGTGGCGCAGGAGACGGGTCTTCGCCTGCACGTCATCACCCCGCGCGAGGAGGCCCAGCTTTCCGTCGCCGGCTGCGTGACCCTGCTCGACCGGCAGGAGGACGCGGCGCTGGTGGTGGATGTCGGGGGCGGCTCGACCGAGCTGTCGTGGGTGGACCTGAAGGGCGAAGGGCTGGACGCCCGCCCGCGCCAGTTCGCCCACTGGCGCCTGCCGATCCGGGCCTGGCTTTCCATTCCCATCGGCGTCGTCACCCTGGCCGAGCGCTTCCCCGAAGGCGACCGTATCCGCGACGGCTGGTTCCGCGACATGGTCGAGGCGGTGAAGGACCACCTGGGCGCCTTCACCCACGCCGAGCCGATGCGGCGGGTGTTCGAGGCGGGCCGCGCGCACCTGATCGGCACCTCGGGGGCGATCACCAGCCTGGCGGGCCTGCACCTCGACCTCGAACGCTACGACCGCAACCGGGTGGACGGGCTGTGGCTGACGCGCGGCGACTGCGAGGCGGCGGCCGACCGGCTGCTGGCCCTGACGGCGCGGGAGCGTGCGAACCAGCCCTGCATCGGCCCCGATCGCGCCGACCTGGTGCTGGCCGGCGCGGCCATCCTCCAGGCGGTGCAGGAGTTGTGGCCCTGCGAGCGGGTGCGGGTGGCCGACCGGGGCTTGCGCGAGGGCCTGCTGATGAGTCTGATGAGCGAACAGAGGAAGCCGCGCCGTCGCCGCCGCGGACAGCGCGCGGAGGCGGCATGAGCGAGGACCCTCCCGAACGCCGCCGCATGGTCCGCCCGCCGACCGGGGGCAACGAGGGCGGCCGCGCCAAGCCCGCGCGGCTGAAGACCGCCACCGGCCGCACGCCCTCGTCGCAGGCCTGGCTGGAGCGGCAGATCAACGACCCCTTCGCGGCCAAGGCCCGGGCCATGGGCTATCGCTCGCGCGCGGCCTTCAAGCTGACGGAGATCGACGACCGCTTCCGGCTGCTGAAGCCCGGCGCGCGGGTCATCGACCTGGGCTGCGCGCCCGGCGGCTGGGTGCAGGTGGCGCTCCAGCGCAAGGCGGGCTCGGTGGTCGGCGTCGATCTGCTGCCCATCGACCCGGCGATCCCGGAGGCCCACATCGTCCAGATGGACTTCACCGACCCGGCCTGCCCGCCGAAGCTGCTCGAACTGCTGGGCGGGGCGCCGGACGTGGTGCTGTCGGACATGGCTCCCAACACCGTCGGCCACAAGCAGACCGACCACCTGCGGATCATGGGCCTGATCGAGATGGCGGCCGATTTCGCCGTCGAGGTCCTGAAGCCCGGCGGCGGCTTCGTCACCAAGGCCTTCCAGGGCGGCGAGGCCGCAGGGGTCATCGCGCTGCTGAAGAGGAACTTCGCCGAGGTTCGGATGGTGAAGCCCAAGGCCAGCCGGGCGCAAAGCTCGGAGGTGTATTTCGTGGCGACCGGATTCAGGAAAGCTTGACCTTACCGAAGCCTGCAGGCTATTCAGCCTCTGCTAGAATTCGGCGAGTACACGATGTTGAGTAGATTGCGCGGCTTCATCCACTGCCTCCGCGACGGCCATAAGTACTTCAACAGTCAGCGCAGGCGCGGCTACATGACCTGCCTGCGCTGCGGCTGCCGGCGTCGCTTCTAAGCGGATTTTCCTGGGCTTCCTCTTCCCACCGGCGCGGCCCGTCGCTATACCGCGCCCGCAAAACGGAGAGTCCCATGGAGATTCGCGAAGGGCTCACCTTCGACGACGTTTTGCTCGAACCGGGTCCGTCGGAAGTGATGCCGACGCAGGTGAACACCGGCACCCGGTTCACGCGTGAAATCGGCCTGAACATCCCCATCGTGTCCGCCGCCATGGACACGGTCACCGAAAGCCGGCTGGCCATCGCCATGGCCCAGGCGGGCGGGATGGGCATCCTTCACCGCAACCTGAGCGTCGACGAGCAGGCCGACCAGGTCCGCGAGGTGAAGCGCTATGAAAGCGGCATGGTCATCAACCCGATGACCATCCATCCCGACACGACCCTGGCCGAGGTCCGCGAGATCAAGGCCCGCCGCCGGATCAGCGGCTTCCCGGTCGTGGACGCGGGCGGCAAGCTGGTCGGCATCCTGACCAACCGCGACATGCGCTTCGAGACGGACGCCTCCGCCCCCGCCTCGGCGATCATGACGCGGGAGAACCTGATCACCGTCCGCGAGGGCGTCAGCCAGGACGAGGCGCGTGCGCTGCTTCGCCGCCACAAGATCGAGCGGCTGATCGTGACGGACGAGGAGGGCCGCGCGGTCGGCCTGATCACCGTCAAGGACATGGAGAAGGCCGAGGCCTATCCCCTGGCCGCCAAGGACGAGAAGGGCCGCCTGCGGGTCGGCGCCGCCTCGACCGTGGGCGACGCGGGTTTCGAGCGCTCCATGGCCCTGATCGAGGCCGGTGTGGATGTGGTCGTGATCGACACCGCCCACGGCCATTCGAGACAGGTCTCCGACGCCGTCTCCCGTCTCAAGCGCGAGACGAACCGGGTGCAGATCGTCGCCGGCAACGTCGCCACCTACGACGGCGCGCGGGCGCTGGTCGACGCGGGGGCGGACGCGGTGAAGGTCGGCATCGGGCCGGGCTCCATCTGCACCACCCGAATCGTCGCCGGGGTCGGCGTGCCGCAACTGACCGCCATCGCCGAGGCGGTGCGTGCGGCGGGCGACGTGCCGGTTATCGCCGACGGCGGCATCAAGTATTCGGGCGACCTCGCCAAGGCCATCGCCGTGGGCGCCTCGGCGGCCATGATGGGCTCGATGTTCGCGGGCGTCGAGGAAGCGCCGGGCGAGGTGTTCCTCTACCAGGGGCGGTCCTACAAGGCGTACCGGGGCATGGGCTCTGTCGGCGCCATGGCGCGGGGATCGGCCGACCGCTACTTCCAGAAGGAAGTGAACGACGCGCTGAAGCTGGTGCCGGAAGGCATCGAGGGACAGACGCCGTTCAAGGGGCCGATTTCCCCGGTCCTCCACCAGCTCGTCGGCGGCCTTCGGGCGGCGATGGGCTATGTGGGCGCGCCCACCATCCCTGAGTTCCAGCGGCGGGCGAAGTTCGTGCGTATCACCGGCGCCGGCTTGCGTGAGAGCCACGTCCACGACGTGATGATCACGCGGGAGGCGCCCAACTATCCAAGCGCTGTCTAAAGCCTCGGGGAGGGGCGACAAGCGATGACGTTCGAACTGACGATGCTGGCCTGGACGCTGGTCCTTGCCTTTGTGCAGATCCTGCTTTTCGATTTCGCCCGCACCGGCCAGTACGGCCTGAAGTGGAACATGGGCGCGCGCGACGAGGCCATGCCGCCGCTGTCGCCCGTGGCCGAGCGCCTGCGCCGCGCCCAGGACAACCTGTTCGAGACCCTGCCGCTGTTCATCGGCGCGGTGCTGATCGCCCACGTGGCGGGCCGCAACGGCGACCTGACCCACTGGGGCACGCTGGTCTACCTGGCGGGACGGGTGGCCTATGTGCCGCTCTACGCCTTCGGCGTCCGCACGATCCGCTCGCTGGTGTGGCTCGTCAGCCTGGCGGGCCTGATCATGGTGGCTGCGGCCATCCTTAGCTGATGCGCGACGGCGGCAGGCTTTCGGCGGCGATCAGCGTTCTTGAGGACATCGAGAACCGCCACAAGCCTGTCCGCCTGGCGCTGAAGGCGTGGGGCGACGCCTCGCGGTTCGCGGGGTCCAAGGACCGCGCCTTCGTCTCCGGGCTGGTGCTGGACGCGCTGCGGCGCAGGCGCTCGCTCGGCTGGATGATGGGGGCGGACACGCCCCGCGCGGTCGCCATCGGCGTGCTGCGCTTCGTCTGGAACTGGCCGATCGAGCGCGTGGCGCAAGCCGCCGCCGAGGAGCCGCACGGCCCCGGCCCCCTGGCCGACGAGGAGAAGGCCCCGCCGCGCCCGATGGCCGACGCGCCGGACGCGGTGCGCGGCGACTATCCCGACTGGCTGGAGCCGCATCTGGCCCGCGTGTTCGGGGAGGCGAGGGCGCAGGAGGGCGCTGCGCTCGCCGCCCGCGCGCCCGTGGACCTGCGGGTCAACCTGCTGAAGACCGATCCCGCCCGGGCCGCCAAGGCGCTGGAGCCGCTGAAGGCCGAGCTGCTGGAGGGCGCCGCCTTCCGCATCCCCGCCCCCGATCCGACCGAGCGCGCCGGGGCCGTCGAGACCATACCGGCCTTCGGCAAGGGCTGGTTCGAGGTGCAGGACCAAGGCTCGCAGATCGCGGCCGCCGCCGCAGGCGACATCAAGGGCCGGCAGGTGCTGGACTTCTGCGCCGGGGGCGGGGGCAAGACGCTCGCCCTGGCGGCGGCGATGGGCAACACGGGCCAGCTCTACGCCTACGACGCCGACGCCCGGCGCATGGCCGACCTGACGCCGCGCGCGATCCGGGCGGGGGTGAGGAACCTCCAGGTCCGCTCGCCGGTCGAGAAGGAGCCGCTCAAGGCTTTGACCGGCAGGATGGACGTGGTGTTCGTGGACGCGCCCTGCACCGGCACGGGCACCTGGCGTCGCCACCCGGACACCAAGTGGCGCCTGACGCCCGAGCAGCTCGAACGCCGCATGGCCGAGCAGGACACGGTGCTGGACGAGGCCGCGCCCTACGTGAAGGCGGGCGGGCGGCTGGTCTACGTCACCTGCTCGCTGCTGGCCGAGGAGAACGAGGACCGGCTGGCCGCCTTCCTCGAACGCCATCCAGGCTTCAGGGCCGCTGGCGAATATCGCCGCATGAGCCCGCTCACGACCGGAACGGACGGCTTTTTCGTCGCCGTGCTGGAGAATCCGAACTAGGACGCACCCATGACCCAGCAAGACCACCAGCGCGTCCTGATCGTCGATTTCGGCAGTCAGGTGACGCAACTCATCGCCCGCCGGGTGCGCGAGAGCGGCGTCTATTGCGAAATTCACCCTTACGACAAGGTCGAGGCGATCCTCGACGCCTTCCAGCCCAAGGCCATCATCCTGTCGGGCGGCCCCGCCTCCACGACGGAGGAGGAGAGCCCCAGGGCGCCCGCCCGCATCTTCGAACTGGGCGTGCCGGTGATGGCCGTCTGCTATGGCGAGCAGACGATGGTCGCCGAGCTGGGCGGCAAGGTCGAGACCGGCCACCATCGCGAGTTCGGCCGGGCCGAGATCGTCATCACCCGCGACAGCCCGCTGTTCGCCGGGATCGGCGCTGTCGATCACCGCGAGCCGGTGTGGATGAGCCACGGCGACAAGATCACCGCCATCCCCGAAGGGTTCGAGGTCATCGCCACCTCGGAAGGCTCTCCCTACGCCGCCATCGCCGACGAGAAGCGCCGCTTCTACGGCGTGCAGTTCCACCCCGAGGTGGCCCACACCCCGCGCGGGGCCATGATCTACCGCAACTTCACCCACGGCGTCGCGGGCCTGTCCGGCGACTGGACCATGGCCGCCTTCAAGGAGGAGGCCATCGCCCGCATCCGCGCCCAGGTCGGCAAGGGGCGGGTGGTCTGCGGCCTGTCGGGCGGGGTGGATTCGTCGGTCGCCGCGGTGCTGATCCACGAGGCGATCGGCGACCAGCTCACCTGCGTCTACGTCGACACCGGCCTGATGCGGCTGGGCGAGAGCGAGCAGGTCGTCTCGCTGTTCCGCAACCACTACAACATCCCGCTCGTCCACGTGGACGCGGGCGAGATGTTCCTGGGCGCGCTGGCGGGCGTGACGGACCCCGAAACCAAGCGCAAGACCATCGGCAAGCTGTTCGTCGACGTCTTCGACCGCGAGGCGGCGAAGATCGAGGGCGCCGAGTTCCTGGCCCAGGGCACCCTCTATCCCGACGTGATCGAGAGCGTCTCGGCCAAGGGCGGCCCCAGCGCCGTGATCAAGAGCCACCACAACGTCGGCGGCCTGCCCGACTACATGAAGCTCAAGCTGGTCGAGCCCCTGCGCGAGCTGTTCAAGGACGAGGTCCGGGCGCTGGGCGTCGAGCTTGGCCTGCACCCGGACTTCGTCGGCCGCCACCCGTTCCCCGGCCCTGGCCTGGCCATCCGCATTCCCGGAGAGATCACGCCGGAGAAGGTGGATGTGCTTCAGAAGGCCGACGCCATCTACCTGGAGGAAATCCGCAAGGCGGGCCTCTACGACAGGATATGGCAGGCGTTCGCCGTCCTCCTCCCCGTGAAGACGGTGGGGGTGATGGGCGACGCCCGCACCTACGAGAACGTGCTGGCCCTGCGCGCCGTGACCTCGACCGACGGCATGACGGCGGACTTCTTCGAGTTCCCGTGGGACGTGCTGGGCAAGACCGCCACGCGGATCATCAACGAGGTCCGCGGCGTCAACCGCGTCGTCTACGACGTGACCAGCAAGCCCCCCGGCACTATCGAGTGGGAGTGACCCGCAGGATGCGCAGGGGCCGCTTCACGCCCTCGCGGTCCGGCCACAGGATAGACTGACCCTCGGCCAGCCCGATCAGGCCCGCCCCGACAGGCGTCAGCACCGATACCCGGCCGGCGGCGATGTCGGCCTCGGCGGGCAGGACGAGCTGCACGGTGCGCGTGACGCCGTGGGCCTCGTCGAGGAACTCCACGGTCGAGCCCATCCGCACGACGTTGGCGGGGACCTTCGCGTCAGGGCGGATGTCGGCGCGCTCGATCTCGTCCAGCAGCAGCCCGGCGGCCTGGGGCGAACTCGCCTCCATGCGCTCGGCCAGGTCCGACAACAGGTCGGCGTCGGTGCGGGACAGGATGATCTTGGGGCGCGGACGCGCGGTCGTCGCGGACGACATTGAAAAGCTCCGGATGGGAAAGGATAGGATGGAAGTCCCCCCGGACTCCCGGCGCATCGCGCGTGGTGAGCCGGGGCTAGGAGCCTGCCAGAAGGCTGCCGCCGTGGTTTCGGAACCGGCGAAATGTCGGACGCGCGAACATTGGGCCATTTCTGCATTCGTGGGAGGAGAAGTCAAACTACTCACCCATGATCAGGCTCTCGCCGCTGGGGGTGTCTTCCATGTAGACGGGCCCCGTCGGCCGCTTGCCGCGCGTGACGACGGGGTCGGCGTAGGCCGCGTCGGTCGGCGTCTCGATCAGCTCGGCGCTTTCCTCAACGTAGTCGCCGGTTAGCAGGTTCCAGCTCGCGCTCGACCAGCCGTGGCGGTTGGTGCGGCTGTAGAACTTGGCGTCGAGGCCGATCAGCCGCATCCGCCCGGCCTTCCCGTCGTAGCGGAAGCGGTAGGTGGACGATGTCGCCGAGCTTCCGCCCGTCAGGTCGCCCACGACCAGCACGCCCTTCTTCGTGATCTCCAGCAACGCCTCGCCGCGCTGGACGGGATAGGGGTCCATCTCCAGCACGCCGGCCGGGGTGGTCCCGCCCAGCAGGACATGCAGCCGCCGCACCTCCTCGCCGCGCTCGACGTAGACGGTGTCGGGCCGGCCGTCGCCGTCCAGGTCGCCGTCGATGCGGGTTTCCAGCTCCAGGCCGGGGGCGATGGCCAGTGCGAGGATCAGGGCGGCTATCATCTTGCGTCCTCCGGCGCCTGGCCTATCAAGGCCCCATGACGAAACTCTACGGCATCAAGGCCTGCGACACGATGAAGAAGGCCCGCGCCTGGCTGGACGGCCAGGGCGTGGCTTACGACTTCCACGACTACAAGGCCGCCGGGATCGACCGCGCCACGCTGGAAGGCTGGGCGAAGGCGGTCGGCTGGGAGGTGCTGCTCAACCGCTCGGGCACGACCTTCCGGGGCCTGTCGGAGGAGAAGAAGCAGGACCTGACGGAGGCCAAGGCGGTGGAGCTGATGCTGGCCCAGCCGTCGATGATCAAGCGGCCGGTGCTGGATACGGGCAAGGGCCTGCTGGTGGGGTTCAAGCCGGAGCGGTACGCGGAAGCGTTCGCCTAGTCCCGATCCGGGGCGCCGAGGGGGAAGTAGTGGCGATACGGCCGCGCTTCCTCGACGCACCGCGCCATCGACGGCCGGGCCAGCAGCCGCGCGCGGTAGGCCCGCACGGCCCCGAACGCCTCGCCTATCGGATGCACCCAGTCGGCGTAGAACAGCGACGGCGCGGCGGCGCAGTCGGCCAGCCCGAACGTCTCGCCCGCCGCCCAGGTCCGGCCCGTCAGCCTCGTCTCCAGCCAGCCGTAGGCGGTGTCCAGCTCACTGGCTGCTTCGGCCTTCGCGGCCTCCACGTCGCCGCCCCGGATCGCCGCGAACACCGGCTTCTGCATCGAGCCCATGACGTAGTTGTCGAACACGCGGTCCATGAACCGCGCCTCCATCGCCGCCTTCGGGTCCTTGGGCAGCATCGGCGCGGGGCCGGGGCGGTGCAGGTCCAGGTGCTCGATGATGATGGTGGATTCGGCCACCGTCACGCCGTCGTCCACCAGCACCGGGAAACGTCCGAACGGCCACAGGGCGGCCCGCTCGTCGTTCGCTCCGGGATGCTCCAGGTGGCGGTAGGTGAACTCCGTCCCGTTCTCATAGAGGGCGATCAGCACCTTCTGGCAGTAGGACGAGAAGGGGTGCGAATAGAGCGTCAGGGTCATTGGGACAGGCTCTCGCGCAGGCGGTTCAGCAGGATGGAGGTGCCGTGCTCGCGCGATCCGGCGTCGTCGTAGCCGTCGAGGAAGGCGCCCTGTTCGGTGACCTTCAGCCGCGCGCCGGCGCCCTCGGCCGTAACCTCGATGGTGGCCAGCGAGGTCGAGATCTTCGTCCCGTCGATGGTCATCTCGTAGACGTAGACGATGCGCGCATCGGGCACGATGTCGTAGTAGGTCGCGTCGAAGCGCGAGATGCGGCCGGTCTTCCAGCGGGCCTCCAGCATCTCCCTGCCGCCGACGCGGAAGTCGAAGGCGCGCTCCAGCATGTCCCACTCATTGCTCGGGCCGGAGAACCACAGCTGTTTGCGGGCCTCGGTGGCGAAGGCCGAGAACACGCGGCGGGGCGCGGCGTCGTACACGCGCTCCAGGCAGAACATGCCGTGGCTGACGGATCGGTTGGTCACTGGTCTTCCCCTTCGTTCGTGGCGGCCAGGAAATCGCCCAGCCGGTCGAGGCGGCGTTCCCACTCCAGCCGCCGGTCGTTGATCCATTTCTCGGCCAGCGTCAGGACGCCCGGCTCGATCTGGCAGGTCCGCACCCGCCCGACCTTGTGCGACTTCACCAGCCCGCTGCCCTCCAGCACGGCCAGGTGCTGGACGACCGCCGACAAGGTCATGTCGAGCGGCTCGGCGAGTTGGCTGACGGACGCCGGGCCTCGCGACAGCCGCTCCACCATCGCCCGGCGGCCGGGATCGGCCAGGGCGTGGAACATCAGGTCGAGGTTGGGCGGCCTATTGTTTAGCATCTACTAAAGTATTCGGCCAAAAAGAGAGGCTGGCAAGGGGCCAGCCTCGATTTTCGTCGGTTCAGCCGCCCTGCCGGGCCACTTCCTCGCGCAGGCGGTCTTCCTGGGCGCGCAGTTCGGGGGTGAAGGCTTCGCCGAAGTCGTCGGCCTCGAAGACCGGACGGATCTCGATGTCGCTCGGGCCCATCATCGGGTTGGGGCACTTCTTGACCCACTCGACAGCTTCCTGGAGGGACGCGACCTCCCAGATCCAGAAGCCGGCGATCAGTTCCTTGGTCTCGGCGAACGGCCCGTCGATGACGGTGCGGCTGTCGCCGGAGAAGTGGACCCGCGCGCCGCGCGAGCTGGGGTGCAAGCCCTCGCCCGCCTTCATGATCCCGGCCTTCACGAGCTGTTCGTTGTAGTCGCCCATCGCGGCGAGCAGTTCCTCGCTGGGCATGACGCCGGCTTCGCTGTCCGCCGTCGCCCTTACAATCACCATGACACGCATCTCAGGTCTCCCTTCAGGCCAGTTTTCGTTCCGAGGACGGCCGGGCCTTTCGCGAACCGACATTCTCCGCGAAATTTTTCCGCATGAACAAGATTTCATGTCCGCCGCCGCATCCGTTCGGCGCGGCGCGGGCCTCTTTCCCGTCAGAGGCGGCCATCGCCGCTCCACCTGGAAGGGCTTGAAGACAATGGACGTTCTCATTCCGCTGGCGGCGATCAGCCTGCCGTTCCTGATGGTCATCGCCATCGTCGTGATCCCCGCGTGGCTGAAGAGCCGCGAGCGGCGCGAGATGCAGGCCACCCTGCGCATGGCCATCGAGAAGGGCCAGCCCGTGCCGCCCGAGGTGATCGACGCCATCACCCGCGACCGCAAGATCGCCCCGACCTCCCATTCCGACCTGCGCACCGGCATGATCTGGCTGGCGGTCGGCCTGGGCGTGGCGGCGTTCGGCGCCGTCATCGGCTACCAGGAGCAGGAAGCGCTGCATCCGCTGCTGGGCATCGCCGCGATCCCGGGGCTGATCGGTCTCGCCTTCATCGTCCTCAGCATCTTCAACCCCAACAAGGCCAAGGCTTCCTAGAAGCGGCGTCCGGGGCAGGGGAGGTTCGGGCGATGGCCCAGCCGAAAGTGAAAGCCGGTCTGCACGACGTGGAGCTGGCCGCCCTGGCGGCGGCGGGCGACCGCGCGGCCTTCGGCGAGCTGGTCCGCCGCCACGGCCCGGCGGTGCGGGGGCTGCTGCGCCGCATGGGCGCCGAGCCCGCGCTGGCCGACGACCTGGCGCAGGACGCCTTCCTCGCCGCCTTCGAGGCCATCGCCGAGTTCCGGGGCGAAGGGACGTTCGCCGCCTGGGTCCGCCGGATCGCCGCGCGGCTCTATGTGCGGCGCTGGAAGCGCGAGGGCCACGTCCACCAGCTTGAGGAGGGGGCGGAGGACGCCGCCGTCGGCGGGGAGGGCTCGGTAGCCGCCCGCCTCGACCTCGACGGGGCGATGCAGGCGCTCAGCCCGGCCGAGCGGGTGTGCATTTCGCTGTGCTACGGCGCGGGCCTGTCCCACGCCGAGGCGGCGGAAGCCTTGAATGCGCCCTTGGGAACGGTGAAATCCCATGTCAAACGTGGTCTGGATAAGCTCAGGGTCCGGCTGGCGGCGCCGGCGGACGGGAGGCTCGGTCATGGCTGATCTCGAATTCGAGGCGAATCTGGAGCGGCTGTTCGACCAGCCCCCGGCGTTTTCCGACTCCGAAGCCTTCGCCCGGCTGGTGGAGACGCGGCTGGACCGCGGGTGGGGCCTGCGGCAGGTGCTGATCGGGACGGCGGGGCTGGCGGGCGGCATGATGGCGGCGGGCCAGCTTCTGGCCTCCGGCGCCGTGCCGCGTTTCGAGGCGCTTTCCCTGCAGTCGGCCCAGGCGCTTTCCACGGCTCTTCGGGGCGGGCTGCCCCTCGGCGGCGAAGCGATGTGGATGGCGGCGGCGCTGGGTGTTATGGCGCTGGCCTTCGCGGTCACCCGCGCCAGCCAGGAGTTCTAGCCCTGTCTTCGCATCGAGAAGAGAAGGTCCGGCGCCTCGCCGCGCCCGACATCGCCGCGCGCAAGGCCAAAGGCGAGCCCATCGTCTGCCTGACCGCCTACACCTGCCCGGTCGCCGAGATCCTCGACGACCACTGCGACCTGCTGCTGGTCGGCGATTCGGTGGGGATGGTGGTCCACGGCATGCCCAACACCGTGGGCGTGACGCTCGACATGATGATCCTGCACGGCCAGGCGGTGATGCGCGGCTCGCGCAAGGCCATGGTGGTCGTGGACATGCCGTTCGGCTCCTACGAGGGCTCGCCGGAGGTCGCCTACGACAACGCCGCCCGCATCATGAAGGAGACGGGCGCCCAGGCGGTGAAGGTCGAGTCCGGTCCGACCGTCCCAGCCACCATCGAATACCTCGTCAAGCGCGGCATCCCGGTCATGGGCCACGTCGGCCTTCGCCCCCAGGCGGTGCTGGTCGAGGGCGGCTTCAAGGCCAAGGGCCGCACCAACGAGGAGCGCTCGCGCATCATCGACGAGGCCAAGGCCGCCGAGGCGGCGGGCTCCTTCGCCATCGTGGTCGAGGGCGTGGCCGAGGACCTGGCCCGCGACATCACCCATCAGGTCGAGGTTCCGACGATCGGAATCGGCGCCTCGGCGGGCTGCGACGGCCAGATCCTGGTGACCGACGACATGCTCGGCCTCTTCGACTGGACCCCCAAGTTCGTACGCCGCTACGCCGACCTGAGGGGCGAGATCGCCCGCGCCGCGCAGGGCTACGCGGCGGACGTCCGGGCCCGGACCTTCCCCGGCGAGGGCGAGACGTATTTTTCGAGGAAAAGCTAGCGCGCGGCCACGTTGCAGGCGGGCCTGCGACCCTATAGGTTCCCCCCGCTCAAATAGCCGCCAAGCCGGAGTCACCGTTGGTCGACGTGTTCGAAGAGGTCGAGGAGCAGCTACGCTCCGACCGCTACAAGACCCTGGCGTTCAAGGCCCTGCCGTGGATCATCGCGATCGCGGTGGCCGCCCTGGCCGTGACCGTCGCCTATTGGGGCTATGACGCCTGGCGCGACAGGCAGGCCGCCGAGGTGTCGGTGAAGTACGGCGAGGCGCTCGACGCCGCCATCGCCCAGGACTTCGCCAGGGCCGACCCGCTGTTCGCCGCCATCGCCAAGGACGGGCCGAAGGTCTACCGCGCCATGGCGCTGATGCACCAGGGCGGCATCCGCATGGAGCAGGGCAAGCCCGCCGAGGCGGCCAAGATGTTCGACGAGGCCGCCGGGCTGGCTTCCGACCCGCTGGTCGCCGACATGGCGCGCCTCAAATCCGCCTTCGCCCTGCTCGACACCGCTCCCTACGCCGAGCTTGAGAAGAGGCTGACCCCGTTGACCGAGGACGAGCGTCCCTACCGCACCCAGGCCCGCGAGGCGCTCGCCTTCGCCAAGCTGATGGCGGGCAAGACGGCCGAGGCCCGCACGGACTTCGGCGTCCTCATCGTTTCCCCCGACGCCTCGGATGCGGTGCGCCAGCGCGCAGCAGCCGCGCGCGACATGATCGATTCCGGCTCGGCCGCGAGCATCCCGGCGGCGGTGAAGGCCGCCGCCGCGGCGCCGGCCCAGCCCGTTGCACCCGTCCAGTCCGGAGCCGCTCAATGAGCATGAAGCGTATGGGCGGCCTGGCCGTCGTTATGGCCGCCGCCGTCGCCGTGAGCGGCTGTTCGACCCTCCAGGGGATCGGCGGCCGCCTGAACCCCTTCGGCGACAAGGACGAGCCGGAATCGGTGGCCAGCGAAGGCCAGCGCATCTCCATCATCGCCTTCGATGAGACGGTGGCGGTCGCCGACGCGCTGAAGGGGCAGGACTTCTACCTGCCGCCTGCCGTCGCCCAGGCCGCCTGGCCGGTGCCGGGCGGCTCGCTGGAGCAGTCCGTCGAGCACGTCGAGGCCGCCCCGACCCTGGAAGTCGCCTGGCGCCGCGGGTTCGGCAAGGGCTCCAGCGCCGAGCAGCACGTCATGGCGCCGCCGGTCTCGGCCGACGGGCGCGTCTTCGTCATGGACGCCGAATCGCGCGTCTCGGCCATCGACGTCCAGAGCGGCAATGTCGTCTGGCGCGAGGAACTGCCGTCCCGCAGCCGCCGCGACCGCCACGCCTTCGGCGGCGGCATCGCCTATTCGGGCGGCAAGCTCTACGTCGCCTCGGGCAACCGCTATGTCGTCCAGCTCGACGCCGCGACCGGCGCCATCGGCTGGCGCCGCGACGTGGCCTCGCCGATCCACGCCGCCCCGACCGTCGCGTCGGGCAAGGTCTTCGTCGTCTCCACCGACAACGAGCTGCTGGCCTTCAACGCCGCGACCGGCGCGCCGGACTGGAACTACCAGGCCCTGATCGAACCGGCCCGCATCCTGCGCGCCTCCAGCCCGGCGGTGTCGGGCGAGACCATCGTCGCGGGCTTCGCCTCGGGCGAGGTCGTCGCCCTGCGCGCCGGCAACGGCAACGACCTGTGGAACCAGGCCCTGTCGCGGGCCAGCCGCACCAACGCGCTGTCGGAAATCCGCGACGTGGCCGGGCGGCCGGTGATCTACAAGGGCGACGTCTACGCCGCCAGCCACTCGGGCGTGTTCGCGGCCATTGACCTGCGCTCGGGCCAACCCCGCTGGTCGCTGCCGGTGTCGGCCATCACCTCGCCGCTGCCGACGGGCGACGTGGTCTACATCGTCTCCCGCGCGGGCGAGGTGATCTGCGCCTCGCGCGAGACCGGGCAGATCTACTGGATCCGCGACCTGAACGAGGGCAAGCGCGACAAGCGCAAGGGCATCTTCCGCCGCGCCACGGTGAGCCCGCTGTGGACGACGCCGATCCTGGCCTCCGACCGCCTGATCCTGGCCAACAGCCGCGGCGACCTCCTGGCGCTGAACCCGAAGACGGGCGAGACGCAGGCTTCCAAGCGGCTGCGCGGCGGTGTGCTGATCGATCCCATCGCGGTGAACGGCACGGTCTTCGTCGTCACGGATGAGGCGGATCTGATCGCGATCCGGTAAGGAGAGGCGATGCCTCTCAGACTCGCAATCGTCGGCCGGCCCAACGTCGGCAAATCCACGCTGTTCAACCGGCTGGCGGGCAGGAAGCTCGCCATCGTCGACGACCTGCCGGGCGTGACCCGCGACCGGAAGTTCGCGACCGGGCGGCTGGGCGACCTGGACCTCGAGCTGATCGACACCGCCGGCTTCGAGGACGTCTCCGACGAGAGCCTGGAAGCGCGGATGCGCGCCCAGACGGAGCGGGCCATCGCCGAGTGCGACATCGCCTTGTTCGTCTATGACGCCCGCGAGGGTGTGACGCCCGCCGACGGCATCTTCGGCGAACTGCTGCGCAAGAGCGGCAAGCCGGTGGTGCTGGCGGCCAACAAGGCCGAGGGCCGGGCTTCCGACGCCGGGATCAACGAGGGCTTCCAGCTCGGCCTGGGCGAGCCCGTGCCCATCTCCGGCGAGCACGGCGAGGGCATGGCCGACCTGTTCGCCGCCGTCGTCGCCGTCGCGCCCGAGGAGATGGAGGACGAGGAGGACGACCGCGACAAGCCCGTCCGCATCGCCATCGTCGGCCGACCGAACGCGGGCAAGTCCACCCTCGTCAACCGGCTGATCGGCGAGGACCGGCTGCTGGTCGGCCCCGAGGCCGGGATCACCCGCGACGCCATCCCGGTCGACTGGGAATGGGACGGCCGCCGCATCCGGCTGGTGGACACCGCGGGCCTGCGCCGCAAGGCCAAGGTCAACGAGAAGCTGGAGAAGCTGTCCACGCAGGACACCATCCGGGCCATCACCTTCGCCGAGGTGGTGATCCTGGTGATGGACGCCACCCACCCCTTCGAGACCCAGGACCTGCAGATCGCCGACCTGGTCGAGCGCGAGGGCCGGGGCCTCGTCTTCGTGCTGGCCAAGTGGGACCTGGTGCCCGACCCGCAGGCCAAGCTGAAGGAGTTCATCGAGCACGCCGAGCGGATGCTGCCGCAGGTGCGCGGCACGCCGGTCGTCGCCCTGTCGGCCGAGACGGGCCGCAACGTCGAGCGCCTGATGCCAGCCGTGCTCAAGGTCCACGACAACTGGTCGACCAAGGTCAAGACCCGGGACCTGAACGACTGGCTGGGCATGGCGGTGCAAAGGCACCCGCCGCCTTCCGTCAACGGCAAGCGGATGAAGCCGAAGTACATGGCCCAGACCAAGGCCCGGCCGCCGACCTTCGTGCTGTTCGCCACCCGCGCCGACCAGATGCCGGAGCAGTACCGCCGCTACCTGATCAACTCCCTGCGCGAGAGCTTCGACCTGCCGGGCGTGCCGATCCGCATCACCCTGAAGTCGGGCAAGAACCCCTATGCCGAGGGCGAGAGCAAGGGCGGCGCGCCGTCCTTCATGCAGCCCAAGGGCAAGACGACCGCCCGGCCGGAAACCAAGGCGTTCGGGGGCGAGGCGAACGCCAAGCGCAAGGCCGCCAAGTCCGGGGCCAAGAACAAGGCGGGCGGGGCGAAAGCCGGCTCGGTGAAATCCTTGGCCGTCAAGGCGGCGGGCAAGGCGCGCGGCGCCCTCAAGGGCGGGAAGCGGCCCGCCACTCGCGGAACCGGACGCAAGCCCTAGGCGGCTCGCGGTCGGGCCGGACCAGATCGACGATCAGCGGCACGATCTCGTCCGGCTCGGGCAGGGTCGTGGGGTCCTCGCCCGGATAGGCGCCGGCGCGCATCTTGGTGCGCATCGCGCCCGGATCGACGCTGACGGCGCGCACGGGCGTATGCTCCATCTCGTCGTCGTAGGTGGCGACCAGCGTCTCCAGCCCCGCCTTCGAGGCGGCGTACGCGCCCCAGAAGGCGCGGGGCTTGCTGGCTACGCTGCTGGTCAGGAACACCGCCCGCCCGGCGTCGGACTTGCGCAGCAGGGGGTCCATGGAGCGGATCAGCCGCCAGTTGGCCGTCAGGTTGGTGGCGACGATCATGTCCCACGCCTTGGGGGCGAGGTGCCCGACCGGCGTCAGGGCGCCCAGCACCCCCGCCGCCCCGACCACGATGTCGATCCGGCCCCAGCGCTCGTGGATCGCCGCGCCGAGGGGGTCGAGCCCCTCCGGCTTCAGCAGGTCTATGGGGACCAGGGTGGCGTGTTCGCCGGTCGCCTGGAAGATGGCGTCGTCCAGCGACTCCAGCGCCCCTTGCGTGCGTCCCAGCGCGATGACGTGCGCGCCGGCCTTGGCCAGCCCCAGCGCGATCGCACGGCCGATGCCGCGCGTGGCGCCCGTGACGAGGGCGACGCGGCCCGAAAGCGGTGTGTTCGATTCCATGGGCGCCTTCCTACTCGGTCAGGGGCGCTGCGCATACCGCTGGGCGATGAACGAGCAGGCGATGAGCTGCATCTGGTGATAGAGCATCAGGGGCAGGATCATCACGCCCGCGATGGCCGGGGGGAACAGGATCGCCCCCATGGGCACCCCGGTGACGATGCTCTTCTTCGAGCCGCAGAAGACGACGGCGGCCTCGTCCTCGACCCCGAACTTCAGGGCGCGGGAGGCGCGGACGGTGGCCAACAGCACGGTGGCCAGCATCACGGCGCAGACGGCGGCCGTGACGACCAGCGCCTCTATCGACACGCGGCTCCAGATGCCGTCCACCACGGCGCGGCTGAAGGCGGAATAGATCACCAGCAGGATCGAGCCCCGGTCGATGAAGCCGACCAGCCGGGCGTGCGGCTCGATCCAGCGGCTGACGGCCGGCCGGGCGGCCTGTCCGAGGACGAAGGGGCCGAGGAGCTGGGTGAAGACCGCGATGGCCACGCCCCAGGTCATGCCGATCCCCTGCGTCTGCATCAGCACGCCGACCAGCAGCGGGGTCAGGGCCATGCCCAGCAGGTTGGAGGCCGAAGCGGCGCAGACGGCGGCGGCGACGTTGCCGCGCGCGATGGCGGTGAAGGAGATCGACGACTGCACCGTCGAGGGCAGGCAGCAAAGGAACAGCAGCCCCAGCGCCATCGGCTGGGGCAGGATGTTCTCAGGCAGCAGCCCCGCGCCCAGGCCCATCAGCGGGAAGAGGACGAAGCTCGACGCCAGCACGGTCAGGTGCAGCCGCCAGTGGGCGAGGCCCGCCAGCACCGCCTGCCGCGACAGCCGCGTGCCGTGCAGGAAGAAGAGGACCGCGATCACCCCCTTGGCGACGAGGCCCAGCACCTCCGCCGCCTGCCCGCGCGCGGGGAAGACGGAAGCGAGGGTGACGGTCGCCAGCAGCAGCAGGATGTAGGGGTCCAGGCGGAGGAATTTCACGGTGCTTCCTTCGACACGCGCCCTGACGGGCGCTGCTCAGGATGACCGGGTCCCTGCACTGAATTCGTCATCCTGAGCAGCCCGCGGAGCGGCTCAGGCGCTCACCAGGAACGAAAGCTGCCGTTCGCTCTGGTCGTTGCGGCCCTCGGCCAGCTCCTTGTCGAGCAGCCGGGTCGGGTAGTCGCCGGTGAAGTAGTGGTCGGTGAACTGCGGGTTGGCCGGGTCGCGCGGGGCCGCTTCCATGGCCCAGTAGAGCCCGTCCACCGAGAGGAACCCGAGGCTGTCCACCTCCAGGAACCTCGTCATCTCCTCCAGCGTCTTCTGGGCGGCCAGCAGCTTGTCGCGGTCGGGCATGTCGATGCCGTAGAAGTCCGGCCACTGGATCGGCGGCGAGGCCGACCGCAGGTGGACCTCCTTGGCCCCGGCCTCGCGCACCAGCCGCACGATCTTGCGGCTGGTCGTGCCGCGCACGATGGAATCGTCGATCAGGATCACCCGCTTGCCCGCCAGCACGGCGCGGTTGGGACTGTGCTTCATCCGCACGCCCAGCTCGCGCACCCCTTGCGTCGGCTGGATGAAGGTGCGGCCGACATAGTGGTTGCGGATGATGCCCATCTCGAAGGGCACGCCGCTGGCCTGGGCGTAGCCGACGGCGGCGGGCACGCCCGAATCCGGCACCGGCACCACCACGTCGGCGGGCACGCCGCTTTCCTCGGACAGGCGACGGCCCATCCGCTTGCGGACCTCGTAGACCGAGCGGCCGTTCACGACCGAGTCGGGCCGCGCGAAGTAGACGTACTCGAACACGCACGGCCGGGCGGTGGAGGCGGGGAAGGGGCGGATCGACTGCACGCCGTCGGTGTCGATGACCACCATCTCGCCGTGCTCGATGTCGCGCACGAAGCGGGCGCCGATCATGTCCAGGGCGCAGGTCTCCGACGCCAGCACCGGGTTGCCGTCCAGGTCGCCCAGCACCAGCGGCCGGATGCCCAGCGGGTCGCGCACCCCGATCATCTTCTTGTTGGTCATGGCGACGAGGGCATAGCCGCCCTCGATCTGCGTCAGGGCGTCGATGAAGCGGTCGATGACCTTGGACTTCCGCGACCGGGCGATGAGATGGAGGATCACCTCGCTGTCCGAGGTCGACTGGAAGATCGCCCCTTCGCCGACCAGCTTTTCGCGCAGGGTGAGGAAGTTGGTCAGGTTGCCGTTGTGGGCCAGGGCCACGCCGCCCGCCTCCAGGTCGGCGAACATCGGCTGGACGTTGCGGATGAAGCTGCCGCCCGCGGTGGAGTAGCGGGTGTGGCCGATGGCCGAGTGGCCGGGCAGGCGGTCGACGAGGTCGGCGCCGGTGAAGGCGTCGCCCACCAGGCCCATGTGGCGCTCGGTATGGAACCGCTGGCCGTCGAAGCTGGCGATGCCGCAGGCTTCCTGTCCCCGGTGCTGTAGGGCGTGCATCCCCAGCGCCGCCACGGCGGCCGCCTCTGGGACGCCGAACACGCCGAAGACGCCGCATTCCAGACGCGGCCTGTCGTCGTCCGGGTCGCGCCAGAACTCGCTCATCGGGACTTCTCCACCAACTCGTCGACGGAGCGCCGCTCGCGCTCGTCGTAGGCTTCGCCGTCAGGCGTCTCTCCCGAGCCTTCGCGCACCGCCTGCTCTATGGCCGGCTTGATCCTGTCGGCCACGGCCGACCCCTTCGGTGCGAAGGCCATCAACAATTTTCCGCTGGCCTCGGTCAACGGATACAGCGCCGCACCCTTCACCCACTCGGGACTCCGGTCGGCGGGGGTGGCGGCGTTGAACACCAGGCTGAAGGCGCCCAGCACGACCAGCGCCCGGATCAGGCCGAAGCCGACGCCCACGGCGCGGTCCAGCATCCCGAACGCCTGGGCCTGCTGCACCCGCTCGGTCATCCGCCCGCCGATCACCCGCAGGGCGATGTAGACCAGCGCGAAGACGACCAGGATCGCCACCGCCAGCGCCGCCCAGTCGGGGTCGATCACGTTGCGGGCCAGGGGGCCGGTGAAGCGCAGGGCCAGGATCGAGACGGCCGCCGCCGCCAGGAAGGCCAGCGCCGTCACCAACTCCCGCGTGGCCCCGCGAGCGAAACCGACGACGGCCGAAACCAGCAGGACCAGACCGGCGATGACGTCGAACAGGGTCATGTGAACGCCTCGCCTGCGAAGCGGGGGAGGAGCGGAAGCTGGACGCTCAGTTCCACGCCTGATCTCCGATGCGGCGCACGGCGTCGGCCAGCCGCGAGACGGCGGTCACGCCGCCGCCGTCCGCGCCGCTGGGGGCGAGGGCGCGGGAGAAGCCGAGTTTCGCCGCCTCTTTCAGGCGCGCCTCCATCCTGCTCACCGGGCGGACGTCGCCCGACAGGCTCAATTCACCGAACACAACGCAGTCCTGCGGCAGGGCCGCGTCCAAGGCCGAGGACGCCAGCGCCGCCGCCGCCGCGAGGTCCGCCGCAGGCTCCGAAATCCGAAGTCCGCCAGCGACGTTCAAATAGACGTCACGATTGCCAAAACCAAGCCCGCAGCGCGCCTCCAGCACCGCCAGCACCATGGCCAGCCGCCCTGAATCCCACCCCACGACCGCCCGGCGCGGCGTGCCGTAGGCCGATGGCGCGACCAGGGCCTGGAACTCCACCAGGACGGGCCGCGATCCCTCGATCCCGGCGAACACGGCCGCCCCCGCCGCCCGCTCGCCGCCCTCGCCCAGGAACAGGGCGGATGGATTGCGCACCTCGCGCAGGCCGCCGTCGCTCATTTCGAAGACGCCGATCTCGTCGGTGGCCCCGAACCGGTTCTTGGCCCCGCGCAGCACGCGGAACGGATAGCCCCGCTCGCCCTCGAAGGAGAGGACGGCGTCGACCATGTGCTCCACCACGCGCGGCCCGGCGATCTGACCGTCCTTGGTGACGTGGCCGACCAGCAGCACCGCCACGCCGCGCTTCTTGGCCAGCCGCACCAGCTCGGCCGCGCAGGAACGGACCTGCGTGACCGATCCCGGCCCGGCCTCGTGGGCGTCGGACCACAGGGTCTGGATGGAATCGATGACCACGAGGTCGAAGGGCTCCTTCTTCAGCCCGTCGAGGATTTCGCGCAGGGCCGTCTCGGCCGCCAGCTTCACCGGGGCCTGGGCCAGTCCCATGCGGGCGGCGCGCGAGCGGATCTGCTCCACCGCCTCCTCGCCGGAGATGTAGGCGCAGCGCACGCCCCGCTGGGCCGCGCTGCCGCAGACCTGGAGGAGCAGGGTGGACTTGCCGACGCCGGGGTCGCCGCCGATCAGCAGGGCCGAGCCCGGCACGATCCCGCCGCCGCAGACGCGGTCGAACTCCTCGACCCCGGTGATGATGCGCGGCGGGGCGGGTGTTTCGCTCTCCAGCGTCTCGAACGCCAGGCCCCTGGCCTTGGTCGCCTTGCTCGGCGCCAGCGCGCCCGGCGGGCGGGAGGTCAGCTCCTCCACCAGGCTGTTCCAGGCGCCGCACGCGGTGCATTGCCCGGCCCATTTGGTGTGGGCCGCGCCGCAGGACTGGCAGACGTAGACCGCGCCGTCGCGGGCCATGGGCGCTCCTGATTCGATGAGGGCCTAGTCTACGCCGTTCGGATCGGTCTAGGCTCCCTCGCAGGGGAGAACACCAAGGGAGGCGTATTAATGTCCACGATCGAGGGAGGCCCCGGCGCCTCCGGCTTCGTCGAGCGGGTGAAGGCGCTGCTGCTGCGGCCCGGCGCGGCCTTCGCCGAGATCGACCGCGAACCAGCCACCATCGGTGGCCTTTATCGCGGCTGGGTGGTTCCGCTGGCGCTGGTTCCGGCGGTCTGCGGGCTGATCGGCTCGCTGGTTTTCGGCTACGGCGCCTTCGGGATCACGATGAAGCCGAGCCTGGTGGGCGCCATCGCGACCGCCGTCCTCGGCTTTCTGGTCCAGCTCGCCATGGTCTACCTCATGGCGCTGGTGGTGGAGGCCCTGGCTCCCAACTTCGGCGGCCGGAAGGAGCGCATCCAGGCGTTCAAGCTCGTCGCCTACGGCTCGACGGCGGCGTGGCTGGCGGGCGTGTTCCAGCTCTATCCGCCGCTGGCGTGGCTGGGGATCGTCGGACTCTACAGCCTCTACCTCTACTTCAAGGGCCTGCCGGTGCTGATGAAGGCGCCGCAGGAGAAGGCCCTGCCCTATACGGCGGTGGTGGTGATCATCGCCTTCGTGATCGCCCTGGTGCTGGGCGCCATCACCGGCCCCATCGTCGCCATGACCGCCCTCGGCTCCCCCAGCCTTCGGGCCTCCGGCGAGGTCGCCATCCCCGGCGCCGGCAAGATCGACATGAGCGAGCTGGAAAAGAGCACCAGACAGCTCGAGGAGGCCGCCGCCAGGATCAGGAGCGGGGAGGGGGTGCAGCCCGTCGAGCCCGACGCGCTCAAGACCTATCTGCCCGATCAGGTCGCCGGCTACGCCCGCTCGGAGGTCTCCACCGGGTCCGGCGGGGCGGCGGGGCTGTCCGGCTCGGCGGCCGACGGGACCTATGTGAAGGGCGCTTCGTCGCTGAAGCTGTCGGTGACGGACCTCGGCTCGGCGGCGCCGCTGGCGGCGATGGCCGGGGCCTTCAACATCTCGACCTCGACCGAAAAGAACGGCTCCTACGAGAAAGCCCGCAAGATCGACGGCCGCATGACGTTCGAGAAGCTGGAAGACGGGCGCGGTGAGTACGGCGTGCTGGTCGGCGACCGCTTCCTCGTCCAGGCCAGCGGCGACGGCGTCGGCATGGCGGAGCTGAAGGCCGCCGTCGCGGCCGTGGACGCGGCGGCGCTGGAGGTCCTGGCTAGGAGCTGACGTAGACGCGCTCGGCCCGCCGCCCCAGCCGCACCAGCAACTCGTAGGCCGAGGTCCCGGCGGCGGCGGCGGCGTCGTCCACCGCGACGTTGCGGCCCAGCAACTCGACCATCGCCCCCTCGCGCGCGGCGGGAAGGCCCGTCACGTCCACCGCGATCATGTCCATCGACACCCGCCCCAGCAGCGGCAGGCGGGCGCCGTCGAGGAACGCCTCCCCGCGCGGGCTCAGCGAGCGCAGCAGCCCGTCGGCGTAGCCCGCGCCGAGGATCGCCACCTTCGTCGGCCGCTGGGCCGTGAAGGCGGCGCCGTAGCCGACGCTCTCGCCCACCGGCACGTCACGGACCTGGAGGATGGGGGCCTCGAACGTCGCCACCGCCTTCAGCCGTCCGTCCGGGCGCTCGCACGGCCCGCCGCCATAGAGGCTGATCCCCGGCCGCACCTGATCGAAGCGGTAGGCCGCACCCAGGAAGGTCGCCGCCGAGTTGGCGAAGCTGGCCCGCGCGCCTGGAAACAGGGCCAGGGCGGCGTGGAAGCGCTCAAGCTGGCTCGTGTTCAGCGGATGGGCCGGATCGGGGGCGCAGGCGAGGTGGCTGACGACCAGCTCGACCGCCAGCGTCTTCGCCAGCGCCTCGGCCTCCTCCAGCCGTACGCCCAGCCGGTTCATGCCGGTGTCGACGTGCAGGGCGGCCGGGCCGTCCCAGCCGCGCGCCTGTCCGGTGCTGTTGATCACCGGCACCAGCCGCGCCGCCTTCAGCCGCTCGGCCGAGCCGGGCGTTACGCCGTCGAAGACGTGGATGGCGGCGCCGGGCAGGGCGGGGCGCAGGGCCTCGCCCTCTTCCAGCCGCGCGACATAGAAGCTGCGCGCGCCCTCGTCCCACAGCCGCCGGGCGACTTCCGCCGCGCCGAGGCCATAGCCGTCCGCCTTGACCACGGGCGCGACCTCGGCTCCCGCCGCCTGCTGGCGCAGGACGGCGTGGTTGTGGGCGAGGGCGTCGAGGTCGATGGTGAGCCGGGACATGCGCGCGCTTTAGCGCACGTCGAAGCGGCCCTCACGCGCCAAATTACCGAACTTGGTGGTATCGGCGTTGAAGCTCAGCCGGACGGTGCCGATGGGACCGTGGCGCTGCTTGCCGATGATGACCTCGGCGACGTTGTTGATCTTCTCCAGCTCCTCCTGCCAGGCGAGGTGCTCAGGGGTGCCCGTGCGCGGCTCGGCCCTGGAGAGGTAGTAGGCTTCGCGATAGACGAACATCACCGCGTCGGCGTCCTGTTCGATGGAGCCGGATTCGCGCAGGTCGGACAGCTGGGGCTTCTTGTCCTCGCGGTTCTCGACCTGGCGCGAGAGCTGCGACAGGGCGATGACCGGCAGGGACAGCTCCTTGGCCAGCGCCTTCAGGCCCTGGGTGATCATCGACACTTCCTGCACCCGGTTCTGCTCGCCGCGCCCGTCGCCGCCGGTGACGAGCTGGAGGTAGTCGACGACGATCAGGTCCAGCCCCACCGACCGCTTCAGCCGCCGCGCCCGGGCGGTCAGCTTGGCGATGGACAGGCCGCCGGTGGCGTCGATGAACAGGGGGCTTTCCTGGATTTCCAGCGCCGCGTCGCGCACCCGGCCGAACTCCGAGGCGTCGATCTCGCCCTTGCGCAGCCGGTCGGACGACACGCCCGAGACGTCGGCCAGAAGGCGGGTGGCGAGCTGCTCGGCGCTCATTTCCAGCGAGAAGAAGGCCACGACCCCGCCGTTGACCGTCTTGCGCGTGCCGTCCGGCTGCGGCTCCCAGGCGTAGTTGCGGGCGACCGAGAAGGCGATGTTGGTCGCCAGCGCCGTCTTCCCCATCGAGGGCCGTCCGGCGAGGATGATGAGGTCGGAGGGGTGCAGGCCGCCGAGCTGCTTGTCGAGGTCGATCAGCCCGGTCGAGACGCCCGCCAGCCCGCCGTCGCGGCTGTAGGCTTCGGCCGCCATCTCCACCGCGCCGCGCAGGGCCTCGGCGAAGTTGACGAAGCCGGTGGAGGACGTGCCGCTCTCGGCCAGGGCGTAGAGCTGCTGCTCGGCGCCCTCGATCATGTCGCGGGAGGTCTTGTCGGGGTCGCCGTCGCGGGCGTCGACGGTGATCTCGCCGCCGATACGGATCAGCTCGCGGCGCAGGGCCAGGTCGTAGATGACGCGGGCGTAGTCGGGCGCGTTGGCGGCCGGCGGCGCCCGGTCCACGAGGTCGGCGAGGTAGCGCAGGCCGCCCAGCTCCTCGAACGCCGGGTCGCGCTTGAACTCGTCGGCCAGCAGGATGGGCTCGGCGAGCTGGCCCTTGCGGATGTGGCTTTCCAGCGCCGTGAACAGGCGCGCGTGGAAGGGCTCGTAGAAGTGCAGCCCCGACAGCTTGTCGTCGATCCGCTCGTAGGCGGCGTTGTCGTACAGCAGGCATCCCAGCAGCGCCTGCTCCGCCTCGATGTTCGAAGGCATCGCGGCGATGGGCGCATCGCCGGGAACGGAGCGGAGGTCTAGGGCGGGTACGAGGGCCATTAGCCTACGTTAACAAACCGGGGCCGGAAGCGCTCGGGGGGCGGTGCAGATGAATGGGGATTTCTCTGTATGTTCTCCCCCTACGTCATTCCGGCTCTCCGCTTCGCTACGGCCGGGATGACGACGAAAAACGGCGCGGGATTGCTCCCGCGCCGTCTGGAGTTCCAGCGTTGAAAGGCTGTTAGCCTTCGACGCCCAGGTCGTGCGAGCCCGCGCCGCCTTCGAGAAGGTCGGCGGCGGCTTCGGCGGCTTGCGCCGCGTCTTCCTCGAACTGCGAGGTGATGACGTTCTCGCCGCGAGACTGGCGGTCGGCTTCGTCGGCCGAGCGGGCGATGTTGATCTTCACCGACACGAGGACTTCGGCGTGCAGGCGGACCTTCACCTCGTGGACGCCGAGGGTCTTGATCGGCTTGTCGAGGACGACCATCGAGCGGTCGATCTTGCCGCCTTCGGCGGTGACCGCGTCGGCTACGTCACGGCCCGTGACGGAGCCGTAGAGCTGGCCGCTCTCGCCCGCCTGGCGGATCATCACGTAGGTCGTGCCGTCGAGGCTTTCACCGGCCTCGCCGGCGGCTTCGCGGGCCTTGGCGTTGCGGGCCTCGATATCGGCGCGCTGGGCTTCGAAGACCTTCAGGTTGGCGTTGTTGGCGCGCAGGGCCTTGGAGCGCGGCAACAGGAAGTTGCGGGCGAACCCGTCCTTCACGGTGACCACGTCGCCCAGGGCGCCCAGGCGCTCCACGCGTTCGAGCAGGATGACTTTCATCTGTGCGTCTCCCTTACTTCACGACGTAGGGGAGCAGGGCGAGGAAGCGGGCGCGCTTGATGGCCTTGGCCAGTTCGCGTTGCTTCTTGGCCGAGACCGCGGTGATGCGCGACGGCACGATCTTGCCGCGCTCGGAAACGTAGCGTTGCAGGAGCTTGACGTCCTTGTAGTCGATCTTCGGCGCGCCGGCGCCCGAGAACGGGCACACCTTGCGGCGGCGGAAGAAGGGGCGGCGGGCGCCGCCGGCGGCGGCGGCGGGAGCGCCGGATTCGGGAGCGGAAACGTCGGTCATGTGCGGCGTCCTCCTTAAGCGGCGGCGAATTCGTCGCGCGGACGCTCGCGTTCGCGTTCGCGATCGCGGCGGGCGAGGACGGGCGAGAGTTCGAGGTCGAGTTCCTCGACGCGGATCGTCATGTAGCGCAGCACGTCTTCATTGATCGACAGCTGCCGCTCCATCTCCTTCACCGCCGCCGCCGGGGCGTCGATGGCGAGCAGGGAGTAGTGGCCCTTGCGGTTCTTCTTGATCCGGTAGGTGAGGTTGCGAAGGCCCCAGTACTCGATCTTGGCGATGTGGCCGCCGAGTTCTTCGATGAGGGCTTTCAGTTGCTCGTTCAGAGCTTCGGCCTGTTGCGGCGAGATGTCCTGCCGCGCGATGACCACGTGTTCGTAGAACGCCATGTTTTCCTTCTTCCGATGTGGAAGGCGGCGCGTCCGACGGCGGAAGACCGGCGGAAACGATGGGTCCCGATGGCAGAGGCGCCTGGGACCGCCTTCCGATGAAGCGCGGGCGTATACGCGGGAAGGGAGCCGAAGGCAAGGATCAGACCCTCTCCCGGCGGGCCCCTCCTTCTCCCTCAGGGAGAAGGGTTATTGGGGATTGGCCCTGCGCCAGTCCTTCACCGCCTTGAGCGTCAGGGCCACATGCTCCACCGGGCTGAAGTCGGAGTGGGTGAAGATGATCTTGCCGTTCGGAGCGATCACGTAGCTGGTGCGGTTGGACATGTCCGACTTCAGCGGCAGGGCGGCGTCGTAAGCCTTGATCGTCTGCTTGCCGACGGCGGCGACGGGGAACTTGTCGCGGCATTCGCTCTTGGAGAATTCGGCCAGCCGGTGGGTGTTGCCGCCGGTCACGCCGATCAGCGTCGCGCCCTGCGCCTCGAACTCGTCGGCGGCCTCGGCGAACTCGTGAGCCTCGATGGTGCAGCCCTTGGTGAAGGCCGAGGGGAAGAAGTAGAGCACCACCGGCCCCTTCTTCAGCGCCTTGGCCAGGTCGAAGCTGAACGGCTCGCCGCCCAGGGCGCCCTCGGCGGTGAACTGAGGCGCGGCGGCGCCCGGCTTCAGCGCGGCGTGGGCGGGTCCGGCCAGCAGGACGGCGGCGGCGAGCAGGGGGGCAAGGCGCTTCATGGCGGGAGAATACGCCCTTTACCGGCTCTTGCGCCAGCTTGCGGGCCGCCCTAACCCTGCCGGCGGATTTGCAAGGAGCCCCCCATGAGCCTCGCCTTCATCTTCCCCGGCCAGGGCAGCCAGGCCGTCGGCATGGGCGCCGAGCTGGCCGAAGCGTTCGCGACCGCCCGCGAGGTGTTCCAGGAGGTGGACGAGGCGCTGGGCCAGAAGCTGTTCGCCCTGATGCGCGAGGGGCCGGAAGGCGACCTGACCCTGACCGAGAACGCCCAGCCCGCCCTGATGGCCGTCAGCCTGGCCGTCGCCCGCACGCTGGAGCGGGAGTTCGGCGTGGGGATCGAGCGCGCGGCCTTCGTGGCCGGGCATTCGCTGGGCGAGTACTCGGCCCTGGCGGCGGCGGGCTCCATCACGCTGTCAGACACGGCGCGGCTCCTGAAGCTGCGCGGGCAGGCGATGCAGCGGGCCGTGCCGGTCGGGGCGGGGGCGATGGCCTCGCTGATCGGGCCGAAGACGGACGTGGCGCTGGCCGAGGAGGCCGCGGCGGCGGGGGCCGAGGTCGGCGTCTGCGTGGTCGCCAACGACAACAACCAGGGCAACGTGGTCATCTCCGGCGCCAAGGCGGCCGTGGACCGCGCGGTCGAGAAGGCCAAGGAACTGGGCGCGCGGGCCATCCCGCTGAACGTCTCGGCCCCCTTCCACTGCCCCCTGATGCAGCCCGCCGCCGACGAGATGGCTGAGGCGCTGGCGGGGGTGGCCATCGTCGCCCCCCGCGCCCCGCTGGTCGCCAATGTCACCGCTCGCCCGGTCCACGACCCGGAGGAGATTCGCCGCCTGCTGGTCGAGCAGGTCACCGGCCGCGTGCGCTGGCGCGAGAGCATGGCGTGGCTGGCCGGGGAGGGCGGCGTGACCCGCTTCGCCGAGGCGGGCGCGGGCAAGGTGCTGTCCGGCATGGCCAAGCGCATCGCCCCCGACGCCGAAGCCTCGCCGCTGAACGCGCCTGACGATCTCGAAGCCTTCGCGAAGTCGCTTTAAGGAGCCGACCGATGTTCGATCTGACCGGCAAGACCGCCCTCGTCACCGGCGCCACGGGCGGCATCGGCGGCGCCATCGCGCGCAGCCTGCACGCGCAGGGCGCCCACGTCGTCCTCTCCGGCACCCGCGAGGCCGTGCTGGCCGAGATCGCCGCCGAACTGGGCGAGCGGACCTCCGTCGCCGCCGCCAACCTGTCCGATCCCGCCTCCGTCGACGGCCTGATCGCCGCCGCCGAGGCCGCGACGGGGCAGGTGGACGTCCTCATCGCCAACGCCGGGATCACCCGCGACGGCCTGATGCTGCGGATGAAGGACGAGGACTGGGAGCAGGTGATCAAGGTCAACCTCGAATCCTACTTCCGGCTGAGCCGGGCGGCCCTGCGCGGCATGATGAAGCGGCGGTTCGGCCGGATCATCGGAATCACCTCGGTCGTCGGCGTCACCGGCAACCCCGGCCAGGCCAACTACGCCGCCTCGAAAGCGGGCATGATCGGCTTCTCCAAGGCGCTGGCCCAGGAAGTCGCCAGCCGCAACGTGACGGTCAACTGCGTGGCCCCCGGCTTCATCGAAAGCCCCATGACCGACGCCCTGAACGAGGCCCAGCGCGAGGCGATCATGGGCAAGATTCCCACGGGGCGCCTGGGGACCGGCGGCGACGTCGCCTCGGCCTGTGTCTATCTGGCGAGCGACGAGGCCGCCTACATGACCGGCCAGACCTTGCACGTGAACGGCGGCATGGCGATGATCTGAGCTGCGTCGGCTGTCCGCTAGTCACCCGAAAAGGAACATGCTAGCGAGAGCCCGAATTTCACAGGAAGTGTGAGAGTCACAGTCTTCCGTGATGACACCAAGTCAAAGAGGGACCCACCTAATGTCCGACATTCTCGAGCGCGTGCGTAAGATCGTCATCGAGCACCTCGACGCCGATCCCGAGAAGGTCACCGAGAAGGCGAGCTTCATCGACGACCTGGGCGCCGACAGCCTCGACAACGTCGAGCTGGTGATGGCGTTCGAAGAAGAGTTCGACATCGAGATCCCGGACGACGCCGCCGAGCACATCCAGACGGTCGGCGACGCCGTGAAGTTCATCCAGGAGAAGTCGGGCGGCTGAAGCCGTCCGCGTTCCTGAATTTGGGATACGCCGCATGACCGCCGCGCGCACGGGCTCTTGCCTTAGTGCGCGCGGCGGTTTTCGTTAGCGGTGCTGATTTGGAGTCTCCTTAAGATGCGCAGAGTCGTCGTCACCGGCATCGGCCTGCTCACGCCTCTCGGCCACGGGGTCGACGTGACGTGGCGGGGTATCCTCGAAGGCAAGTCCGGCGCAAACCGGATCAGCGCCTTCGATCCGGCGGGCTACGGCTGCGAGGTCGCCTGCGAGGTCCCCCGCGTCGATGGGCGTGGCGGCGGCTCGCCCGACATGCCGGGCGCCTTCGACCCCGACAAGACGATGAGCCCCAAGGACCAGCGCCGGGTCGACGACTTCATCCTCTACGCCATGGCCGCCGCCGACGAGGCCGTCCGGGATGCGGGCTGGGCGCCGGAGGACGAGGAATCACGCCTGCGGACCGGCGTGATGCTCGGCTCCGGCATCGGGGGCCTGGCCACCATCGAGAAGACCGCGCTGGAGATGGCCGAGAAGGGCCCTCGCCGGGTCAGCCCCTTCTTCATCCCTTCGGCTCTGATCAACCTGGCCTCGGGCCAGGTGTCGATCCGCTATGGCTTCAAGGGGCCGAACCACTCGGTGGTGACGGCCTGCGCCACCGGCGCCCACGCCATCGGCGACGCCGCGCGCCTGATCCGCTACGGCGACGCCGACGTGATGCTGGCGGGCGGGGCCGAGGCCGCCGTCTGCCCCATCGGCATCGCGGGCTTCGTCGCCTGCCGCGCCATGGCCACCGCCTTCAACGATACGCCGCAGAAGGCCAGCCGCCCCTACGACAACGACCGCGACGGGTTCGTCATGGGCGAGGGCGCCGGGGTGCTGGTGCTGGAGGAGTACGAGCACGCCAAGGCGCGCGGGGCCAAGATCTATGCAGAGGTGGCGGGCTATGGCCTGTCCGGCGACGCCTATCACATCACCGCCCCGGTCGAGGACGGCGACGGCGGCTTCCGCGCCATGAAGGCGGCGATCCGGGACGCCGGGGTCGATCCGTCGGAGATCACCTACGTCAACGCCCACGGCACCTCGACCATGGCCGATGGCATCGAGGTCGGCGCGGTGGAGCGGGCGCTGGGCGAGGGGGCGAGAAACGCCGCCATGTCGTCCACCAAGTCGGCCACCGGCCACCTGCTGGGCGCCGCCGGGGCGGTCGAGGCGATCTTCACGATACTCGCCATACGCGACCAGATCGCGCCGCCGACGATCAACCTCGACAATCCGAACGTCGAAACCGTAATGGACCTCGTGCCGCACAAGGCCAGGCCCATGAAGATCGACGTGGCGATGTCAAACAGCTTCGGATTCGGCGGCACCAACGCGGCCCTCATCCTCAAGAAGGTCTCGTGAGCCGAAAGAGGCGCGCGAAGGAACAGGACCTGCCGTTCATGCGGCGCCTGGCGATCATGGCGATGAGCGCGTTCGCCACTGTCCTGGTCGCCCTGGTGCTGGTGGCTCTGTGGGCCTTCTGGATTTTCCAGGGACCGGGACCGGACGCCCGCGATGGCGGCATGACCAACGTCATGCTGCGACGGGGCGCCGGCCTGCCCGAGATCGCCTCGACGCTGGAGCGGGCGGGTGTCGTCCGTTCCGGGACCATCTTCGTCGCCGCCGCCCAGGTGACCGGCGCTGCCCGGGAGCTGAAGGCCGGCGAGTACGAATTCGCCACCCGTACGCCGATGTCAAAGGTGCTGGACGACGTCCGCAAGGGCCGGGTCGTGCGCCATCAGGTGACCATCCCCGAGGGCTACACCTCCGACATGGCCATCGAGATGCTGATGAAGGAGGCCGCCCTGACCGGCGTGGCTCCGACCCCGCCTGAAGGCTCGATCCTGCCGGAAACCTACGACTTCCAGCGCGGCGAGGACCGTTCGGCGGTGCTCAAGCGGATGATGGACGCCCACGACGAGTTGCTCGCCGCCCTGTGGGCCCAGCGCCAGCCGGGCCTGCCGTTCCGCACCCCGGAGGAAGCCGTGATCCTGGCCTCCATCGTCGAGAAGGAGACGGGCCTGGCCTCCGAGCGCCCGCGCATCGCCGCCGTGTTCCTGAACCGGCTGGAGAAGGGGATGCGGCTGGAGAGCGACCCCACCATCATCTACGGCATCACCAAGGGCCGTCCGCTGGGACGCGGCATCCGCCTGTCGGAACTGACGGCGGCCACGCCCTACAACACCTATGTCATCAGCGGCATGCCGCCGACGCCCATCGCCAATCCGGGCCGCGCGTCGCTGGCCGCCGTGTTGGACCCGCCGGAGACGGACGAGCTGTTCTTCGTCGCCGACGGCACGGGCGGCCACGTCTTCGCCGCCACCTACGACCAGCACCTGCGCAACGTCGCCGCCTGGCGGCAGGTGGAGAAGCGCAGGAAGGCCGAGGCGGAAGCCGTGCCCGTCATCGAAGCTCCGAAGGCGCCCTGATGGCCCTCTCCGGCATGACCGGCTTTTCCCGCCAGGAGGGCGCGCTGGGCGCCTGGAGCTGGGCGGTCGAGGCGCGCTCCGTCAACGGCCGCAACCTGGAGGTCCGCTTCCGTGGACCACCGGGCTTCGAAGGGCTGGACCGCGCCGCCCGCGACCTGTCCCAGGCCCGCTTCGCGCGCGGGCAGGTGACGGTCGGGCTCCAGGCCAAGCGGGCCGATTCCGATACCGCCGTGACCATCAACGCCGAGCAGCTCGAACGCTACCTCGCGCTCGCCGAGCCGCTGGTGAAGGCGGGCCGGGCCGCAGCCCCGACCATCGACGGGCTGCTGGCCCTGCGCGGGGTGATCGAGGCGAACGAGGGCGACGACGATCCCGAGGTCCGCGCCGCCGTCGAGGCCGCCATGGCCCGGACGCTGGCCCAGGCGCTCGACGGCCTGAAGGCCGCCCGCCAGCAGGAGGGCGTCGCGCTGACCCCCGTCCTGACCGGCCTGAACGACCGCATCGAGGCCCTGGTGGACGCCGCCGAGGCCGAAGCGTCCACCCAGCCCGCCGTCATCAAGGAGCGCTTCGAGCGCCGGATGGCCGAGCTGGTGGGCGAGGGGGCCTTCGAGGAGCGCATCGTGCAGGAGGCGGCCGCCCTGGCGACCAAGGCCGACGTGCGCGAGGAGCTGGACCGCCTGCGCACCCACATCGCCGCCGCGCGCGCCCTGATGGCCGAGGAGGCCGCCGCCGGTCGCCGCTTCGACTTCCTGATGCAGGAGTTCATGCGCGAGGCGAACACGCTATGCTCGAAGTCCGCCACCTCGGCCCTGACCGCCATCGGCCTGGACCTCAAGGCGACGATCGAGCAGCTGCGGGAGCAGATGGCCAATGTCGAGTGACCGCCGCCGCCGGGGCCTGATGCTGGTCGTCTCCAGCCCCTCGGGCGCGGGCAAGACCTCCCTGTCGCGGCGGCTGGTGGCCGACCATCCCGAGCTGGACCTGTCGATTTCCGCCACCACCCGCCCGATACGGCCGGGCGAGATGGAAGGGCGCGACTACCATTTCGTCGACCGGGCGCGCTTCGACGCGATGCGCGACGGCGGCGAGTTCCTGGAGCACGCCGAGGTCCACGAGAACTGCTACGGCACCCCTGCCGCGCCGGTGATGGCGGCGCTGGAGGCGGGGCACGACGTCCTCTTCGACATCGACTGGCAGGGCGC